>NZ_JAWOTK010000498.1:0-1000 GCF_033338855.1 Vibrio sp. Vb0937 | reverse complement strand
AACCATTGTTGGACGATGGACACTTGCTCAATCAATTGTTGACCAGAGAGCTGTTTTTGCTCGCCATTTTCATTGCTGAAAACAATCAATTGTCGCTCTGGTGATTGCTCTGCGTGTACAAGTAAATTCTGAGCGTAGTTAAGGGTTGTATCGCAGAACCAAACCGTATCTCTGTTGATATTTGGTGAGTTTGAATCGCTCCATTTTGGCTCGCCTAAACTTTTGACTTGTGAACCTAACTTGCCAACGACTTTACAAAATTGCCAAGTGTGCTGCCAAAATGCGTCATTGTGTTCAATAGACCAGCGGTGTAATGACGCATAATCGCTAATCTCATTACTTGCGCTGTTTCGTGCATTAGTGCTCTCGATAAATCGAAGCAGGTTACTGTCTCTGACTCGCTCAGCAGATGGCGACCAAATAGGAGTTTGGCTTGGCATAGTTCCCTCTATTTTCAATCCATTGTTAACTTACGTTGATCAAAAAGGGCGAGCATCATCATGCTCGCCCTTAGTCGGTTTATTTATAGTTGTTCAGCGAGCTGAGGCAATATCTCAAACAGATCGCCGACTAACCCATAATCCGCCACTTCGAAGATTGGGGAGTCTGGATCTTTATTGATCGCAACAATCACTTTCGACTCTTTCATGCCGGCAAGGTGTTGGATTGCACCAGAGATCCCTACGGCAATGTAAAGCTTAGGCGCGACGATTTTGCCGGTTTGACCGACTTGTAAGTCGTTAGCGACAAAACCTGCATCGACAGCAGCGCGAGACGCGCCAATCGCTGCGCCGAGTTTGTCGGCGACTTTTTCGATAAGCTCGAAGTTCTCTTTGCTGCCCACACCACGACCGCCAGAAATTACGATTTCAGCAGCCGTCAGTTCAGGCCGTTCAGATACCGTTTTGTCGATAGAAACTAGCTCCACGACAGGGGATTGAGCCGAGGTTTGCTGATGCTCAATATCGACTTGGCTGTTGCAAGCAACAGGATCAAAGGC
>NZ_JAWOTK010000497.1:0-1002 GCF_033338855.1 Vibrio sp. Vb0937 | reverse complement strand
GAACCCTCCTCAGAGTCGCCCAACTCGTCAATATGGCTTGGCCTTATTTACGAATAAAACCTTACCGACAATTATATCGGCCAAATTTTAATCAACTTTAGCCTTTTTCACTGCACGATTTTAATCCTGAGCGAAATCTCGAACTTTCGCACAAAATTCATCATGTTCGGTCATGAACGGTGCATGAGAAGATTGAGAAAAGACAAACTGTTGCGTGTGAGGCAGTTGCTGGCTGAGATCGGTCGCCACTTTAATCGGCACCAAACCATCCAAACGACCGTAAAGGAGTAGCATCGGCACCGCCAAGGAAACCAAAGCATCACGCAGGTCAACATCCGCCAAAATATTTAAACCAACCAATAATGACTCTGGGTTCGGCTGAGGACGCGATAGCACCGCTTGTTTGAGTTGTTTAACATCTTTACGTGCAGACGGACTTCCCATGGCTTGCAGCGCCATAAAGCGCTCAATGGTCAGTGAGAAGTCTTCTAGTAACTGAGAGGTGAACGCGCTCAGTACATTCGGTTGAATGCCGCGCCACGGTTTTTCTGCGGCAAATTTTGGTGAGCTGGCGACGGTGATCAGCTTACTCACTCGCTGAGGAGCATTGAGCGCAATGTGCGTGGCAACCAAACCACCCAACGACCAACCTAGCCACACTGCTTTCTCTGGCGCATCTTTTAGTACCATGGCAGCGATTTGTGCGAGGTCTTCACCATGATGCCCAGCGCTAAAACCATATCCAGGAAGATCGACGACATGGACACAAAAATCGGCCTGCAGAGATTCGACCGTTTGCTGCCAAACTGCGCCATTCATCCCCCAGCCATGCAGCAACACCAAATCCGGTCCCTGACCGAACGACTGCCAGTGTAAATTCGTGCTCATGCACTCAATCTCTCCCACTTATGTTATTCGTTATCGCTTCACTCAAGCGTTAGGCTGTGCAAAATCTAACCTTGAATAAGCGGTATGTTATCTCATCACTGGCAAAACATCATG
>NZ_JAWOTK010000496.1:0-1002 GCF_033338855.1 Vibrio sp. Vb0937 | reverse complement strand
TGCAAAATCGCGCAGTTCTGTATCCTCCAATCGCATATCCATACAGTCTTGCGCCTCACGTCCTAAAGCAGGAAAAACCGCATGCGCTTTTAAAATGCCTTGGCTGATAAAGCCACATTTCTCCAACACACGAATACTCGCGTGGTTGCCAATATGCGGGGTAGTGCGAATGCGCGTTATACCCAAGCTTTGCAGGTAAACAACGCCAAGTTTGCAGGCTTGGGTTGCATAGCCTTTTCCCTGATAGCGAGCAGAAATACCAAAATGGATTTCACTGCTGTCTTGCTCAGGTATCAGCACCAGACAGCCTATAGGAGTTTGAGAAGTAAGTTCTTCAATGGTGAAGACTAATAGATTGGGAGACTTTTGATCATATTGAGCACGCCATCTTTCGATAGCTTCAAGGGTTTGATTAACATTTTGGTGGGCTTGGCGATTGAGGAAGCGGCATGCTTGCTCATCGCCTAAATAGTTTTCAAACAGGGGAGCAGCGTCTGTTGTTTTGAGGTATCTGATTGCCACTTGTTGAGCTTCAACTCTCATCATGATTTAGCTCTGATAAACATTCGGTTTCCAGATTTGCATGAAGTTTTCTACTGGAGCAATAGGGGTGAACCCAAACTGTTCGTACAACCCATGAGCATCGCGGGTTGCAAGCATCATACGGCGTAAGCCTTGTAGTTCTGGATGAGCAACAATTTCTGAGATCAACCACTTACTGATGCCTTTACCACGGTGTGCCTCCACTACAAACACATCGGCAAGATACGCAAACGTGGTGCGATCGGTAATTAACCGAGCAAAAGCGACGAGTTGATTTTCGTCATCCAAAACCGCGAAACAGAACGAATGGCGCAATGACTTCTCAAGGCGTTCTCTTGGAATGCCCTTTCCCCAATAACTGTTTGAAATGAACTGGTAGATAACGTCTAAATCCATGTCATCTAACGACGTGGTAATTCGAAACCCTTGCATTGTATCCCTCAACATTGATTTATATTT
>NZ_JAWOTK010000495.1:0-1003 GCF_033338855.1 Vibrio sp. Vb0937 | reverse complement strand
ACGTATTGCAATGTAAAGACGTTCTCTTTTTCTTTGTCTTGGTTTTCTGCACGCGTGTACTGCGCACGAACAGTACCAAAGTGCGAAGAATCCCACGCAATCATCGCATCGACTTCTTTATCATTTAGCGCAGTGAAATGCATGTGGTCACCATGAGCATGACCATCGTAGCTTTCCGCTTCGCCGTAACGAACGCCAGCAGACCAGCTAGGGCTAAATCGGTATACACCCGAAACGTAATATGCTGTTAAGTTATCAGGGGATTCAGCTTCATCTTTAAATTTGCTGTCGACCACACCATCCAACAACATGTACTCGGCAGAAAACGTAAAGTTGCGGTACTTGTAGTTACCATCCGGGGCCCATTTCCAAACAAAATCAGCACCATAAAGATTCGCACCAGTAATCGCAGCAGCGTGGCTATGTTCATGGTCATGACCGGTATCAGCATGATGATCGTGGTCAGCAAATTCTTCCACCTTGCCGTTCTTATTTCGCAGGTAACTCAAGCCAAATTGCCAACTAGAAGAATCTGAAATGTCGCTACCTAGTTTTAATGTTGAGGTAAATACACCAACGTCAGAACCCTCATCCACTGCCGACATCTTGCTGCCACTTAGCGCCTCAACACCAAATTTCACAAACAGATCTGTCGGAAGAACAAGGCTCGCTCTCACGCCATCATCATAGTAATGCGAACCAAGAAACGTTCGGTACGCTAATGGACGCTCAACAAAACTATCGGTATGCATGTGTTGGTTGTTCAAGTAACCAAAATCGGAAAGAAAACGCCCCGCTCGGACATTAAAGCCGTAAGGCAAAGCCAAGGTTTCGATAAACGCTTCTTCCAACATCAGTTCGGTGTCGTCAGCATGGCTTTCCAGCACTGTCGTCAAAGCGCCATGGAATTTGTCGTCAATGTTTGCAGACAAACTAAGCTCGGTATGACCCAAGCCAAACCCTTCCTCTCGCTCTGAGTTATGACGCTGTCCATCTTGGTAAT
>NZ_JAWOTK010000494.1:0-1004 GCF_033338855.1 Vibrio sp. Vb0937 | reverse complement strand
AAGTCTATCTATGAGCTAAAAGAAGAGCTAAACCAGATCCATCAGGACTACCCTTTCGTACCGAGCTCACTTTCTAGTGACGTGTTTGGTAAACACTTAAGTGACGCGTTGAAAGATCGTGATGCAGCGGCATTAGTAACATTGATAAAGGTTGGCAACACGTTCTTCACCAATAGCGATGAACATAAAGCTAACTTAGAGATAAGCAATGCGATGAAAGATGCGGTGCTCGAAATGAAGCTCTATGAAACGGCGATAGATTCGAGCAATCCGTTACCTTTCCCTATCGATGCCGCTCGTATCTTGTATCAAGACGAGTTTGATGGCCTGTACTATCGCCTAAAGCAAGCAAGAACCACTGTACATTTGGATAAGTTAGTTAAAGACGTCGATAAATTCTCTGAAAACTTCCCTGTTGGATTCCAAGATATCAATGACCTACGCTTCCAAACAGCGGACAAGTATCTACAATTCTCCGACATTCTGTTGAATAAGAGAAAGACCACCAGCGCTAGACGAGCAATGAAGAAAGCGAACGATTTGATGAAACAAATTGAGCAAGATTCCAAGCAAAGTTAACGAATTTTGTTTCATTTAAGGGGCTTCTAAGCCCCTTTCCTCAAAAACGCCTTGCCTTTATGCACTCAGATGACTAGCTTATTAGTGTAGCTGTAGTAAGGAAGATAGACTTTGGCCGAGGGAAGAGTCGCCGTTGGTGATATCAATATCCTGGTCGTTGATGACTGTTCTACATCATCACTGCTAGTGAAACACCAACTCATTGCATTAGGCGCAAAAGCTTCTAACATCACTTGCGTGACTAACACGCAAGCGGCCTTACTCGCCGCAAAAACTCGCTTTTATTCCTTCTTAGTGATTGATTACCATCTTGCAGAAAAATACACCGGTTTGGATCTCGTTCACCTCCTGAGCAGAGCACAACTGATTTCAGACACAACCGCTGTGCTTATGATTTCTAGCGATGCCACAAAAGAGACAGTTCT
>NZ_JAWOTK010000493.1:0-1005 GCF_033338855.1 Vibrio sp. Vb0937 | reverse complement strand
CTAAAGAAGTACTTTTTTTTAATTCGATGACGAAATGCGCCGCCTAATAACACTGACGTTGTATTTCAATTCTTTTTATTCATTCCTTGAGTGGATACCGAAGCAACTTCCGCTTTATGCACATGCAAAAAATTTATGGAAAGTCACTTGGGTATATTTCCAGTGCAGTGATGCATATCGTTATCGAGTTCTCACTGACGGGTTGAACTATAACGCTAAGAAATCACGAGACAAATCCCAAAACTGTCAATTTCGTGTCATCAAAAAGTTCTACATTATGTGATCTTAAGCACTCAAAGACCCACCCCACCAACCACGCAAACGTTTGCGTCACTTTTTAAAACCAGACAGCTAAAGCAAGTTTATTTCTCAATATTGAGACAATAATTAGGGAACTTTAGGATTTATAAATATAAATCAGAGAGATATTTTGAATGCGAACGGTTAATTTTCATTCATATTAGGCATATATGGATTACAAAAACTTATCCATTTTTGAACAACTAAAAAGCAAAACGAGCAGTTTATATCCTTAGCAAGATTAAGCTTTATAGTGCTGTGAACCTTCAGATACAAAAAAGCCGCGACAAATATCGCGGCTTAGAATGACTATTTATTCAGTCTAATTATGCGTTTGCTTCACGCTCAGCAATGAACTCTAGCGCCATTTTGATGCGAGCAACACAACGTTCTTTGCCGATCAACGCCATTACAGCATCAACAGAAGGTGATTGACCGCCGCCTGTTACTGCAACACGAAGTGGCATACCGATTTTACCCATGCCAATTTCAAGCTCTGCACATACGTCAGCGATCATTTGGTGTAGGTTTTCTGTCGTCCACTCTGTGATCGCTTCCACTTTCGCAAGTGCTACTTCTAGAGGTTCTTTCGCTACGCCACGTAGGTGCTTCTTCGCTGCGCCCGCTTCAAACTCAGAGAAATCTTCGTAGAAGTAACGAATTTGCTCAGCAAGCTCAACAAGAGTATGACAACGCTCACCGACT
>NZ_JAWOTK010000492.1:0-1005 GCF_033338855.1 Vibrio sp. Vb0937 | reverse complement strand
ATCACATATTTATGGCTCAACAGAATAAAAAAACACGAACGACATTGCAGGATGTCGCAGACCAAGTTGGCGTAACGAAGATGACGGTTTCGCGCTATATGCGCAATCCAGAATCGGTGGCTGAGAAGACCCGCGTGAAAATTGCCGCGGTAATCGAGGAGATGGGGTACATCGAAAATCGCGCCCCCGCGATGTTGTCTAAGTCTTCCAGCAAAGCCATCGGCATCTTACTTCCTTCTCTGTCCAACCAAATTTTTGCTTCCTTTGTTCAGGGCATAGAGACGGTCACTAAGGCTAACGGCTACGAAACACTACTGGCACACTTTAGCTACGATGAGTTGGAGGAAGAGCGCAAAATCGCCTCTTTGCTTTCCTACCAAGTGGATGGGTTGATTTTGACTGAAAGTCACCACACTCCACGCACGTTGCAGATGATCAAAAACGCTGGCGTTCCGGTGGTCGAAACCATGGAATTGCCGCCACAACCGATTGATATGGCTGTGGGCTTGGATCATGAAGACGCTTCGTACAACGCGGTGAAACGTATGTTGGACGCTGGTAAACGCACCATTGTTTATTTCGGCGCGCGTTTGGACACGCGTACCAAACTGCGTATGCAAGGTTACGATCGCGCGATGAATGAAGTCGGGCTCGAACCCAAACATGTGTTAACTGGCGTGCACTCCAGTTTCTCCCTTGCGCATGATTTGCTTGAACGCGCACTGGAAACGTACCCAACGCTCGACGGGGTGTTCTGTACCAACGATGACATCGCAATTGGTACTATGCTGAGTGCGCAGCAGCGTGGCATTCAAGTCCCGCAGCAATTAGCGGTGGTGGGTTATAACGCCTTGGATATCGGTCAGACCATCAGTCCGAAGCTGACCAGCGTTGATACGCCTCGTTTCCAAATTGGTGTAAAGAGTGCAGAGCTTTTAATTGCGCGTCTGAAAGGTGAAGCGCAAGAAGAAAAAGTGTTTGATATGGGTTATCAGATCACTTCAG
>NZ_JAWOTK010000491.1:0-1006 GCF_033338855.1 Vibrio sp. Vb0937 | reverse complement strand
TGCTGACCTTTTTTCACCAGTTGGCCTTCCTTCACCAGAATTTCTTTGACGAGACCACCTTCCAAGTTTTGAACTACTTGGATTTGAGAAGAGGGAATTACTTTACCTTGACCGACGGTGACTTGGTCGATCTGTGCCCACGACGCCCAACCAATGGCTGCAACAAAAAACAACACCATAACCCACAACATTAGTCGGGCACTATTTGGGGTGTTGAGAAGCAGTGCGGCGGTTTTGTCATCGACAAAATCCAGCTCATCATTGCTGAGTTTGTTGTAGTTGTCTCGGCTCATCACATTCTCTGCTTATATAAATACGGATTATCTTTTTGATCTTATTATTATTACCCGATCATGTCAGCATTCCGGCTAATAAAAATAAGTAACAGAGGACATTCGCTCTGGTTACCCGTCTGGCTTCAGCCCGTTCTTGCTGAAAGGCTGAAGAGATTTTGAGGTATTGCTACTGAGCCTTAAACTTCGATTTGTCCAACTGATGTTTTTTTAGTTTGTCGTACAAGGTCTTGCGTGACACTTGTAATTCTAGTTGAACCTCTTTAAGTCTGCCTCTGTGTCGCTGCAATGCATCAAATAACAGACAATATTCAAAGTGTTCTGTGCGTTGAGTCATGCTCTGAATTTCGATGCTCTTTTCACTGTCCCAATCTTCCATGCGAAAAGTCTCAGGTTTGAGAGCGCGCAGCTCCGCAAATTGGCGTAGTTGTTTAACGTTTTCTGGCCAAGAAAGCTCTGTAATTCGGCGTACTTCGTCCAAACTGATGTGCGGTGGTTGCAGCTGATAACGGCTTGCTGCATGACGCACGAAGTGTTTGTAAAGTGGGCCAATATCTTCTTTGCGTTCATCCAGCGTTGGTAAGTGGATGAGCGTTGCGAACGTTTTAACATCGGCATCAACCTTGGTCGTCGCACCAAATACGCGCTCCAATTTCGGGTGGTTAAACAGGCATTGCCACTGTGCGAGCGAGATATGTTCTGCGCTGTGCAGG
>NZ_JAWOTK010000490.1:0-1007 GCF_033338855.1 Vibrio sp. Vb0937 | reverse complement strand
GCTTGCTGGTTTTCTGAAAAACATCATGTCACTTTTATGAGCGATTCTTTCGTCTCTCACAAAGGTGCTCAAAAAAATCTTGAAGACAATCAATGTAATAAAGTGGCATTTCTGACCACAATGGACAGTATTCCTGCGAATACAGATCTTGTGTTAGTCCAGCTACCTAAAAGTAATCGTCATCTTGTTTGGATCTTGAGCCAACTTCGCAAGATGCTTCCAACCGCTTGCCCTGTTATTGCTGTAAACAAAGCCAAAGAAATCCATACGTCTACATTAAAATTGTTCGAAAAATACCTTGGAGAGACTAAAACGTCACTGGCGTGGAAAAAGCATCGACTGGTCTTTTCTCAGGCCAATGCAGAACCAAGAATTGAAGTAGATCCAATCACGGCTTGGGGTGTCGAAGGTGAACACATTCAGCTTAAAAACCTGCCAAATGTCTATTCAGGAGAAAGCTTAGATTTAGGTGCGCGTTTTATGCTGCAACATATTCCTCAAGACGCCTCAATCAACCACATTATCGATTTGGGATGCGGTAACGGCGTCTTATCGGTAAAAGCAGGTCAACTCAATCCAAATGTAAGACTGACTTGCGTTGATGAAAGCTTCATGGCGCTTGAATCTGCCAAGCAGAACTTATTGGATAACTTGGGCGAAGGTCGCGACATTCAGTGCGTGGCCAATAACTGTTTGGATGGATTCAAACCTGACAGTTGCGATTTAATCATGTGTAACCCACCGTTCCATCAGCAACAAGCCATTACCGATCATATAGCATGGCAAATGTTCTGTGATGCAAAACAAATTTTGAACCAAAATGGCAAGTTACTCGTCATAGGAAACCGTCACCTCGGCTACGATGCCAAGTTGAAACGTCTGTTTGGTGATAAGAATGTGAAACTCATCGCTTCTAACAATAAGTTCGTGATTTTACAGGCAACAAAAAATCCTGCTAAATTAAGCGCAAAACAATAGAGCTCTCCGAGCAAAATGTTTACAAGGAA
>NZ_JAWOTK010000489.1:0-1007 GCF_033338855.1 Vibrio sp. Vb0937 | reverse complement strand
CAAATAACAATTAGCTTGATGTGAATACAAGGACCTATTTCGGCATCAATTTCGTCGTATATCAGCTTGCTTAAAAAGGTTTATCATGCTCTTTCTACAACATTGTGCTGTTTACAGCTCACCCTTCTCTTTGCTGAATGAAACACTAGCTTTAACTTACTAAGTTATAGCTAGTTAGTAACTTATTCCTATTGTTCGATTGGGCAAGTAGCAAATTTATGCTGGCTTGACATTTTTGTGCGCACTGATTTTGGTTGGTAGCAAAGAGAGTTTGCCTCACTCTGCCAAGGTCAAAGATATAAGTGTGCTCTCAACTTTGGAAAATATAGGAAGGTTTTATGGTATCTAGTCCTATATTTTATTGTGATGAGCAAATATTTTGGTCGTGAGAACTAATGCAATGTCATTAAAAAATAAAAGTTTCTATTGGGTAGGCGAACCGCCAACAAGTAATTTCTGTGAGGGAGTTATCTTAGTTAATCAGATCGAAGAGGTCCCAGTTGGTTTGGGGGGGATGGTGTGTATTTCCTACCAAGACACTCAGCAGATAAACCATGCGTTAAAAGCATTTTTTAAAGAGAAAGGGCGTTGGTCATGGGCGGTTTATGTCACTGTGGAAACTCCTTATTCTCGATGTATTGCCGACGGTGTATTTGAAGAATTAGAGTCAAAAAAAGTTTGGCGATCCATTCAAAGCAAGATCGACTCCATTGACGAACCGGACGTGTTGGACCCGTTGATTGGTTGGCTTGGAGTAAATCGTCAGCGTCGAGTGAGCGCTTTAAAAAGTTTAGAGTCTACGTCGATTTATTCGTTTCCGATAATTGACCTTCTGTTTCCTGATATTTATTCCACTTATCGATACGTACTCTCCGAGCAAGGCCGGGGAGTATTAGAGCCAGAAGCGCTGATTGACAGAATTCGTGTTTGCTCCCATTGCAATAGTGGACACTTGAATTATGTAGAAGTATGTCCTGACTGCAGCAGTATCGACATCGATTCTCAGA
>NZ_JAWOTK010000488.1:0-1008 GCF_033338855.1 Vibrio sp. Vb0937 | reverse complement strand
TGATTTTGGTAATGTTGATCACCACGACATCGCGGTCATAGTCGTTACCACTTGGTGCAGAGCCTTCTGTGAGACCTGTTTTCGCAGCCTGCATGATAATGATGCAGTTCGCCTCGACACACTGTTTAATGATCTTCCATTGTTCTAACAAAGTGTTAGGAAACACGACGGCAAGCGCTGTACCACTACCAGAGCGAAAACCTGAGCGGTAGTATTTGGTTTTAACCTGATCGGTCAGGACATTCTCTTCCCCGACTATCGTTTTAAATTCTTCTATCAGCTGCTTTTGTTTCATATCCGTATCTCTAGTTATTTTGCATCACTCACATCCAACCAGACACGGTGTGGATTTGAGTTTGGCTCACTATAAGCAGTCAATTTCCCTGCGTCCATCAAGGTCAAGCGTACAAACCTTAACCAGCACTCACATAGCGCAATTAATCTGTTGTTTTTCTGTAACTTAGCGTTCACAAACCGACGTTAGAACGAAAGAAACAGACCGTTTCCAAAAAGAAACAATAACAAAACCATTCTTTAACATGCGTGCGCAACGTCTTGTTATCAAAGTAAGTGATGAGGGAGTAACACCGTGTAAGTGGCTAAATTGGATGAATTATTTATGAGAAAAAGTGGAAACAAAACCACAACACCAAAGTAACCAATGGCGTTGTAGACTTGATTTAAAATCGATGATTTTGACTTTGGAAGCTGTTGTATAGATGATCAATGAAGATCTTAATCTTCTCGGGTTGCTGCCTTGTGTATGGGTAGACAGCGTAGATACCCAAGCATTTCGCCGTTTCTTCTTTGAACAACTGGATCAAGCTGCCCTGCTTTAAATCTTCATACACCAATACACGAGGCACGTAGATAACACCTTGCCCTAACAGCGCGACATTTCGTAACGCGGAAGAGTTGTTGGTGCATAAGTTGCCATCAACGGTAACTTGGTACGTCTTATCGTCGGATTTAAACGCCCACTCACGCGCGCCAGTCTCCTGATAGGAG
>NZ_JAWOTK010000487.1:0-1009 GCF_033338855.1 Vibrio sp. Vb0937 | reverse complement strand
ACAAATCCGGCTTACCCTTTCAATAAATGCGTGCTTACAGTAAAATTCTGAACCTATTTTATAACCGATCTCAGAGATACCACGTTAGATGTCCTTGCTTGCTATTGGAATTAATCACAATACAGCGTCTGTTGACTTGCGAGAGAAAGTGGCGTTCGGGCCTGATAAGCTCGGCCCTGCACTTGAGCAACTCAGAGAGCACGAAGCGGTTAACGGCAGTGTGATTGTTTCAACCTGTAACCGTACTGAGTTGTACTGCGACGTTAAGCAAGGAGCGCGAAACAAGCTGATCGATTGGCTCGCTCAATTTCACCAAGTGAGCCGTGAAGACTTGATGCCAAGTTTGTATGTACACGAAGAACAAGCGGCAATTAAACACTTGATGCGCGTCTCGTGTGGCCTTGATTCACTGGTACTTGGTGAGCCGCAGATCTTAGGTCAAGTGAAACAGGCATTTTCTGATTCACGTGATCATCAAGCTGTAGACTCTTCGATTGATAAGCTGTTCCAAAAAACGTTTTCTGTTGCAAAACGAGTTCGTACGGAAACTGATATCGGTGGCAATGCTGTGTCGGTGGCTTACGCCGCATGTACATTAGCAAAACACATTTTCGAATCGTTATCTGACTCGACAGTCTTACTTGTCGGGGCAGGTGAAACCATCGAACTGGTCGCGAAGCACTTAGCGTCGAACGGCTGCACAAAAATGATAGTCGCAAACCGCACCAAAGAGCGTGCTCAAGGGTTAGCTGAGCAGTTTGGTGCAGAAGTAATCAGCCTGAACGAAATCCCAGACCACCTCGCAAGAGCGGACATCGTGATTAGCTCAACAGCGAGTCCGTTGCCTATTATTGGTAAAGGCATGGTCGAAACAGCGCTGAAACAACGTCGTCATCAACCTATTCTGTTAGTCGATATTGCTGTACCACGTGATGTGGAAGCGCAAGTTGGCGAATTGAAAGATGCTTATCTGTATCCGGTGGACGACTTGCAGTCGCTCATCGATAGC
>NZ_JAWOTK010000486.1:0-1010 GCF_033338855.1 Vibrio sp. Vb0937 | reverse complement strand
CGTTTGTCTCCGAAACAGAAGTCTAACTTCCTCGCTTTAGAAGCTGAAGCATGTATTCCATACATGCCCATTTCTGAAGCACTTCGTGAAGCGATGAGCGATGGCGTAATCTGTGACATGTTTGAAGGTCATGCGCCTTTTAAACCGCGTTATGTTTTACCTGACTATGCGAAGTTTTTATCTCAAGGCTCTGAGTATTTGGAGTTGTCACCTGCAGAAGATTTTGATGATGCGCTAAATATGCTTACCATCATTTATCATCATGTGCCGTCAGTTACTAATATTCCGGTGTATTTAGGGCAGTTAGACGACGTCCTGATGCCTTATGTAGGCGACCAAACTGAAGCGCAGATTTACAAAAAACTTCGACATTTCTGGATCATGTTGGATCGCACGTTGCCGGATGCCTGCATGCACGTGAATATCGGGCCGACAGACAACGTTATCTGTCGCACTATTTTACGTGTGGACGCAGAGCTCAAGCAAATTGCACCAAATCTCACGTTTATGTACGACGAATCGATCACACCAGATGATTTGTTACGTCAGGCGACGACAAACATTTGTGACTGTAACACGCCTCATATTGCGAATTACCCAATTCACGCAAATGCTTATGACGGAGCGCGGTTTGGTATCGTCAGTTGCTACAACTCACTCCCGCTAGCTGGTGGTTCAAACACGCTTGTACGCATGAATCTAAAAGAAGTGGCGAAACGTGCAGCAAGTCGCGACGATTTTTTCAGTAATGTATTACCGACGTATCATCAACTAATGACGGAGTTGATGGATGCAAGAAGCTCGCACTTGCATGAACAATCACAGTTCTTCCAAGGCTTCTTAACCGAAGAAGGCTTGATTGAAGAGTCACGCTTTGCGCCAATGTACGGCATTTATGGCATGGCTGAAGCGGTCAACTTACTTCTTGAAAAAGAAGGGCAAACCTCCCGCTACGGACAAGACGAACGTGCAAATGCATTAGGCCACGAAATTTCAGCGACATTAGCGAC
>NZ_JAWOTK010000485.1:0-1010 GCF_033338855.1 Vibrio sp. Vb0937 | reverse complement strand
CGTTACCGAATCGCCAGCAATCTCAGTAATGATGCCCGGAATTTCCATACCATCAGGGCCACTGAAAGCCATGATAGTACCGACTTCAACTTCCGCTTCACCAACAAATTTGGTGCGATCCATATGATGAATATGGTCTGGATTAGGCATACCAAAAGCATCTTGTGCTTTGAGTTCAATCGCTTTGTTCTCACCAGATTGGAGCCCCACCAAGCACTGCTCGAAGTTCTCACTCAGGCTGCCGTCACCCATCACAAACTTCGCTGGTTTGCCCATATTATGAGTGCTGTCTGCCACCGAACCATCTTTCATTTTGATCGTAAAATGCAGGGTTACTATCGAATCATTCGTTATTGTTGTCACGTTACTGCTTCCTTGTTCTTGGGTCATTACGTCTATCCGCTTTGTCTTTTTATACACTGATGTGCGGATTTGCGCTCCAACATAATAAAAAGCGTCGTACGAATCAACGGACGACGCTTAGGGTTATTCGACTTTTCCAATATACATGGCCACGATTTAGGCTTTTTCTGTGTCTTTCTTGCGAAAGCCGTCTAGGATAATCATCGCCGCACCAAGACAAATCGCCATATCAGCAAGGTTAAATGCCGGCCAGTGATAATTGCCCCAGTAGAAGTCTAAGTAATCGACCACAAAACCATGGATCACGCGGTCAAATACGTTGCCAACGGCACCGCCAATAATCATGGCGTAAGCAATGTTGTTCCACTTTTCTTTTGCAGGAAGCTTACTCATCCAATAAGTCAAAAGACCTGTGACTACAAACGCGATACCGGTAAACAACCAACGTTGCCAACCCGCTTGATCGCTCAAAAAGCTGAAAGCTGCGCCATAGTTGTGAACATAGAGAAGATTGAAGAAAGGCAAAATTTCAATTCGGTTTGCCCAGCCATATCCCATGTTGTTCATGACAACGTATTTAATGCCTATATCGGCCAAAAAAATCACAATCGCTAGCCACAGCCAACGTACACCTGATTGCTTTAACG
>NZ_JAWOTK010000484.1:0-1010 GCF_033338855.1 Vibrio sp. Vb0937 | reverse complement strand
AACAAGGAAATAAGCGTAAGTCTTCTGCGAAACCCAAAGCCGCAGTAAACGACACCAAAACCGCACCGAAAACAGCGAAAGTAGAAGTAGAGCCATCATTTTTGATTCGCTGGCGCTTCCATTTATTGCTGTTTTTTGTTTTCTGCGCCTTTGCGCTTCTTGTCGCTCGTGTGGCCTACATTCAAATCATCGAGCCGGATAATCTCATTAAGCAGGGCGATCTACGTTCGATTCGTGTTAAGTCTATCCCGTCTGCACGAGGCATTATTTCTGATCGCAATGGTGAACCTTTAGCGGTGAGTGTGCCTGTTGAAGCGGTTTGGGCCGATCCAGCCACCATTTTTAAAGAAAATGCGCTAAGTCAGAAACAAAACTGGTATGCCTTAGCAGATGTGTTAGGTGTGGATCGCCAAGGCTTGATTGACAAAATCAAGCGCAACGAAAAGCGTCGCTTTATTTACCTGCAGCGTCAGGTGAGCCCAGCAATGGCAAACTACATTCGTGAACTGAAGCTACCTGGTATTGGTCTTAAGTCGGAGTCTCGTCGTTATTACCCGGCTGGCGAAGTCAGTGCGCACCTTGTCGGTGTGACAGGCATTGACGGTCATGGCCTAGAGGGGGTTGAGCGCAGTTACGATGAATGGCTAACCGGTGAAGAAGGTAAAAAGACCATTCGTAAAGACCGCTATGGCCGTGTCGTTGAAAACATCGCTTGGCAAGACAAACAAGAAGGCAAGTCGTTGCAGCTGACCATTGATCAGCGTTTGCAGGCTATCGCTTACCGTGCCATCAAACAGGCGGTTGCCGATCACCGTGCAACCTCTGGCTCCGTGGTGATGCTGGATGTAAAAACGGGTGCCGTTTTGGCGATGGTTAATGCTCCGTCATACAACCCAAATAACCGCACGGATTGGCAAAGTTATAAGATGCGTAACCGTGTGATCACGGACTCAATGGAGCCCGGTTCGACCATTAAGCCTTTCGTTATTTTAGCCGCCTTAGAAAATGGA
>NZ_JAWOTK010000483.1:0-1011 GCF_033338855.1 Vibrio sp. Vb0937 | reverse complement strand
GTGTTTATTGCGGTGCCGTTTATCTTGTACCAAGTATGGGCCTTTGTCGCGCCAGGTTTGTACAAGCATGAACGTCGATTGATCATGCCATTGCTGTTCTCTAGCTCATTGTTGTTCTACTGCGGTGTGGCGTTTGCTTACTTCGTGGTATTTCCATTGGTGTTTGGCTTCTTTACTGCTATCTCTCTTGGTGGGGTAGAGTTCGCAACCGACATCTCGAGTTACCTCGACTTTGTATTGGCGCTGTTTATGGCGTTTGGTATTGCGTTCGAAGTGCCAGTGGCGATTATCCTACTTTGTTGGACTGGGGCGACCACGCCGCAAGACCTAAAAGAGAAGCGTCCATACATTATTGTGGCTGCGTTCGTTGTCGGCATGCTGCTGACGCCGCCAGACATGATTTCGCAGACGTTACTTGCGATCCCAATGTGTTTACTGTTTGAGGTTGGTCTGTTCTTTGCTCGTTTTTACACTCGTAAAGATGAGGAAGAAGAGGAGTAATCCTTCAGTTTTTAGACAGTAAAAAGCGGCTCAAATGAGCCGCTTTTTTGTTGCGGTTGGTTTGCTATTTTGGGCTAACTACTTAACTTTCAACACGTAACCACATTTAGTACAAACATAAACTTCTTTGATGCCTAGCAGCTTTTGAAAAAAGTTGCGTGGTACGCGTTGCAAGTAAGCACCATGTGTACACATTTCAATATCCGTATTCATGTTGTTTTACACCTGTGCTAAGACGTAGGCGAATAGCAGTATAAGAAAAGAATGTGTCGAGTTGTGGACAGTCACAAGAAGCGTACTGATGGAATACGTATGATGCGAAGTGGGTAGGGTTACAAGTTAATAGTTATGTCTATCAACACTACAGTATTGCTGGTTGAATCGTTTCAGGTTTGGCCTGTTCACCCAACCATTTAGGCAATAAAAAAGCGACCTAGTATGGCCGCTTGTTGCGTTTGTTGTCTTGCTTAAATCTTAAATAAGTTTTTTGCATTTTCCGTGGTGATAGCA
>NZ_JAWOTK010000482.1:0-1011 GCF_033338855.1 Vibrio sp. Vb0937 | reverse complement strand
TTGTTGGTTCTCTTTTTCGGTAAAGATACCAGCAAATAGTGCCGTACTTAGGTAACGTTCACCTGAGCTTGGCAGAATTGTCACGATGGTTTTTCCTTCAAATTCAGGTAGTTCTGCAATTCGGTTCGCAGCAACGACAGCAGCGCCTGAAGAGATGCCTGCAAGGATGCCTTCCTCTTCCATTAGTCGACGAGCCATCTCAATTGCTTCTTCAGAAGTCACTGGCTCAACTCGGTCGATAATGTCCAAATCTAGGTTTCCAGGAATGAAACCTGCACCGATACCTTGGATTTTATGTGGTGCTGGTTGAATTTCTTCGCCTGCTAGCGCTTGCGCGATTACTGGTGATTCTGCAGGTTCTACAGCAACAGAAGTGATCGCTTTACCTTTCTCACCTTTAATGTAACGGCTTGTACCAGTGATAGTGCCACCCGTACCAACGCCTGCTACTAGCACATCGATTTCACCGTCTGTCGCATCCCAGATTTCAGGGCCAGTGGTTTTCTCGTGAATTTGCGGGTTAGCAGGGTTGTTGAACTGTTGTAGAAGAAGGTATTTTTCAGGATTGCTTGCTACGATCTCTTCTGCTTTAGCAATTGCGCCTTTCATGCCTTTCGCTGCTTCAGTTAGCTCAAGGTTTGCGCCTAGTGCTTTAAGTAGCTTGCGGCGCTCAAGGCTCATTGATTCAGGCATAGTTAGAGTCAATTTGTAACCGCGAGCGGCTGCTACGAACGCTAATGCGATACCTGTGTTACCACTGGTTGGTTCTACTAGTTCTACGCCTGGCTTTAAAGTGCCAGCTTTTTCTGCTTCCCAAATCATGTTTGCACCGATACGGCACTTAACGCTGAAGCTTGGGTTGCGTGCTTCAATTTTCGCTAGAACGTTACCTTTGCTCACTTTGTTTAGGCGAACTAGGGGCGTATTACCAATGGTAAGAGAGTTATCTTCGTAGATTTTGCTCATAGTGATGTTCCTTCATTACACGTTGTGTGAATATGGATAGAAGAA
>NZ_JAWOTK010000481.1:0-1012 GCF_033338855.1 Vibrio sp. Vb0937 | reverse complement strand
GGAATAGAATCAAGCGATGCTAATGCATCGCTCAAACGCTCACTTAATAGTTCGTGGCTTAATGTACTACTCATTTTCAGACTCAACCTGTGGAATGCTGACTTCGTCTAACAAGTGCTGTTTTACGTTGTCCATGCACGCCTCTAAGCGTGAGTCACAACTGGCGTCTGCTTCCGCATCATCCGTCACTAACTGACAACCACCAATTGGCAGTTCGTTGTTGGCAACCAGCTTCCAAGACTTAGGCAGATCCGCGTTAATGTGCGTAATGCGTTCTAGATCTTGTGGGTTGAGATGAACCGTCACGGTTTCCGCTTTGCCCGGCATCGCAGACAGTGTTTCATCCACCAGCGCCAGAATTTGCTGTGGCATCAGAGTAAGCTCGGCACGAATCACCTGCTGAGCCACCTTCTGTACCAACTCACAAATCATGTGGCGTTGCTGCTGCTCTTTTTCACTTTGCCAGCGAGACAAGGCTTGGAACAAGTCATTAACTGGCTTCGCCGCTTCTAAAAAGCCTTGCTTACCAGCTTGTTCACCAGAAACAAATCCTTTCTGAAAGCCTTCTTTCTGACCATCGAGTAAACCTTGTTGCTTACCTTGCTCGATGCCTTGGCGTAAACCTTCTTCATGACCTTGTTGCAGCCCCTGTTGGAAACCTGCTTCAAGTTGTTGCTGAATGTCCACTTGCGACTCTTGCCAACCTTGGTTGTCCAAGCCGAACTCTTCATCAACCGCAACTGGCTGTGCCAGCGGCGGAAAACGGTGTAAACGGTAACCACTTGGAGGCAGTCGCATAATGTTCGATCTTTGTTCTGCCATGCTTTATTCCACCGTTGGCTCTTCGTATAGAAGCAACTGAACTTCGCCCGACTCATCAAGCTCACGCACCATTTGCATGATGTCTTGGCGTGCTTTCTGAACTCGACTTAGTGCAACTGCACCACGCGCTTCCATATCGTCTTCTAGCGCTTTCACCATACGTTGTGGCATTGAGCGTTTGATCGCTTGC
>NZ_JAWOTK010000480.1:0-1015 GCF_033338855.1 Vibrio sp. Vb0937 | reverse complement strand
CTAAAGCGGGTATTGAAGCAGCAAACTTCCCGTTCTGTACCATCGAACCAAACACTGGTGTGGTTCCTGTGCCAGATCTACGTCTAGACGCACTAGCAAAGATCGTTAACCCACAGAAAGTTCTACCTACTACAATGGAATTCGTAGACATCGCTGGTTTGGTTGCGGGCGCATCTCGTGGTGAAGGCCTAGGTAACAAATTCCTAGCGAACATCCGTGAAACAGACGCTATCGGTCACGTTGTACGCTGTTTCGAAAACGAAAACATCGTTCACGTTGCAGGTAAAGTATCTCCAATCGAAGATATTGAAGTAATCAACCTTGAACTAGCTATGGCTGACCTTGATTCTTGTGATCGCGCGATTCAGCGTAACGCGAAGAAAGCAAAAGGCGGCGACAAAGACGCGAAGTTCGAGCTGACAGTTCTAGAAAAGCTGCTTCCTGTACTAACAGAAGGTGGTTCAGCGCGTACCGTTGAGCTTTCTAAAGAAGAACTAGCAGCTGTAGGTTACCTAAACTTCCTAACGCTAAAACCAACCATGTACATTGCAAACGTAAATGAAGATGGTTTTGAAGACAACCCGTACCTAGACGCAGTACGTGAGTTCGCAGCAAAAGAAAACAACGTGGTTGTTCCTGTATGTGCAGCGATCGAATCAGAAATGGCTGAACTAGAAGACGACGAACGCGAAGAGTTTCTAGCGGATCTAGGCATCGAAGAACCTGGTCTAAACCGCGTAATTCGTGCTGGTTACGAACTGCTAAGTCTACAGACGTACTTCACAGCTGGCGTTAAAGAAGTTCGTGCATGGACAATTCCTGTTGGCGCAACAGCACCAAAGGCAGCAGCGAAGATCCACACTGACTTTGAAAAAGGCTTCATCCGTGCAGAAGTCGTTGGTTACGAAGACTTCATCCAATACAACGGTGAAAACGGAGCAAAAGACGCAGGTAAATGGCGTCTAGAAGGTAAAGACTACATCGTAAAAGATGGTGATGTTGTACACTTCCGCTT
>NZ_JAWOTK010000479.1:0-1017 GCF_033338855.1 Vibrio sp. Vb0937 | reverse complement strand
TACACGGAGAGTAATAATGAAAATGAATAAGCTCGTAAAAGCACTGGCTATTGCTGTGACATCTTTTGGTATCGCGACAAATGCAGCGGCCGAAGAGCGCAGCTACATCCTTGCGACCGCTTCTACTGGTGGCACTTACTACCCAGTAGGGGTGGCTTTGGCGACATTAAGTAAAGTGAAACTCGCACCAAAGCACCACTTCTCCCTTTCTGCTATCAGCTCTGCTGGCTCTGGTGAAAACGTCAAACTATTGAATGAAAACGAAGCACAATTTGCGATTTTGCAAGGTTTGTACGGTGCGTGGGCTTGGTCGGGGGAAGGTCCTTACGAGAAAAGCGGTCGCCAAGAAAAGCTGCGTTCAGTCTCAATGTTATGGCAAAACGTTGAACACTTCATTGTTCGTAGCGACTTAGCAAAAACCGGTACGGTTAGTGATCTGAAAAACCTCGAAGGGAAAAAGTTCTCTATCGGTAAAAAGAACTCCGGTACTGAGAACTCAGGCCGTCAGATCATGAAAGGCCTGAGTGTTGACCCAGACAAGTTCAACCTTGCCTTTATGGGGTACGGCGGCAGTGCAAGTGCGCTACAAAATGGCACCATCGATGGTATGAATACGCCAGCAGGTGTTCCTGTTGGGGCGGTGACGCAAGCATTTGCGGCGCTAGGCAAAGATATCTCGATACTTTCGTTCACTGACGAGCAAATCAAGCAAGCCAACGGCAACTACAAGTTGTGGACCAAGTACGACATTCCTGCCAACACTTACCCAGGTTTAGATAAACCAATCACGACGATTGCTCAGCCCAACTTCCTTGCGGTTCGAGACGATATCTCGGAAGAGGACGTTTACCAACTGACCAAAGCCATTTACGAGAACCTTCCGTTCCTACAAGGCATCCACAAAGCAACCAAAGCGATGGCGATCGAAAAAGCGATTTCGGGGCTTCCTTTACCGCTGCATCCGGGTGCGGTTCGTTACTACAAAGAAATGGGAATCGAAATCCCATCTGAACTGAT
>NZ_JAWOTK010000478.1:0-1017 GCF_033338855.1 Vibrio sp. Vb0937 | reverse complement strand
CTTCATTGTTACCCGTTATTGTCTGAACACCAAACTCACGGTTAAACCACCTTGAGAACGATTCTCTGCATTGACGGACCCCCCCATCATTCGCATCGATTCCTTAACGATCGCCAGTCCAAGGCCGTATCCACCAAGCTTTTTGTCTCGCGAGGCATCCAAGCGGGTAAACGGGTTAAAGATATCGGATAACTTGTTCTCTGGGATGCCAGGCCCATCGTCAGAGACAGACATAACCAGATAAGCCTGCCCATTGATTTCTTGATTAGTCAGAGCCACTTCGATCCGAGCATCTTCACCCGCGTATTTGATAGCGTTGCCAACTAGATTATTCAGACAACGCACCACGAGAGTATCTTCACAGTAAGCTCTCGGCTCGGTCACACGTGAAATAAATACAATGCTCTGTGATTCCCTCAAATCGATTTTGCAACGCTCAACTTGTGGGGCTAGTAGCACTTCAAGATCGCTACGCTTGGTCTCTTTGTCGTAGCGAGCATTCTCAAGGCGACTAAATTCCAAAATGTCACTGATTAGATGATTCAGCTCTTTGGCTTCGTCTTCCAGCCGCGTCACTAATCCTTGTTCGCTTTCACCAACTCGTTTACGCAAAAGGTGCAAAACCAAGTTCTGTCTAGCAAGAGGCGTTCTTAGTTCATGGGACACATCGCGAATCAAAAGACGTTGCTTCTCCGCTAGCAAGTGAATCTCTTTCGTCATGTGGTCAAAATCTTGCGCGAGTTCATTAAATTCTCGCGTGTTGGACTTTAGCTCCTGCACAACACTGACATTAAAATCGCCGTTCGAAAGCTTCTTGCTCGCCTCTCTGAGTCTGTCCAACGGTTGCTGTAAGTTGCGTGCCATTAAAAGCGAGAACAAAGCCAAAATCACGGCGGCAATTACCACTTTGATAATGGAAAAGTACAGTATGAAGTCATTCGCAGGATGTAAGCGATGCGGCAGTTGAATGACTAAGTTGTGCTGCTGAACCAATGGAATGCTGATGATTGGTCGATT
>NZ_JAWOTK010000477.1:0-1017 GCF_033338855.1 Vibrio sp. Vb0937 | reverse complement strand
CAAGTCATTGGAAGCAGCGCAGCGAAAAATACCCAAATTACACCACGGCGGAACAGGAAAACGGTAGGCAGTAGCAGTAGAGGCAATAGCCAAAATCCACCATTCAAACGTGAATCGGTTTTGACTTCTTGGTTCTGTTTTGCTGCCAAGTTGTTCCCAGTATTATTCGTGTACGTTGCGATGCTATCCACGTCTCGGTTGTTGTGCTGAATAGGAACAAACATACCGCCCGTCTTGTTGGCTAGCGTTTGTAGGTTTTTCAGGTGTGTTTTGGCAACAACGGTCGAGCCTTGCGTGGTCTTAAGAAGCGAGCCGTCGGGTAGGGCAATCGGTGCGCCGTTTGCCGTGCCGATTGCAAGAACCGAGACTCGTATGTTTTTACCTTTAACTAAATTCAGAGAGCGTGCCAATTCTGAATCATCAAGATCATCGGCAAGAACCACAATGTCTCCTTGGTTTGCACCTGCTTGTGAAAATTGACTTAACGCCAATTCGATCGCAGCAGGGAGGTTCGAGCCTTGGAATGGCATCAGCTCTGGCGACAAGTTCTCGATGATACCTGCTAGCGTACTAGCATCCGTCGTTAGCGGACTCAAGCTGTAAGCATCGCCTGCATAGGCGATCAATCCAGTCGCCCCCTCTTTCCACTTTGGCAACAAGTCCAACGCTTTGTAACGTGTTTGAGTAAGGCGATTGGGTTTGATGTCGCTGGCGTACATCGAGCGAGACATATCTAGCACTAGCATGCGATTTTGGCTTAGCTCGAAGCTTGGACGTGTATTTGATTGCCAGCTCGGCCCAGCGAGCGCTACGCAGGCAATCGCCCAAGCCAAGCCCCAAATCGTAAAATAGGGTTTGGACTGGGTGGTCTGCCCAAGCATTTTGGCGAGGTGCGGGGCAATCAGCGCGGATTTTTTCGCTCTAAATTTTTGATTAATCAGGAGTACGAAGGGGATTGCTATCAGTCCCAGTAACCAATATGGGTTAAGGAAAGTAAACTCAGCCATGTTTTCTCCT
>NZ_JAWOTK010000476.1:0-1018 GCF_033338855.1 Vibrio sp. Vb0937 | reverse complement strand
ACACCTATGAAGGTGTTTAGTCAAGACGGGAAGCTGATCGCACAGTTCGGTGAAAAGCGTCGTATTCCTGTTACTTACGATGAAATTCCTCAAGACCTAATTCACGCACTGATCGCCACCGAAGACAGCCGTTTTTACGAGCACCCTGGTATCGATCCAATCGGTATTACTCGTGCAGCTGTCGTGGTTGCTCTTTCCGGCTCAGCAAAGCAAGGGGCGAGTACCATCACTCAGCAGCTAGCGCGTAACTTCTTCTTATCCAACGAGAAGAAACTAATGCGTAAGATCAAAGAGATCTTCATTGCCATTCACATTGAGCAACTGCTGAGCAAACAAGAGATCATGGAGCTTTACGTTAACAAGATCTTCCTTGGCTATCGCTCATACGGTTTTGGTGCAGCAGCTCAGGTGTATTTTGGTAAGAGCCTAAATGAGCTCTCGCTTAGCGAAATTGCGACACTGGCGGGGATGCCAAAAGCACCTTCAACCATGAACCCAATTTACTCGCTAGAACGTGCAACAAAACGTCGTAACGTTGTGCTAATGCGTATGCTCGATGAAAAGTACATTACGCAAGAGCAATTCGATGAAGCACGTAACGAACCAATCATTGCTCGTTACCACAGTGCAGAAATTGAAGTGTCTGCGCCTTACGTTGCCGAGCTTGCACGTGCATGGGCAGTAAAAGAGTACGGTGAAGAGAAAGCCTATACGTCGGGTTTGAATATCTACATGACGGTTGACTCTAAACTGCAAGACGCTGCCAATAAGGCTGCGGTAAACAACCTAATGGCTTATGACGAGCGTCATGGCTACCGCGGCGCAGAAAAAGTGTTGTGGAAAGAAGGGGAAGCCGCTTGGAATGCAGAACAAATTGAGAAGCATCTAAAAGGCCAGCCAACTTACGGCGATCTTTACCCTGCGGTCGTGACAAAAGTGGAAGGCAAAACAGCGCAAGTTGTTGTGAAAAATAACGACGCACAAACCATCCCTTGGACTGGCATGAACTGGGCACGCA
>NZ_JAWOTK010000475.1:0-1020 GCF_033338855.1 Vibrio sp. Vb0937 | reverse complement strand
CAGTGTTTCGATGAACTCGTGAGCGTGCGCTTGTTTCGTCGCTTTAAGCAGTTCCTCTTCTGAGGCGGTTGGGTTGCCGTACAAGATGTTATCTCTTATTGAACGGTGCAAAAGAGACGTATCCTGTGTCACCATACCAATTTTCGAGCGCAACGAATCTTGCGTGACGTCAGCAATGTTTTGACCGTCAATCTTAATGCTGCCTTCTTCCACATCATGGAAGCGTAACAGCAAGTTCACCAACGTGGATTTGCCTGCGCCAGAGCGCCCAACCAAGCCGACTTTTTCGCCAGGTTTGATGTCGAGATTCAGATGGTTGATGACGCCTTTGTTTTCACCGTAATGAAAGCTGACGTTATCGAACTGGATGCCACCTTGAGATACGACCAAGTCTTTCGCATTCGGTTTGTCTTGGATATCGATAGGTTTGGACAGTGTTTTCATGCCATCCACGACAGTACCCATGTTTTCAAACAGGGCTCCTACTTCCCACATGATCCACATCGACATGCCGTTAACGCGCAGCGCTAGGCTGACCGCAATAGCAATGGCACCGACGCTAATCGCGCTGTCCAACCACAGATAAATCGACAAAGCCGCGACGGAAAACACCAAGATGTAGTTGGAGATTTCAACCGCCACGTCAAAGCCCGTAACCAAGCGCATTTGACGATAAACCGTGTTGAGAAATCCTTTCATGCCTTGTTCAGCATATTGGGTTTCTCGTTGGCTATGTGAAAACAGCTTTACGGTTTGGATGTTGGTGTAGCTGTCGACAATACGGCCTGTCATGGTTGAGCGCGCATCGGCTTGCTCAGAGGCCACATCTTTCAGTTTCGGTACAAAGTAAATCTGAATCGCGATGTAAACCAAAAGCCAGACAATCATTGGAATCATTAAACGCCAATCTGCAGCTGCTAACATCACGACCATACTGGTGAAGTAAACCGTCACGTAGACAAACACGTCCATGCTCTTCATGACCGTTTCACGTACTGCGAGAGAGGTTTGCATCACTTT
>NZ_JAWOTK010000474.1:0-1020 GCF_033338855.1 Vibrio sp. Vb0937 | reverse complement strand
TCTTCAAAGACTCGGTAGGTGGTCACACGTTCCATCAAACGTTTTGCTTTGGCTTCATCGTCGTCCTTCTCAACACCAAGTAGGACAAGAAGACCTGTATCGATTTCTCCAACCACTTCACCGTCTACACGAACGGCTGCTTCACTGACTCGTTGAATTAGCGCTATCACTACTCTCGCTTCCTTCATTTGCTAACTGAGATTCAGCCGACGAGTGTATCATGTCTAGATCTTCACTCCAGTGCTCTTGCTCACCCAATGCTGCGGTGACTTCTGCCCCCAGCAAGACGATCATCCAGCACAAGTAAACCCAGACAAACAAGATAGGAATTGCGGCTAAAGCGCCGTAAATCAGCTGGTAAGACGGGAACTGAGTGATATAGAGGGCAAAGCCTTTCTTACTTAATTCAAACAGTATCGCCGCAACGGCGGCGCCTACAGCACCATGCGCTAAATGCACTTTTTTGTTTGGCACCAGAATGTACAAACCTAAAAATGCAAAAAATGACAGCAAGAGCGGCAACCAGCGTAAGAACAAATTGAAGGCGCCAGACAGCGTTTCATTTTCTAAGATTTGTAACGACGTGACATAAGACGTTGCTGCAATACTCGCGCCGACTAAAATCGGCCCCAGCGTTAATACCATCCAATACATCGAAAATGAGAACACCAAACGGCGCTTGTCTTTGACTCGCCAGATGTAGTTTAGATTTTTATCGATGTTGGAGATCAGCATCAGCGCAGCAATAAACAAGAAGCCACCACCGACGGCACTCATTTTGCCAGTGTTCGCCACAAACTCTTGCAGTGCAGTGTGCACCGCCTCACCAGATGCCGGTACAAAGTTTTCGATGATGTAGCCTTGCAGCACTTCGCCAACGTTCGCGAAAACAGGGAACTTCGACAATATTGATAACAGTACCGTTAACATTGGCACGATGGATAGCAAGGTGATATAGGCAAGGTAGCCAGCATTTACATTAACGCGATCATGCGTCAAACGCTTAAGAAGATACTTAAA
>NZ_JAWOTK010000473.1:0-1021 GCF_033338855.1 Vibrio sp. Vb0937 | reverse complement strand
GCGCGCTACCTTCCGTCACGAACTGACGTGCTTCACCCATGTAGTCGTGGTTGTAACCGGCAGGCAGTTTGTTCTGCGCTACGTCCTCGAACCAGTTAATTGCATCACCCATTGCGACGCCAGGCGATGGTACAGCACCAACGGTTGCTGAGTTCAGCTGGTTGAAGTGAGGCAGTGAGCGAGGCTCGGCGACAACATCAATAGTGATCAGACTACCAAGTGGTACTGCTTTTCCATCCACAGAACGAACGTAGTAGTTCTTCATTGATTCTGGATTTAAACGCCATTTACGTTCAACTTGAGGAATTACCTCGTATGAACGGCCATTTAGGTCGATACGGTTTACGTAACCATCAGCCATCATGGTGCTTAGCGTGATACCGATGTCTTGCATCGTCACACCGTATGCGCCCGCCTTGTCTTTATCGATTTTGATCTTCATGGTCGCAGAGTCGTAGTTCAGATCTAAGTCCGAGTAGACGAACATTGGACTGCTGGCTACGTCTGTCAGAACGTCGCTTGCGATCGTAAACAAGCTTTCGAAGCTGTTTGGTGTCGTGATAACGAACTGAATTGGTAGACCTGAACCCGCACCAGGCAGTTCTGGCATCTGGAATGCCGTGATTGACATGCCTGGTACGCTTGCAACTAATCCACCAACACGTTTGGTGATCTCAGATTGGCTGGCTTCACGCTCACTCCAAGGTTTAAGTGTTGCTAGACCAAACGCTTGGTTCGAGTTAGGAACACCGTTAAATACCTGCGCGTATTCTACCTCTGGTTGATCCGACAGAATCTTGTTTACATCGTTCATGGTGTTTTGGATGTAATCCAAGTTCGCGTTCGAAGGCGCCGTACCCATTAGTACAACCACACCTTTATCTTCCGAAGGTGCAAGTTCACTAGGAATGAACTTGAACAAGACTGGTAAGCTTGCAAATACAATGATTGCAAACGCAATAACAACCGGACGATGAGCCATTACCGCTTTCAACATGCCTTCGTAACGAGTGGTCATGCC
>NZ_JAWOTK010000472.1:0-1024 GCF_033338855.1 Vibrio sp. Vb0937 | reverse complement strand
GTACTGCCCGCCAGTCATTTCTGCAATCTTCGTGAGCGTTTGTTCATCAAGGTCGGCTGCGGTGTCGACCTTACGAGTCATAAAAAAGTCTTTCACCATCATTTCGCCAGCACCTACGCCGACGGTATAAATAGTGGCATTGTATTTCTTCGCAATCTCAGCCGCTTCGATTGGATCTAACACACCAGCGGTGTTACTGCCGTCACTGAGCAAAATCATCACGCGCTGGGGCGCATCGCTATCGACAAAGGTTTTTGTTCCTAAGCCGATACCATCGCCAATTGCGGTTCGTTGACCAACTAGGCCAATTACGGTTTGCTTGATTTGTTGGATAACGGTTTGTCGGTCAGCCGTCAGTGGCGTTTGTAAGTACGCGTGGTCACCAAATAGAACTACTCCAAGCCGATCACCTTTTCGCTTCGCGACAAAATCTGATAGCACTTTTTTCACGGCAGAGAGTCGGTCGATGTACTCGCCATCTAAGTTCATGTCCTCTTGTTGCATGGAACCTGAAAGGTCAACCACCAGCATTAAGTCTCGGTACTTAGGTTGAAACTCGACAGGTTCACCAAACCAAACTGGTCTCGCACAAGCGACGACCAATAATGTCCAAACGCCTACAGCTAACGATTTTTGTAGCCATTGTTTAGGTTTATGGCTGTTTTTGCTTTCTGGCAAATACGCCAGTTTGATTTCTGCTTGTCGAGTTTCTTCAGGAAGAAGCTTGTAAATCAGCAGAGGTAAGGGCAACAAAAAAAGTGCCCACCACCAGACAAATTCAATGTTTAACCATTGGGAAAGGTCTGTCATGAGTGTTTGCTCAGTCACGGGTGTTTGCCTTTTTCTTCGGTGGCAAAGCGTGAGTTATCCAAAAGGCACAATCGTCGATCAAATCTTTATGTTGCTCTTGAGGCGACTTTTGATATAACGCGGCTTGCCACTGTTGTTGTTTGTCTACGAATCGAGTCTCTTTGGTATGACTGTCGAGAAATTCATACCATGCCATTCCAGTTAACGGGGCGAT
>NZ_JAWOTK010000471.1:0-1025 GCF_033338855.1 Vibrio sp. Vb0937 | reverse complement strand
TAAGACGCTTAATTCGATTAATTGTTCAAATAGAATGGGCGACCGTATTTAATCGCGTTGTCGGAACCATCCAGTTCTTTGACTGCTGTACCGGTGCTTTGATTTGTCGCAAAGCCTTGAATACCGAAGTTAACACTAAAGTTGTTTTCGTATTCAGGAGAGGAGCCCGTACTGCCGATGGCTTGATTTTCCCAACCGAGTAATTGGTTAGAGTATGTCAAACCAATGTACCAACAATCAGATTGGTAACGCAGGCTTGCTAGCCATTCCATATCGGTATTTTCATTTAGGTCATAGTAGTACTGACCGCTTGCAGACCAGTTACGGTTGAACTCGTATGCCGCTACGATACCTGCTTGTGAAATACCTTTACGAGTAATTGTGTCTAGGTTTTCGAGAATGATCGTATCTTCGATGTATTCGCGAGTGACATAGCGGTAGTTACCTTGAATAAAGCCGCCGTTAAACTGATATTCCAACGTACTGTTGGCAAGCTGCATTGAGCTTAAGTCGATGTCGTACTGAACGCCACCGTGATAGAACAGGTAGTCGTTGTAGTTGAAATCAGCTTCAACTGCCCATGAAGAGTAGTTGGTTGTCTCGTCTGGAATGTTCGGGCTATTGCTGATTTTCGTCTTCTTATCGAAGTAGTAGATCTGACCAAACGACACGTTCAAACGTTCTTTGTAGTCATCATCAAAGAAGCGCGTACTTGCACCGTAGCTCAGCTGGTTAGCCGATGCGATCTTATCAATACCACTGTACTTACGACTGCGGAATAGACCGTAGTAGTCAGTTTGCAGCAGCGTTGTATCGTAGTTGTAGATGTTGGTTTGATCTTCTTCTGGTACGTAAAGGTACTGAAGTTGTGGTTCTAGCGTTTGTGTGTAGCCTTTGATCCAACTGGTGTCACGCTCTAAGTAAATCTGAGCATGGGTACGAAACTCAGGAATAACACGAGAAACTTGTTCATCAAGCTGGTTTTTCAAGTCCACGTCTGTCAAGCCAGTAAGGTCTTGAGAGTA
>NZ_JAWOTK010000470.1:0-1027 GCF_033338855.1 Vibrio sp. Vb0937 | reverse complement strand
CTAAATTCCGTGACGAGCGTCGTCCACGTTTCGGCGTAATGCGTGCACGCGAATTCTGCATGATGGATGCATACAGCTTCGACATCGACAAAGCAGGTCTAGAGAAATCTTACCAAGCAATGCACGATGCTTACTGTAAAGCATTTGACCGTATGGGTCTTGAGTACCGTCCAGTACTTGCGGACTCAGGCGCTATCGGTGGTAGCGGCTCTCAAGAGTTCCACGTACTTGCAGACAGCGGCGAAGACCTAATTGCATTCTCTACTGAGTCTGATTACGCAGCGAACATCGAAAAAGCAGAAGCGTTAGCGCCTGCGGTAGAACGCGCAGAACCAACTCAAGAAATGACACTAGTTGATACTCCAAACGCGAAAACAATCGCGGAGTTGGTTGAGCAACACGGTCTACCTATCGAGAAGACGGTTAAAACGCTATTTGTTAAGGCGTCTGACGAAATCGATGCACCAATCATTGCGTTGATCGTTCGTGGTGACCACGAGCTAAACGAAGTGAAAGCAGAAAACCTACCTCAAGTGGCTTCTCCACTAGAGATGGCATCAGAAGAAGAAATTCGTGAACTGATCGGTGCTGGCCCTGGTTCTCTTGGCCCTGTAGGCCTAGAACTGCCATTCATCGTTGACCGCAGCGTAGCAGTCATGAGCGACTTTGGCGCTGGCGCAAACATCGACGGTAAACACTACTTCGGTATTAACTGGGGTCGTGACGTTGAACTGGGTCAAGTAGAAGATCTACGTAACGTAGTAGAAGGCGATCCAAGCCCATGTGGTAAAGGTACGCTAATGCTGAAACGTGGTATCGAAGTTGGTCATATCTTCCAACTTGGTAACGTTTACTCAGAAGCAATGAACTGTAGCGTTCTTGGCCCTGACGGTAAAAACGTAATCCTAGAGATGGGTTGTTACGGCATCGGTGTATCGCGTGTTGTTGCTTCTGCGATTGAACAGAACCACGACAAATACGGCATCATTTGGCCAGACGCAATTGCACCTTTCCAAGTAGCAATCGT
>NZ_JAWOTK010000469.1:0-1029 GCF_033338855.1 Vibrio sp. Vb0937 | reverse complement strand
AGGCTTGATACCAAGTTGTTTACTTTCGCATTCGCCGTTTCGCCATAGTCACGAATGACTGCAACTTGAACTTGTGGAGGAAATTGCTCGGATTGAAGCTCCGCCAGTTTATCCCGAACAGACTGAGCCACGTTAACCGCGTTCGAGCCTTTTTGTTTAGCGACAGAAATGAACACCGCTGGGTATGCTTCATCGTGGTTTTTATCGCGATACCAAGTATCGGATGTTGCCTCACCTTCACCGTCGTAAATACGCGCGACATCTTTCAAATAAACGGGTTTGCCATTGAGCACCGCGATAACAAGATCGCCAACCTCTTCGGCGTTAGTCAGAAACCGTCCCGACTCCAATGTGTAATTTTGCCCGTTTACGCGAACGTTCTTGCCTTGGGTTTTGCTATTACTGAACTGAATGGCCTGTTCTAGGTCATCGATGGTTACTTTGAAGTTTGCCATCGCAACAGAATCAAGCTCTATCTGGGTTTTTCTCGGCTCACCGCCAATCACTTCCACCTTGTTGGTGGCATCCAATGATTTAATGCCTAACGTGGCTTGGTCTGCAATACGTCTCAACTGATGGCGATCGAGAATGTCTGGATCGGTGGAATAAATTGCGGCAACAACAATGGGTACATCATCGATTTCAACAGGCTTTACAAGCCAGTTAGTGACAGAAGGAGGAACTTTGTCTTGGTTGGAATAGAGTTTGTTATACAGCTTAACCAGAGCATCTTCGCGGTTTTCGCCGACATAGAAACGAACGATGACTTGCGCAGCACCTTCCATTGACGAAGAATAAACGTATTCCACACCGTCAATTTGGCTAACAAGCTTTTCTAATGGTTCAGTGATTTGATTTTCGACTTGAGAAGCGCTGAGTCCGGGAGCCGAAACCAATACATCTGCCATCGGCACAACGATTTGCGGGTCTTCCTCTTTCGGGGTCAACCACAAGGCTGCGGCACCGACCACAAGCGCGAGTAAGATCATGATCGGAGGGAAAAAGCTGTTCATCACAGACTGAACAAAA
>NZ_JAWOTK010000468.1:0-1029 GCF_033338855.1 Vibrio sp. Vb0937 | reverse complement strand
TAATTTCAGACATGAATGTCGCTCTTATTAGGAGTGATAAAGGTAACAGGATATCAGTTTCGAGCTTAGGTTTAAATAATTGCTGGCGATTGCGTTATCTGACCAGTCAGCGTGTGACTTATCTCTTACTCCAAGTGAAATTTCTGCTAATTTAAACCAAATTCCATTTTACTTTAGTCAAAACCATATACTCTCCGCGCTGGTATTTTTATACTGGTAGTAGAAGTATTAAGGGACACATCAACATGAATCGTCGCAGAAAGAAAAAGCAGCAAGTCGACTACGTCGAGTTGGTCAAACAAAAGTTCGCTGCTATCAACTGGAAGCAGCCGTTCAACAAAAGTAAGTGGTTAGAACGTGTAGAACCAATCAAGGCATTTTGGCAGCGCTTACCTAAATTCCATCAACGAGCTTTGATGGTGTTAATGCCATTATTACTTCTACTTCTGATTGTACCGTTACCGAAAAAGACGGAAGCGTTAGTCGAACAGCAGGGTGAAGTGGATAGCCAGCGTGTTGCGATCCAGTTAAATGCGCAAAGCCTGAGTCAGCAACGTACGTCGCAAAACTCGGGCCCTAAGTCAGAAGACTGGAAAGAGTATCATGTGAAGAATGGTGATACGTTAGCTCAAGTTTTTCGCAACAATCAGCTTTCTATGGCTGACCTTAGCGCCTTAGTAAAAATAGAAGGAAGCGACAAGCCACTGAGCCATATCAAGCAGGGGCAACTCATCCGTTTTAAACTCTCAGAAAACGGCCAGTTAGATATGTTGCAACTGGAAAAGAGCGATCATTCGGTTATGTTTTTTCGTCTATCGGATGGCAGCTTCGGCCGAAACAAATAGTTTCCATTGTAGATTTAAAAAAGACGCGATCATCTCGCGTCTTTTTTATTGCAGTTTTGTAGAGGTTTATTGAGTCGATTGCTTCCTGCGCATGTCTACGTGTGGAATTCCATCTTCTAAGTAACTGTCAGACATAACTTCAAATCCATGGTGAGCATAAAAATCGATAAGATGTTCTTGTGCA
>NZ_JAWOTK010000467.1:0-1031 GCF_033338855.1 Vibrio sp. Vb0937 | reverse complement strand
AACCTTTCTAATAACTGGCGACGCAATGGTGCATCCGATTTTAGCGGGCCATCTTCATCGAGAACCAGATTCAACTCATGAGCAAGAATTTTGTTGAACTGTTGCAGGCTTGGCATCAACGCGTAGTTAAAAACGGCGTAATAAGAAAAGACTTGGCTAGCGAGAAGCAAGGAGATGAACAGTAGAATAGATTGTGTCAGTGAACTTCGGATTCGCATGGAAATTTCCTGATGATCCTAATTGCGAAAACCTCGGCCACCAAATAAGAAGGAAATTTGATGGCCGAAGTTTTAAAAACCGATTGCCGGTTAAGCGAGTAAGAATTACGACTCTTTGCCGTCTGGGACAAATACGTAACCTAAACCCCATACGGTCTGGATGTAGCGAGGTTTGCTCGGATCGTCTTCCAGCATGCGGCGTAGACGAGAAATTTGTACGTCGATAGAACGCTCCATCGCCGAGTATTCACGACCACGCGCCATGTTCATCAGCTTATCACGCGACATTGGCTCACGCGCGTTGGTTACCAGTGATTTCAACACCGCAAATTCACCCGATGTTAATGGCATCGCCTCATCACCACGGAACATTTCACGCGTGCCGAGATTCAAACGAAACTCGCCAAACTCGACCACTTTTTCTTCCGTACTTGGCGCGCCCGGTAGCTCAACCGTTTGGCGACGTAAAACCGCTTTAATACGAGCGAGTAGTTCACGCGGGTTGAACGGTTTAGGTAGGTAATCGTCCGCACCAACTTCCAAACCAACAATACGGTCAACCTCGTCACCTTTTGCTGTCAGCATCAGAATTGGCAACATGTTATTGGCGTGGCGTAAACGGCGACAAATCGACAAGCCATCTTCGCCTGGCAACATCAAATCCAATACCATTAGGTGAAAGTTTTCGCGTGTTAGTAAGCGATCCATTTGTTCGCCGTTTGCTACACTACGGACTTGAAAACCTTGCTCAGAAAGGTAACGCTCCAATAGAGCACGTAAACGAGCATCGTCATCAACCACTAAAATTTTATG
>NZ_JAWOTK010000466.1:0-1032 GCF_033338855.1 Vibrio sp. Vb0937 | reverse complement strand
TAGCAACTTCTACAAAGAAAAAGTACGAAATCGAAATCGACGTTCGTGTTGCTATTGACCGTAAAACTGGTGAGTTTGTAACTTACCGTCGTTGGTTGGTTGTTGACCAAGTAGAAAGCCCAACGAAAGAGATCTCTCTAGAAGCTGCTCAATATGAAGATGATTCAGTTGAGCTAGGCGATTACGTAGAAGATGAAATCGAATCAGTAACGTTTGACCGTATTACGACTCAAACGGCTAAGCAAGTTATTGTACAAAAAGTTCGTGAAGCTGAACGTGCACAAATCGTTGAGCAGTTTATCGACAACGAAGGTGATCTAATCACTGGTGTTGTTAAGAAGGTAAACCGCGACACAATCGTTCTTGACTTAGGTAACAACGCAGAAGCGGTAATCCTACGTGATGACCAACTTCCTCGTGAAAATTTCCGTCCAGGTGACCGTGTACGTGGTCTTCTGTACAAAGTTGCTCCAGAAGCGCGTGGTTTCCAATTGTTTATCACTCGTTCTAAGCCTGAAATGCTTGAAGAACTATTCCGTGTAGAAGTTCCAGAGATCGCTGAAGAAATCATCGAACTGAAAGGCGCTGCTCGTGATCCTGGTTCTCGCGCTAAGATCGCAGTGAAAACAAATGACAACCGTATTGACCCTGTTGGGGCGTGTGTTGGTATGCGTGGCGCACGTGTACAAGCTGTTTCTGGTGAGCTTGGTGGTGAGCGTATCGATATCGTGCTTTGGGATGATAACCCAGCTCAATTCGTTATCAACGCAATGGCTCCAGCAGACGTAGCTTCTATCATCGTGGATGAAGATGCACACTCAATGGACATCGCAGTTGAAGCCGACAACCTAGCACAGGCTATCGGTCGTAACGGTCAGAACGTACGTTTAGCATCTCAGCTAACGGGTTGGGAACTAAACGTAATGACAGTTGCAGATCTTCAGAAGAAACACGCTGAAGAATCACAAGCGTCTATCGAAAACTTCATGAAGTACCTAGACATCGAAGAAGACTTTGCTCAGCTGCTTGTTG
>NZ_JAWOTK010000465.1:0-1034 GCF_033338855.1 Vibrio sp. Vb0937 | reverse complement strand
CTGGTTCAAACCATTCTTCTTCTTCGAGAACGGTTCATTCATTTCTTACCAAGGCTACATCGATTACCAATTCGGTATGGATGACGACAAAGGTAACAAGTTCAACACTACAGCGTCTAACGGCGGTGCAATGTTCAACGGTATCTACTGGCACTCTGACCGCTTTGCAGTTGGTTACGGTCTAAAACTTTACAAAGACGTGTACGGTTTCAAAGACGGCGAAGCTCTACCATGGGGTCACAAACCAGAATCTTCTGGTGCAGGTCACTACGTAGCAGTAACTTACAAGTTCTAATTGAACCGATAAGTTTCCTCAAAAATGGCGCCAATTGGCGCCATTTTTATTTGCTTTCCTCTCTCCCCTCATTATCCTTGCAGCAAACCTTTTTACTGAGAGCGTTTGGTGAAGATTCTCATTTTAGGTCCGGGGGCCATTGGCTCACTGTGGGCAACAAAATTTCAATTGGCAGGACACCAAGTATCAGTGTGGGGCAGAACGTCTGAGCCGCAACACTCCCTTACGCTTGATGACTCACCTGCAATGGAGTTTCCTAACCAACATATTCCCTCTTTACAACAAGCGGATTTGATTTTGGTCACGGTGAAAGCGTGGCAAGTGATCACTGCACTCAAACCTCTTATTGAGCACATTCATCACGATGCCATTGTTATGCTTATGCACAATGGTATGGGTACGGCCGAGCAGGTAGAAGAGATGCTATCCGGAAATCCCGTCGTTATCGCAACCACAACCCATGGTGCTTATAAGCCGAATAAAGAGCACGTAATGCACACGGGGCAAGGCATCACTCAAGTTGGCGGCTTTAATGCGTCTGGCGCTCATTGCCAGTTTTTGCAAGATGTTATGCAGCACGCTTTACCAGAAGTTGTTTGGAACCCAAACATCAATGCCGCATTGTGGACCAAACTCGCCATAAACTGTGCAATCAACCCGCTTACAGCATTGCATCAATGTAAAAATGGCGACCTTGCACACGGTGATTTTCAAGACACCTTGAAAATCATCACGAAAG
>NZ_JAWOTK010000464.1:0-1034 GCF_033338855.1 Vibrio sp. Vb0937 | reverse complement strand
AACCATAACCACAAGAAGATCGCCCCTTCAGGTTTGTGGATACGGAATCTCTCGTCGGTAATCGCCTGTTGTAGCAGTTCTACCGCGCGTTGTGATTTCTGCTTGTAGAACGGCTTAATCACCTCTGAACTCAGTTTGAGTAGATCGCCTTTAGCGATGATGTGGTTTGCCAATGCTGGGCCAACACTGCCTGGCGCTAAGCTGATGATGCCATTCATATTGGTGAGTGCTTGGGTGATTTCTTCACTCGCAATCACAATCCCACATCGCACACCCGGTAAGCCAAGTTTAGATAAGCTCATGCACAGGATGGTGTTTTCATTCCAGAATGGTTCTACATCTTCAAAAATGATGTTCGGGAACGGCAAGCCGTACGCATTGTCGATGATCAGTGGGATGTTGTTCTCGCGCGCCAATTTGTCCAGTTTACGCACTTCTTCGTCAGTCAGTACGTTACCTGTTGGGTTGGTTGGGCGAGATGCACAAATTGCTGCGACGGAGTCATCGACGGTGAGCTTTTCAAAATCAACGTGATATTTGAATAGGCCGTTGTCGAGTAGCTCGATTTCTGGATGGTACGAAACAAAAATGTCTTCATCGATACCTGCATCACCGTAGCCAATGTATTCCGGTGCGATAGGCAACAGGACTTTTTTGTGCGAACCATCTGGCTGCTGACCAGCAAACAAATTAAATAGGTAGAAGAACCCGCTTTGGCTGCCATTCGTCAGGCTAATATTCTTCTCACTGATGTCCCAGCCGTATGTTTCACGAAACAGCTGAGCGAGCGCTTTGACGAACACGTCTTTACCCTGAGGGCCATCATAATTAGTGAGCGCGGCGACGAGTTCGCCACTGGCGAGCATTTCTTCACTGGCTTGGTGAAAGTAATCGAGCATGGCAGGAATGGCGGCCGGGTTACCCCCACCGAGCATGATGGCACCTGGCGTGCGTAGGCCATCATTCAAATCGTCCATTAACTGCGTAATACCTGAATACTGATTAAATTTTTCACCAAACTTTGAGAACTGCAT
>NZ_JAWOTK010000463.1:0-1036 GCF_033338855.1 Vibrio sp. Vb0937 | reverse complement strand
CGCAAAGAGCTAATAGCAATCCGTAGAGAGAACTTAGTCGCTCTTAGCGACGACGTTTCAGAACAAGTGAGGTGGTATACTTGCTTTCCATCTTCAATAGAAACTGAACAAATCGGAACACTATGCCTTTATGAGGCGTCATTGATGCGTGCTTTTTACCATCAACTTGCCATTAAACCAAGCGAACCTCAAAGCGTTTAATTACCTGATTATCCAGAAGTGACATGGAAAGGCGAAGGTATTTTGAAAACTGGATGTTTACACCCTAATCGATGGTTGGATGCTTATTTTACTTCGGTGATTGTGCGTGATAAACCTAGTATGGACATATTGGCGAACTTTCCGATTTCTTTGATGAGACAGAGCTCTACCAAAGCGGGTGAGCTGTCTTATATGCTAGTAGACGTCATTCAGTCGTTCCACAACCGCACATCGGATTATCCTGATAAGCTGGTTGCAGCAATGGACGCAGCGGTAGATCAAGGGGATAACTGGGCGTTGGAAATTGCGATGGGGATCCTAGAAACCTTCGCAGCGCTCACTACTAACATTGGTTATGACTTTGAGGAAGTGCTAGTCAAAAACCTACAGTTCCAAGAGAAATATCATCTTCGAGAATTAGGACCAGATAGGATAGGCATCCGCACGTTCATTAATTTCCCTCTGCTTGGTATGGCTTGTATGTGGTACGACAAAGGTCATCGTTTATCTATTGAAACCGGTTGGCTTCCTCCATATCTCGTTGAAGGACGTTGGCTAGAAGATGTAAAAGCAGGCAAGATCACACGATAAATTATCATTTAGTTAGAAATTCAGTATATAAGCCACCTTTCACGAGGTGGCTTATATGTTTACCGATATTCAATCAACCCCATCTAGTGGATTGACCCAACAGGTTTCCTCTGTGAAGAAGGGTTAAAATGCTTACAGCAAATACTGGCAGAGTATCAGGCGCCAAATAACGTTCCCCAAGAGATTTGCGATCAGATTTTAGAAGCGGCAAAAGAGTCATCCGTCGGAAAAAGGTGGCGTTCGC
>NZ_JAWOTK010000462.1:0-1037 GCF_033338855.1 Vibrio sp. Vb0937 | reverse complement strand
GTTGGCTTTGAAACGTACGATTACGTAAAACAGCACGACATTTCTTTGGAAGACTCTGCCAGCGTTGAGGGCCTGATTGAAAGTGGTTTACAGCCGTATCGCGAGTTTTTGAAAAAGCACATTCGTGAAACCGAAGCGATATTTTTTACCGACGTAGCACGCACGCTGTGGCCACAAAAATACGTGGACCGTTTGGAATCCGACAGCTTATTGCTGTTGCTGCCTGCATTTACGGTCAGCGAGTTAACGCGGGCTTTTGAAATCGGCTTCCTACTCTACTTGCCTTTTATCGCTATCGATTTGATTGTTTCCAATATTCTGCTCGCAATGGGGATGATGATGGTGTCACCGATGACCATTTCTCTGCCCTTCAAGTTACTGCTTTTCGTTTTGCTTGATGGCTGGACAAAACTCACGCACGGCTTAGTGCTGAGTTACGGTTGATGAAGGAGAGAGAATGAATCCTGCAGAAATCATCCATTTCACAACGCAAGCACTCACTTTGGTTCTGTTCTTGTCGCTGCCGCCAATTTTAGTCGCAGCATTAGTCGGCACCTTAGTGTCGCTGATCCAAGCACTGACTCAGGTACAAGAGCAAACGTTAGGGTTTGTCGTGAAGCTCATTGCCGTGATCATCACCCTGTTCATCACAACGCAGTGGCTAGGTGCAGAGCTGCACGCTTTTGCCTCACTCGCTCTGGATAAAATTCCACAAATACGATGAGTTGCGACGATTTACACCAAGCTTTGTTTCTTTATAGCTTGACGCTACCAAGGCTCATGGCGTGCTTTATCTTTCTGCCTATTTTGAGTAAACAGATGCTTGGCGGCGCAATGATCCGTAACGGCGTACTTTGCTCACTTGCGTTGTTTATTTTTCCCGTCGTAAACGAGCAAGCATTGCCCGCCGAAACTGACGGCCTTTGGTTGATTGTGATTCTAGGCAAAGAAGTCTTGCTGGGTATGCTGATTGGCTTTGTCGCAGCCATTCCTTTTTGGGCGATTGAAGCCACTGGCTTTTTGGTGGATAACCAACG
>NZ_JAWOTK010000461.1:0-1037 GCF_033338855.1 Vibrio sp. Vb0937 | reverse complement strand
TGCTCAGGTGCTCGCAAAATCACTTCTTCCACGTACTTGTTCATGTAAGCCGCTGCAGCCACTTCATCTTTTTGTGGGTAATCGGCTTCAATGCACTTATCAGCGATGATTTCGTATTTGCCTTCGTCATTGCGGAAACCAGAACCTGGAATGATCGCGCATTTTGATGTGTAGGCTAAAATGCTGGTGCCGGTTGTTGTACAAGCGTCATCAATGGCAAAAAACGGCACGAAGACCGATTTATTGCGGCCGTAATCGTGGTCAGGTAAGTAGAACAAACGCTCGCCGCTGCGCAGTACACGAATCATCTTTTTCACATCTTTGCGATCAATCAGTTTGTTGCCGTTGTGCGTGCGCCCCCAATATTGGATGAAGTTGTACGCTGGGTTGTTGTGAGGACGAAATGCGCCGTAACCCGCAACACCTAAAACAGCAAAAGCTCGCGCGGTAATTTCTAAGTTAAGAGCGTGCACACAACACAACAATACGCCTTTCCCTTCCGCGCCTTTTTCTTTTAGAGCGTGGATGTCTTTCTCGATAATGAGCGTTTTGAAGCGCCATGTAGGCCAAAACCATGTAATACCGGTTTCGATCAGTGCCATCCCGGTATTCTTGAAGTTTTCTTCCACGATATGTTGCACTTCTTCTGGCGTTTTCGCGGGGAATGCCAGCTCAAGGTTGCGCTTCGCGATATGCACGCGCTTTTTGCCATAGCGCATGCCTAGCTTGCCAAGTGAACGCCCCAAAGACAGTAATAGGCGATAAGGAAGAATATTGACGATGATAGCCAGTAGACCAAACCCAAGCCAAACTCCCCAGTTACGAGGATGGAGAAGGGAAAGAGAAAACTCGGGCTGCGTGTATTTGTCTTTACTCATAATCTCTACTTAATTTGTGCACTGAGTAGTGCCCAATACTCGTCAAAGTTTGCAGTAGGTTGGTACTTGAAATCGCTGCGCACAAAACGGTTCAGGCTGCCTTCAACTTGCCCAAGAATTTGCGCAGCAAGAATGCGCTCTTCTACAGGGAAAGATTTA
>NZ_JAWOTK010000460.1:0-1039 GCF_033338855.1 Vibrio sp. Vb0937 | reverse complement strand
AGACATGATTTGGATTCTGGCAGATATCGTAAACGGTTTGATGGCGATCCCTAACCTTATTGGTTTGATTGCGCTTCGTCATGTTGTATTGGCAGAAACGAAATTGTTCTTTAACCCTTCAGTTCAATCTGATGATCTTGATGCGGTAAAAGCATAGCTCTACAAAGAACCGTTAAGCCTGCACTTAAACGAGTTAGAAACCTTAAAACACAAAGCCCGCTCATGTTTAGCGGGCTTTATTTTTATCTAGATTCAGATGACAGCGTTAATCACGTAACCACTGATGTTCAACCTTCTCTCCACGCTGTTCAAAAAACTTAGCGTTTTGCTGTTTGAACTGATCAACTTTAATATCCGCGATTGGCCAATGGGCAAAATCTTCCGTAATGAAAGACTCATCAACGCCAAATTCTAGCGAATCTAAATGCTTACCTATGTAACGGTAAAAATAACTCTGTCCGACGCTATCACACACCATTGGCACATGCGCCATTCGCTGGCGATTCACTGATACGGATGCCCAAGTTGTGGTGTTCGGTTTGCAAGTTTTCTCCTGCACAACATCGATTTCAAACTTGTTGTCTAACGTCGTAGATACAAAAACGACGATCGCATCGTCAAGGTAAACTCGTCTTAACAAGAGCTGTTTGGTGTCGTGCGTTCGCGCCTTTTGGATACCATTAGAAAACGGCTCAAAGTGCGCCCAGTGCCACCCCCACTCCATCCCCCGAGGTGAAAACTTGATTTGTGGTAATGTCATCCAAGCAACAGCACTCGCAAACCCCAACAAAAACAGCGTCAGCATTAAAGCAAGTCGGTATAAATTGCGCATTTAAAGTGGTTCTTCAATCAGTAACTTAATTCCTAGCGCAACAAGCACAGCACCTGTTACTCCTTCCATCCATTTCATAAAGCTGGCATTTTTGAGCAAGTTCTTTGCTGAGTTTAAAGCCCCTGCCAAGCCACATTGCCAAACCATTGCGATAACAAAATGGATAGCGGCCATCGTCATAGATTGCAACAATGGTGAGCCTTCCGG
>NZ_JAWOTK010000459.1:0-1040 GCF_033338855.1 Vibrio sp. Vb0937 | reverse complement strand
GGTCCTGACGGTGGCGGTAGCTCTGCAGATTCTAGCTACTCAAACACTAACCCTGTTGCGATTCCTGACAACAAAACCTCTGGTGCCATCAGCGCACTGAATGTCGATCGCACTGGCGACTCAGGTACTGTAAGCATTGACGTAGATATTAGCCATACTTACATCGGTGACCTACGAGTGACTCTGACTTCACCGACAGGTGGACAAGTCGTGCTTCACGACAATACTGGCGGTAGCGCTAATGATATTAAAACCACTTTCCAAGTTGATTTCTCTGGTTTTGAATCACAAGGTTCTTGGGAACTTAAAGCCGTCGACAGTGCCAGAAGAGACACAGGTACAATCAACAGTTGGTCTCTGACATTTCAATAAGGAGTGACTATGAAGAAGCTGACCTTACTTTCCGTAACGGCGGGGAGTTTGACCGCGCTATTGGCGATTGGCATGAGCGCCACCAGCCTTGCCAACAACCAAGGCTTTCCTCTTGTGGATGAGCGTCCAACAAGTGCAGAGCAACAACCGGCTCGCTATTTTGTGAAATATCACAAAGGGAAAGAAAGCGAAGTGAGAGCGCTTCTTCGTCACAACAACCTTGAAGTGGTCGATGCTTTGGTGAAACAGCAAGTGTTGGTAGTAACCGGCTCTCAAGAAGATGTCGACAAGCTTTCCACCAGCGATGCGGTTGAGTACACCGAGCAAGAACCAACGAGAAAGTTGCTGTCCCAATAAGATAGCCTCAATAAGAAAAACGCCCCTCACGTGAGGGGCGTTTTTTTTGAGTGTTTTCTACGGCTAAAGCCTCTCAGAGATGAATGCCGACGAGCCTAATTCCGCATTCATCAGAGAGAAAACTTAGCGAACAATCAAACCAAGTAGGATACCTACCGCGCCGAAGTCAGCATCACTGAATGTTGTGTTTGCAAAGCCAAGATCACCCAGTACTGGCATTAGGAATACAGGTAGGAAAGTAATCAGTAGACCTTGTGCAAACGCGCCTAGAATTGCGCCGCGACGACCACCTGTCGCGTTACCAAATACAC
>NZ_JAWOTK010000458.1:0-1040 GCF_033338855.1 Vibrio sp. Vb0937 | reverse complement strand
CGTTTCAAGCGGCATTCGTGATCGATACGCAGCAATATGGACACTGCAACGGACATAATAATCAGACTGGAACCACCATAACTGATTAGTGGAAGCGTCAAACCTTTGGTTGGAACAATACCAGCGGCTGCGCCCACATTGACCATGGTTTGAAACGCAAACCAAATACCAATACCAAACGCTAAGTAACCACCAAACATCTCGCCTTCTTCAAAAGCACGTTTGCCGATATACACAGCTTTAAGTACCAAGCTAAAAATCAACATCAGCACTAAAACAACACCGACGAAACCAAGCTCTTCAGCCAATACCGCAAATACAAAGTCGGTGTGCGCTTCTGGTAGGTATTCCAGTTTTTGAATTGAGTTCCCTAACCCTTGACCAAACCATTCTCCGCGCCCAAACGCCATCAAAGATTGAGTCAACTGATAGCCGCTACCGAACGGATCTTCCCATGGGTCAAGAAACGAAGTAACACGGCGCATACGGTACGGTTCTACCAAGATCAAACCGACGACAGCGCCAATGCCAGCAATCATCAGGGCCAGAAACTGGGTTAGCTTCGCGCCCGCGATAAATAACATGCCAAACAGAGTAACCAGCATTACAACGACGGTACCCAAGTCCGGCTGACCAAGTAACAAGACGGCGAAGAAAGCAAACACCATGATTGGCTTCATAAAGCCGCCAAAGAAGGTCTGGCGCACTTCATCTTGCTTACGGACTAAATAACCGGACATGAAGATGAACAGCGATAGCTTCGCAACTTCGGCAGGCTGTAAGTTGAACAGACCAAGCGGAATCCAACGAGAAGCGCCATTTACTGACTTACCTGCAAGAAGTACAACAATCAGTAATCCAAATGAGACCCAAAGCAAGTAATGACTTTTCTTAAACCATTGCTCTAAAGGTACTTGAAGTATCACCGCAGAGGTCCCGATCGCCAACACTAAGAAGGTGGCATGACGGAACATGAAGTGGAACGGCTGATCGGTCAATCGTGAGCTGATTGGGAAAGACGCAGAGGTCACCATAATCAA
>NZ_JAWOTK010000457.1:0-1041 GCF_033338855.1 Vibrio sp. Vb0937 | reverse complement strand
AAGTCTGCTTGCATTTGTACGACTTCAAGCGGAGTTGCTTGGAAAGGGACTTCTTTCCCTACGTAAGTCGTGTACAACCCAACCACCTGATAGTCCGGGTTTTCGTTTAAACGCTCTAACGTTAGTGTCGAGTCTTTACCACTCGACCAGCTGATTACGACACGTTTTGGTTTCGTCATTTTGTTTTCCAGCCATTTTCTGCACACCAATAATGATAAAGACCGCCAATAAGGCGGCCTTTGTTGTATCAAACGCAATTAGAATCGGTAGTCAGCGGATACAAAGTACTGACGCCCAGGAGTTGCGTAACCTGAGTACATCTCGTAGTTCTTATCGAAAGCGTTGCTTAGTTTGGCGTTGATGTCCCAACTTGAGTTTACAGCGTAAGAAGCGGTGAAGTTCCATAGGCTGTAGCTCGGTAGTCTTGTACTACCATTAAAGCGTTCACCTTGGTAAAGATACTGCGAACCCAACGTCCATTGGTCAAATGTCGCATAAGCATTCCACTTAGCACCACGCTTGGAGCGGTATGCTAGTTGGGTATCTTCTGCACCAGACTTGTCGACAGGATCTTTGTAATCTAGGTAGAACTCATGAGAGACAATATCGGTATCGAGTTTAACTTCTAGTTCGATACCTTTAATCTCAGCTTCACCAATGTTTTGCATGCCCGCACCTTTCCAGATCAGCATGTTTTCAATTTGGTTGTAATACCCAGTTACAGTCCAATCAACAATCGATGCCACACCAGATAACGATAGTTCCGTGTTTTTTGACTCTTCTGGCTTTAAGTTCGGCATTTCATAGCCAGGGTAATACAAATCAACAAAGCTAGGCGCACGGAATGCAGTGCCGTGGCTCAGCGTTAATTCGTATCCTTCGTAAACTTTCCAACCTGCTGCGGTTTGCCACGTAGTGTTGTTGCCAAACTGGTTGTTTTCATCATTACGTACGCTGGCTTCGAAGGTCCATGCATTCAATGCATATTGAGCAATTGCGCTGATGCCAATGTTTGTTCTTGGGTTCTTCTCTGGGTTGTAG
>NZ_JAWOTK010000456.1:0-1041 GCF_033338855.1 Vibrio sp. Vb0937 | reverse complement strand
GACTAAAAAAGACCAACAGCGAATGCGGTTGGTCTTTGTGAGATTAGAAGTTTTCTTTCCAGACTGCGCACGGTTCGATTTTCGCGCGTTGCAACTTGTGGCGATCTTTTTCTGCATCGCGTTTGAACTTGTACGGGCCAAGTACAACACGGTACCAAGAACTGCCTTCTTTCTTACGAATTTTGCTCGAAAGACCTTGGAAAGCAATAGCCAGCTTTCGCTCTTCGGCCTGCGCTTGGGTTTTGTAAGCGCCACACTGCATTACGTATGGGATTTTAGATACTTCGATTTCTTTAGCGACGACTTCCACTTCTCGCTTGGGTAAAGATTCAACGTATTCCCACTTCTCTTCAGGTGGTGGTGGCAAATCCTTTTTCGGCTTTGGCTTACTGACGGTCGTGGTAGGTTGTTGAACCACGGGTGGTTTCGGTTCTGGATCGTTACTTAATAAATACAGACCATAGCCAAAACCGCCCACAAGCAAGATTGCAAGTAGACCACTACGCCAAGGTTTTCTTTTGGGAGGTTGTTTTTTTGTCGACCTTTTTGGAGCGCCTCGCCCCCGTCTCACATAATCTCTGTTTGCCACGGTTACTTCTGGTCATCAAGGATTCTTCCAAATATGGTAATCCAGAACGGGTCGAGAAAACACCCTATTGATGTAATCTTGATAGCTACGTATCAGATAGAGAAGACAAAAAGCGGCACCAATGGGTACCGCTTTTTGTTAGTTTACATGATAGGTCGCGTTGGACTACCGAACGCTTAGGCGCGTTGCGGTGGCGCTGCGCTACCACGGACAACAAGCTTAGTTTCTAGTAAGCGTGAACCTGAATGAACGTCATGGCCTTTAAGTAGTTCAAGCATCATAAGCATCGCTTGGCGGCCAATTTCATAACGAGGTTGAGAAATGGTCGTTAACGGTGGATCGCAGTATTGAGCAAAGTTGATATCATCGAAACCAACCACTGACAAATCTTGCGGAACGCGCAGACCGAGTCGTTTGGCTTCTTGGATTGCGCCGATTGCCATGGTGTCGCA
>NZ_JAWOTK010000455.1:0-1043 GCF_033338855.1 Vibrio sp. Vb0937 | reverse complement strand
GGGATTATCAACCACTTCCAGAATGCGCCTTGAAGATTAATCGCACGTTGCTCTAAAGGTGTGTATCGCTCGCTTTGATGCTGACAACAATGGTGGTGAGCGCTCGCTTGCTTTGGCTCGGGGCGTAGAAAATCATCAGGATGAAATGCGTTGACGATCAAACCCGAAACCGTACCTACCACAATGCCAAGTGCGACGACGCCAACGCCGACGGACGGTTTTGCCGCGAGTAACAAGAATGCCGCATCGCCCATGGTTGATGTCAGTACGGCTACGATTGCGCCAAATCCTACTCGTCCACTAATAAATTGAGTCGTAACAACAATAGCGCCGCCACAGCCCGGAAGCGCACCGAGTAGGGCTGCAAAAAACACCTGATGATGACGAGAGCGATGATAGAGCTGAGTGATGCGATTCGTCTTCGACATAAAGTTGGAGAGGTAATGATAAATCGCCAAGGTTGCTGCGACATAACAAGATACTGCCCAGAAAGAATCGGAAAGCGTGGTCACTGTGATCTCTCGGGTGTTCTCATTCGCCAATAAGACAAGCATGATAATGGGGATAAGCAGTCGCTTATAAGCTAACTGGAACTGAGTTGGCTGAAATAGCTGCTGTGCGGAGTGCAAAAATCGGGTCGCGTTCATCGTTAACTCAAATGCAAATGGTAATAATTATCATTATATGTAAATGAGATTTATTCGCAATAGGGTTGTGAACTTTTCTTCGTGTCAAACTCCCTCAAATCAGGTAAAGTATCGGCCTTTGTGAGCAAACAGCTTCCACGGCACACCGTGCCATTGTTCGGAAGCGTATCAAATTGACTTGGATAGGAAGAAACATGATTCTAGTTGTAGGTCATAAGAACCCAGACAGTGACAGTATTTGTAGTGCACTAGTTGCAACAGAACTTCTAAAGGCGCGTGGCGTTGAAGCAATGCCAATTCGTCAGGGCGAAATCAACCGTGAAACTCAGCACATTCTTGAAGTAGCTGGCGCAGAAGTTCCAGAACTTCGCACTTCAGTAGCGGGTGAAACCGTTT
>NZ_JAWOTK010000454.1:0-1044 GCF_033338855.1 Vibrio sp. Vb0937 | reverse complement strand
GTGTTGGGCTCGTCTTGTCCACCAATAAATCCGATGCGCTCGTAGCCTTGTTGTACAAAGAAATCAACCACTTGCTTGCTGATTCTTACAAGATCGATATCAACGCAATCGTAAGGACTAGTTGGATCTGAAAAGTCGATGTAACAGATGCTATCGGCTAAGCGTTTAGGTAACTTATTGACCACTTTTTGGTCGACTTTTCCGACTAAAAGGACACCCGTGATCTTTTGCGTTTCAACATCAATTTCGCTGTTGTAGCAATTGGTTAGCGTAATGCCGAGTTTGTCGCACTGAGTTTCAATCCCATGACGAATCGACAAGTAGTACGGGTCATTCACTTCTGCTTCTTGTTTGTAATTGTACAAGGCCAAAAAGTGATGTTTTTGCTTGGCTTCTTTGGTGGCTTTCTTCGAGGTGCTGGTGCGGTACTCCAGCTTTTCTGCGATTTCTAAAATGCGGCGTTTGGTTTCTTCTTTAACGCTCAACGTCGGATCGTCATTCAAAACTCGCGATACAGTTGCAAGTGAGACGCCCGCTTCAGTGGCGATATCTTTTAGTGTTGCCATGTACATTTCCCGTTGGCATTGCTCACAGTCCAAGTGAGAACTCAATAATCTGGCTATTGTAAACAGCTACTTAGGGATGCACAAACTTTTAGTAAAATCGTGCGATCCATGAAAGAGAGCGGTATCTGCTCGACTCATCTTCACTGCTCATCATCTTCCTGGTTTAATTTAACTAAAGTCAGCATCTAAAATAAGGCTTTTTTGTAATTTTGTGGAAACGTTTACACAATTTGAATTCGATCACGGATCTGGATCGAGATTGGTTGCTAGACTTTTAGCCAGTTAAGAAATGGGCGTACCGATTCGATGCAATGGCGATTGGCTTTTAGCGCATCAGAGTGAGGTATGAACAGAAAGCAGCAAACGTGGAGAAGCAAAAGTGAAAGTTCTTGTCACAGGCGGTATGGGATACATCGGTAGTCACACTTGCGTTCAGATGATTGAAGCGGGAATGGAACCTATCATCGTTGATAACTTG
>NZ_JAWOTK010000453.1:0-1046 GCF_033338855.1 Vibrio sp. Vb0937 | reverse complement strand
GACTACTCATCTTCTTCGGCGTTGGCTGCGTCGCAGCCTTAGTGTTAACAGGCGCATCATTTGGACAATGGGAAATCAGTATTGTATGGGGCTTAGGTGTCTCCATCGCAATCTACTGTACTGCCGGCGTTTCAGGCGCACACATCAACCCAGCCGTAACCATTGCATTAGCGATGTTTCATGGTTTCGATAAAGCGAAAGTGGTGCCGTACATCATAGCTCAGATGTTAGGTGCATTTTTCTCTGCCGCTTTGGTTTACAGCTTGTACAGCAACCTTTTCACCGATTACGAAATCGCACACAACTTTGTACGTAGCAGCCAAGACGCCCTTGCAACGGCTGGTATTTTCTCAACTTACCCACACGCTTCTCTTTCTTTCTTTGGCGCATTTGCTGTGGAATTCGTCATTACAGCTGTATTAATGTTTGCCATTTTGGCTCTGGGTGATGAAAACAACGGTGCCGCTCGTGGCGCGATGAACCCATTATTGATTGGTATTCTGATAGCGGTTATTGGTGGTTCTCTTGGTCCACTGACTGGCTTTGCGATGAACCCAGCTCGTGACTTTGGCCCTAAACTGTTCGCGTACTTTGCAGGTTGGGATTACGCACTGACCGGCGCTAAAGACATCCCTTACTTTATCGTTCCCCTTCTTGCTCCGATTGCGGGTGCTTGCTTTGGTGGTTGGTTATATCCAAAAGCGATCGCGGCGTACCTCCCTCGCCAAGGTCACGGTTGTACCATTCCAAACCAATGTGATACTGAAGAAGAAACAGAAGAAGCTCGAGCTTAACCGCTTGCCAATTACTAAAATATAAATAACGAAACAAAAGGATTCTTACCATGACTGAGCAAAAATACATTGTTGCCCTCGACCAAGGTACGACAAGCTCTCGCGCTGTTATTCTTGATCACGACGCCAATATCGTAAGCGTCGCTCAGCGAGAGTTTACTCAGATTTATCCACAAGCAGGTTGGGTTGAGCACGATCCAATGGAAATCTGGGCAACACAAAGCTCTACATTAGTTGAAGCTTTGGCTAAGT
>NZ_JAWOTK010000452.1:0-1048 GCF_033338855.1 Vibrio sp. Vb0937 | reverse complement strand
CAGATTTTGGCATAAATGGGCTTCTCTCTTTTTGTTTCTATCAGATATGATGAGGAATACACATTTATTAAAGGGTATAAGACGTTTTGCTGTTTTCTCGTATAAGGTCAAAGTGGAAGCTTAAGTGTTCGTGGAAGCGAATTGCTTTGATTTTGTCGATCTCTTTATTTGGACTCCTCCTGTCTGTGGTTGCTATCGACCGCTGGGTCGCATTACAGGCCAAAGACAATATCTTTATCGATTACGACCAAATACCCCAGCACGAAGTCGCGGTGGTGCTTGGTACGAGTAAATACATCGGAAAGACACTCAACACCTATTACACTCATCGCATCAATGCAGCGATTGAGCTTTATAAACAAGGCAAAGTGAAACAGTTTTTGCTTAGCGGAGACAACGCACATCGCTCTTACAATGAGCCATGGACCATGAAACGAGATCTGCTTAAAGCCGGAGTTCCAGAAGAAGTCATCCATCTCGATTACGATGGATTTCGGACTTTGGATTCCATCGTGCGAGCAAAAAAGATCTTCGCCTCAGAGCGTTTTTTGATAGTGACTCAACGCTTTCACTGTGAGCGCGCGTTGTTCATTGCCGATGCGTATAATATTGATGCACAGTGCCTTGCAGTCGCAGGCCCAACGGCGAACAAACAAAAAACTTCGATGCGAATTCGTGAACTGCTTGCTCGTGTGAAAGCATTTTTGGATCTCTACGTGATGAATACGCAGCCACGCTTCCTTGGCCCTCAAGAGCCAATTCTTGCGGTAGAAGACCCAACAGAAGCATCAAATGCTGAGCGCAACATTCCTATAGAATAATCGGCTGGTACCATTTTCGTGCATCACGTCACACATGAATAACAATTCGTTAAAAACAAATGGGTAGAGTTCTACCCATTTCTAAATCTCAACCTCACATTTTCTTATTTCGCCCACGATTCAGGCCAAATTGCCCTTCGCATTCGCAGTAACATTTAATCAATAAATAACTACAAGTCAGTTACCTTGCCATAAAAAACCGACAAAAAGGCAATGCAAAAGGAGCA
>NZ_JAWOTK010000451.1:0-1049 GCF_033338855.1 Vibrio sp. Vb0937 | reverse complement strand
AAGCGTTATGTATATCAAAATCAATTTTTCCTTCCCAATTAACATTTCTACTGAATTTATAAATAATAGTTATTTGTTCAATATCACATAAAAATAGGCGTGTTGAGCATAATACATTTTTATCTAGCCATTAAATTCTATTATTTAACTATGCATCAGTAAAAATATATATTTGACGCCCATTTCAAATACAATACTAATTCTATGAAAAATATTAAAACTGCATGTCTTCTATTATCCATGCTTGGTGTTTTAACTGGATGTGGTGGTGATGATTCTTCCGGTGGAGTCAAGACTGTTCCCGTCGCTGGCGTAGATTCTGGCGACAAAAACGATGACAACGCTGACGTAGATTCAACTGTGGATGACGATACAGATACAGATGATGACAGTACCGTCGATGATGATTCCACGAAAGACGACGATACGACTGACGATGACACCGTGGTAGATGACGATACCGAGCTTTTCCCACACAAAGGAAAATGTACTGTTGAAGATTTCACGGTTGACCGAGTCAATATCGAATCAAGAGTCGCAAACAGTGACTACGAGTGCATGAGAACGTGGTTTTCTCCATCATTAGAGCAAGCAGACGTCGTCTTCAGTACCATGAGCGTGAGTCGAATTACTGGCGGATTAAAAAAGGCAATTGATGCTTATAAAGGAACAAAAGAGCAAGCTCAGCAAATATACTATTTAGGTGAGTTCATTAAAGCGGCTTACAAAAACCGACACGATACCTTTGCTAAAAAGTTGCAACCTTTCTCATCCGAATTAAGCGCAGATATTGCCAATACCATTCAACAATTTTTGCGCTCGCCATACGCTCTAACTGACGGTCGCGAACAGCAAGAAGCGCTCGCATCCATGTTGATTGTTGTTGATAGTATTCGACAACTCGCCATCGCCGCACCCGATGTTTTCGCTATTCTTGATAGCTTTTCAGCGGATAAAAGCGACAGCTATTACTACCGTAAAGCCATCAACAATATCTTTGTCGCTATGGCTGGGCACTCACAAACCAAAGCGTTTTACGATGTGATTGA
>NZ_JAWOTK010000450.1:0-1049 GCF_033338855.1 Vibrio sp. Vb0937 | reverse complement strand
AAAAGCGATGCAGAAATGCAGCAAATGGCAGACAAAGAGCGTGACAATGACATGGAAGCTCTCTTCGGCGAGAAGAAAAAGTGGTAATATCCCCACCAGCTTTTCGCCCTATCCGATTAAAGGCTGCGTTTGCAGCCTTTTTTCTATCCAGATTTCCGTTTTACTCATGCTCTGGATGAACCAAATTTGAACGTAACGTACTAAAAATAAAATGATTAATCTCGACGCCTATCAAGATCTTCTTGCTCCTATCAATCAATTTCTGCAATGCAGCACACCCAACGAATGGGTTGAAGAAGCAAAGAAACCAGAAAACTTGCAAACCATTTTATTGGATCACTTACTGTGCGAGCTGAAAGCAGGTCAGTCAGCCATGTTCTTGATCCGCAAATACGCAGTAGATAAAGACAGTTCACATGCCTTACTTGACTGGTTCAAACCGTATGAAGATTTCGCTTACCGAAAAATCGGCTCATTAGAGACATTAAAAGGTAAGAGCAATATTTCGAAAGCCATCATGGCAAAATCGGATTCGACGTATAGCCAAGATCTGATCGATAAAATGGTTCTCTTGATCAAAGAAGAATTACATCACTTCTATCAAGTACTGGAAATCATGGAGAGCCGTGGCGTGGAATACAAAAACATTCCCGCAAGCCGCTACGCAAAAACGCTGATTTCACACATGAAGACTCATGAGCCCGAGACGCTTATCGATAAGCTCATTATCGGCGCTTACATCGAAGCTCGCTCATGTGAACGTTTCGCTAAACTTGCACCACACATGGATGAAGACATTGCGAAGTTTTATGTTTCCCTACTCCGCTCTGAAGCACGTCATTATCAAGACTACCTTGTACTGGCTGAGCAGATTGCAGGCAAAGATATCAGCGAGCGTATTGCATACTTCGGCCGTATCGAAGCTGAGCTGATTTCAACCCCCGACGAAGACTTCAAGTTCCACAGTGGTATACCTGCTTAGCCGTGCTAAACCGTCACTAAAAAGCCAGATGTGAGTCTGGCTTTTTTGTTTTAAATCTCACCATTTC
>NZ_JAWOTK010000449.1:0-1049 GCF_033338855.1 Vibrio sp. Vb0937 | reverse complement strand
TCCACGGTTCAATGGACGGTGCGTCGAAATTTGTTCGTGGTGATGCGGTCGCGGGTCTGTTGATTCTATTCATCAACATCATCGGTGGTATCAGCATCGGTGTTTTCGAACACGGCTTACCAGCGTCTGAAGCATTCAAAACTTATGCACTGCTAACCATCGGTGATGGCTTGGTAGCACAAATTCCATCGCTATTACTGGCAACCGCAGCTGCAATCATCGTGACTCGCATCAATGACAGCGACAACGGCATGTCAGAAACCATGCAGAAACAGTTGCTCGCAACTCCAGCAACCTTGTTTACGGTTGCAGGGATCATGGCGGTCATTGGTATGGTTCCGGGCATGCCGCACCTTGCATTCTTTGCATTTGCTGGCGCACTAGGGTTTGCAGGTTGGAGACAAAGTAAGAAACCAGTTCAAGACACGCAAATCGAACAGGTGGAAGCACTTTCTCAAGCCATGCAAGAGGAAGACACACCACTCACATGGGACGACATCCCACACGTGCACACCCTGTCTCTTGCGCTTGGTTACCGTCTTGTTCATCTGGTAAACAAGGATCAAGGTGCGCCACTTTCGCAACGTATTCGTGGCGTACGTCGTAACCTCTCAGAACAGGTAGGTTTTCTTCTACCAGAAGTTCGCATTCGCGATAACCTAAGCCTAAAACCGAACCAATACACCATTTCTCTTAATGGCGAAGTGATTGAGCAGGGCTTCATCGAACCAGAGCGTTTAATGGCGATTGCCGTTGGCGACACCTACGGTGAAATCGATGGCATTCTAGGGAGCGATCCTGCTTACCAACTTCCTGCGGTTTGGATTGAACATCAAGACAAGGCGAAGGCACTCAACATGGGTTACCAAGTCGTGGACGACGGTACCGTGATCGCAACGCACATCAGCAAAATCATGAAAACCAGCCTTGCAGAATTGTTTACACACGATGATGTAGAAGCGATGACGCAGCGCTTAACCCAACAAGCGCCGAAATTGGAAGAAGCCTTAGCCGCTGCACTTACCCCAGCTCAACAGCTCAAAGTGTAC
>NZ_JAWOTK010000448.1:0-1049 GCF_033338855.1 Vibrio sp. Vb0937 | reverse complement strand
AAGAAGAGTTTTCTTAAGGCGCATAAAACCTCCATACGCGTTTTTTATTGTTAAAGGAAAGCGTACGAGGGAATGTACGCCAGAAAAACAAAACGCCCCAAACTGCGGAGCTTGGAGCGTTTTTGTCGAGTTGTTTTAGTTTAACTTAAAGCGGCTCATTACATCTTGAAGAGATACGGATAGCTGGCTCAGTTCGCGGCAAGCTTGTGCAGTTTGCTCTGAACCTTGCGCGACCTCTTGAGACGCAAGATGGATGTTTTCGATGCTACGGCTTAGTTCCTCAGCAACTGAGTCTTGCTGGTTACATGCCGTTGCGATTTGACTGCCCATATCTGAGATATCAGAAATCGCATGTTCGATGTCATTCATCAGTTGTTTTGACTGAATGCCTTGGTCAGCGCACTCGGCAATGCTTGTGCGAGAAAGCTCAGTCGCTGATTTCGCGTCTTTCGCTAGTGATTGTAGCTGCTCGATGATCGCTGTGATTTCACTTGTTGAATCTTGAGTACGGCCAGCAAGAGTACGAACTTCGTCCGCTACAACTGCAAAGCCACGGCCCGATTCACCAGCGCGCGCTGCTTCGATAGCGGCGTTAAGCGCAAGCAAGTTTGTTTGATCCGCGATATCACGGATAACATCAACCACAACGTTGATTTGGTTCGATTGCTGTTCAAGCTCTGAAACTGTATCACCAGCAGCGCCGATAACATTTGCTACTTCACCAATCGCATCAACCATGCTTTGTGTTTCACGCACACCAAGTTGTGTACGGTGGTTTGCATCGTTTGCTTGGCTCGCTGACTCTTCCGTGTTGCGTGCAACGTCGGCTACCGCAGCTTTCATTTCCGTCATTGCTGTTGCTACGTGCGTGATTTGTAGCTGTTGGTCTTTCATGCCAGAAGCAGAAAGCTCAGAGATTTGGTTCATCTCTTCTACTGCACTGCTCAATTGCGTTACAGCGGCAATAACGTTGTCGATAACTTGGCGTAGGTCGTTTTGCATCTTAGTCGTTGCATCTGCCAACTCGCCCAGTTCATCGTTACCAATCA
>NZ_JAWOTK010000447.1:0-1049 GCF_033338855.1 Vibrio sp. Vb0937 | reverse complement strand
GAAACAATGCCTCTAGGCACCGTTGGTCTGCTCATGGCAGGTCTGTTTGCGGCGACCATGTCTTCGATGGACTCTGCACTAAACCGTAACTCAGGTATTTTCGTTCGCAGCTTCTACTCAAACATCGTGCGTAAAGGCCAAGCTTCGGATAAAGAGCTACTGCGTGCTGGTCAAATCGCATGTTTGGTGAACGGCATCCTCGTTATCATGATGGCTCAGTTCTTCAACTCATTGAAGCACCTAAGCTTGTTTGACCTAATGATGCAAGTGGCGACGCTACTTCAATCACCAATCCTCGTTCCATTGTTCCTTGGCATCATCATTCGCAGAACGCCGAAATGGGCACCATGGGCAACAGTTGTGGTTGGTATGTTTGTCTCTTGGTCAGTGGTGAAAATCTTCACTCCAGAATTTGTTGGTAGCTGGTTCGGTATGGATGAGCTAACACGCCGCGAAGCAGGTGAAATGCGCACAATGATCACCATTGCTGCTCACCTTGTCTTTACTGCTGGTTTCTTCTGCCTATCGACTCTGTTCTACAAAGAAGAAACAGACACGCACAAAGAGACAACGGCGGAATTCTTTAAAGATGTGGACACCGAGTGTGTTGCAGAAGAAGGCCAAGACATTGTTGACCGCATGCAACGCGCGAAATTGGGTACGCTGGTTATCTACATGGCCGCAGGTTTAACACTGATGGTGTTGATTCCTAACCCACTATGGGGCCGCCTATTGTTCCTTGCTTGTGCAGCGTCAGTCTTTGCTGTGGGCTACGGCTTGAAGAAGAGTGCCAAGCTAGACACGCAGCCCTCTAAAGTAGCCGCGACAACGACCCAATAATCTGAATTTTTGTTTTGGCTGCCCTCGCTTGGGCAGCCCTTTTGTGGAGATATATTATGGCTAAAGGTGATGTGATTACTCTCAACTTCGAAACGTTTGTTGATAGTGATACCCAAGTGAAAGTGACGCGATTAACGCCAACGGACGTGATTTGTCACCGTAACTACTTTTACCAGAAGTGCTTTACTCAGGATGGAAAAAAGCTGCTG
>NZ_JAWOTK010000446.1:0-1051 GCF_033338855.1 Vibrio sp. Vb0937 | reverse complement strand
TCGGTACAGAACTACATGATTCAAGCTGATAGCACGGAAGGCAGCTTACAAAACGACTGGTTGATCATGGCAACCAAAGCCGCAATCCAAGCGAACCAATTGGATCAAGCAGACCTTCTGATAAAACGTCTGGCTCGCCAACAATTGACGGAAGTTCAACAGGCGGAGTGGCAACTGGCGCGTGCGACCATACAGCAAAAGCAAGGCGATTACTCTCAGTTGTTGCAACTTCTCAACTTTAAGCCTTGGTGGAAACTACCGAATGAGCAGTGGAAAGATTACTACTCTCTACGTGCCGACGCTTACCAAAGCCTAAATCAGCAGTTTGAAGCCAACCGCCAACTGGTTGCGTTTAGTCAATACGCGTCATCAGCAGAGCAACGCGAAATCTCAAGTCGAATTTGGATGAACTTTGGCAGTTACTCTGAATATGAACTGACTTCGCTACAAACTGAACCCAGCGAAGACGTGTTAGATGGATGGTTGCAATTAGCAGTTTACGCAAAAACGCTCTCCGGCAATCTGTCTCAGTTAAAAAATACCCTTGAGCGTTGGTTGAACGAGAACCCGTCACACCCAGCGGCAATCTATACGCCAGAAGAAATTCAAAACATTCTGTCACTTGATATCGTAAAACCAAATAACACAGCATTGTTGTTACCATTAACAGGTAAGTTTGCGCCTCAGGCACAATTGATCCGCGATGGTTTTGTATTCGCGATGATGAATGATAGAAACCGCGATCCAAGCGCAACGCTTACCGTCATTGATACGAATGCGTACAGCGCTGATGAAGTGAAACAACGTCTTATCAACGAAAACATCGATTTTGTTGTCGGCCCGCTGCAAAAAGAAAACGTCGAACTATTGCAAACCACAATGGATGGTTCAGCAAACAGTCCAGCCATTCCCGCACTGGCGTTGAATATTCCTGAAGATGTTCAGCCAGGTACCGACATTTGCTACCTAGCGTTGTCACCAGAGCAAGAAGTGGCTCAAGCTGCAAAATACTTGTTTAGCGAAGGCTATAGCTTCCCGCTGATCCTAGCGC
>NZ_JAWOTK010000445.1:0-1051 GCF_033338855.1 Vibrio sp. Vb0937 | reverse complement strand
TTCTGGCGACCGATCGACACAACAAAAAACTGCGTCCTGGTGACTTAATCGGGAACGAGTTTGTGGTTACCTTGTCTGAAGTGACAGATGTGGCGGATGTAGAGCAACGCCTTGAAAAAGTTAAACAAGTTGGTGTGCCAAACTACTTTGGTAGCCAACGCTTTGGTAACGATGGAAATAACCTCGACGAAGCCCGTCGTTGGGGACGAGAAAACGTTCGTACGCGTAACCAAAACAAACGCAGCATGTACCTGTCTGCCGCGCGTTCATGGATCTTCAACCGCATCGTTTCTGCTCGTCTAGAAAATGGTGTGTTTGATAAATTCATCGATGGTGACATCGCACAGACATCACAAGGATTGTTGGCTGTTGATGCGAATAACATTGCTGATATGCAAAACAAGCTTGCATTGAGTGAAGTTGAGATTACTGCCGCTTTAGCGGGTGATAATGCGTTACCGACCCAAGCTGATGCACTTGCATTAGAACAGCCATTTATTGATGAAGAACCTGATTTAATGGCTCTGATCCGTGGTAATCGTATGCGTCACGATCGTCGTGAAATCGCACTCAAACCAAAAGACTTAGCTTGGAACGTTGAAGGTAACAATATTACGTTGACCTTCTCACTCGATGCAGGCTCTTTTGCCACATCCATTGTTCGTGAGTTGGTGAATGAGGTCAAAGTAGAAAGAGAATACTAATGGAACTGGATTCACTAAATACAAAACCTTTAAGAATTCTAATTAGTAATGACGACGGTGTGCATGCTCAAGGAATTCACGCGTTAGCGGATGAGCTGAGAAGCATCGCGGAAGTGATCATTGTTGCCCCAGACCGAAATCGTTCTGGTGCATCAAACTCACTGACATTGGAACAGCCTCTGCGAGTCACAGAAATTGCTCCTAATACTTATTCGGTTCAAGGGACACCGACAGATTGCGTTCATTTTGCTCTAAATGAGCTGATGAAAGATGACCTGCCAGATCTTGTATTATCTGGCATTAATCATGGTGCAAATCTGGGGGATGACGTTCTGTACTCTGGTACC
>NZ_JAWOTK010000444.1:0-1052 GCF_033338855.1 Vibrio sp. Vb0937 | reverse complement strand
TTGTAACGTTACCTGCGGCAATTAACCTATTGCCAGCGCCTTATATTCTTGGCCCGCTGTTCTTCTTTGCGCTTGTTGTGGCCGGTCTAAGTTCACACATTTCGATTATGGAAGCCGTGACGTCAGCCATTATTGATAAGTTAAAGTGGAGCCGTAAGAAAGCAGCAAATGTGGTAATCGGTACTGGCTTTGTTGTGTCAATGGCATTTGCGACCAACGGTGGCCTACTGCTACTAGACTTAGTCGACCACTTTGCAAACAATGTTGGTATTATGGTTGGTGGCTTGATTGAAATCGTATTGATGGCTTGGTTGCTAAATCGTGTACCAGAAGTACGCGGCTACGTGAATGAGCGTTCTGATTTCTCTATCGGTCAATGGTTTGAGATTTGTTTACGCTTTGTAACACCAATCATGTTAGCAATCATCTTGGCAACTAAGCTTTATGCTCTATTTACAGAAGGCTATGGTGGCTACGATCTAACTCTAGGTTGGGCAATCATTGCCGCACTCTTTATCTTTGGCTTACTTATCAACGCAGCAAACCGCAAGGAGGCAGTAAAATGACCGTTAGCGCAATCATTATGATGGTTCTTGGTTTGGGCATCACTTGGGGTGGTGCAGCTATCTGCATTAAACGTGCGATGAACAAACAGTAAGATTGAAATTCCGTCTTAATCAGAAACAAAATGCCGGCATCTATGCCGGCATTTTTTATTTGAGAGCTAGAAGCTGTATTTCACACCAACTGCCCCACCCAACTGTAAGTCAGGGCCTTTATAGAGATCGAGCTCAGGATGGATCTGCGCATAAACATCCCACCCTTTCGATAGGTCCCAGTTCACGCCAAGTGGAACACGAATACCAAATTCGTCATCCCACTCATACCAGCCACCAACGCCGACATACCAAGTGATTGGCATATTCTGGTCAAACGCACCACGCTTCGCGATATAGTCGAACGCCATGCCATCGTTGCCAATGATACCTCGATATTTGTTGTCAACTTCCACAACCACGCTCAATTGCTGGTCTACTGCCATACCGACAGAC
>NZ_JAWOTK010000443.1:0-1053 GCF_033338855.1 Vibrio sp. Vb0937 | reverse complement strand
GTTGGCATTGAAAGTTGGATCAAACAACAACTTCTTCTTCCGGCGACCTATCATCGTCCTCTCTACGACACTCCTTTTAGCAAAGGAGCACAAGCAAATCGAGAAAATGCTTGGTATCAAATTGTTCTCACATCACAAGACCAGCTTCGTCAGCGAATGGCATTTGCGTTAAGCCAAATACTCGTGGTCTCGCGCTATGGCGGAGCACTATCGAGCAAGCCAACAGGCCTAGTGGACTACTACGATGTGTTGGTGAAGCATGCCTTTGGCAACTATCGTGATCTTCTACACGAAGTGGCTATTCACCCGGCGATGGGCAACTACCTATCGATGATGGGCAGCACTAAGGAAAATACTTCAACAGGCGCGCTACCGGATGAAAACTTTGCCAGAGAACTGATGCAGCTTTTTACGTTAGGACTTTACGAGCTAAACCTTGATGGCAGTGTAAAACGTGATCCTAAAACCGGAAAACCGCTGCCGACCTACTCTCAAACTGATATCCAAGAACTGGCCCGTGCGCTAACTGGTTGGAAAAATTCAGACACGGCATTTGTTGAACCCATGCGCGTGATAAACAGCCGACATGACACCAACGAAAAAACCGTGTTGGGAACAACCATTCCTGCGGGTTTGACCGCCCAAGAAGAGCTCTCACAAGTGCTGGATATATTGATGTCTCATCCTAACATTGCGCCATTTGTGTCGAAGTTTTTGATTCAACGATTCGTCTCTTCTAACCCAAGCCCGGAGTACGTTGCGCGAGTTGCTCGCGTATTCAACAACAACGGAAAAGGGGTAAAAGGTGATTTAAGCGCAGTGATCCGCGCGGTTTTACTTGATAACGAAGCCATGGGGTTAACCAACACGCCGCCAATGAAAGTGAAAGAGCCCATTTTGGTGCTCACCAACTTCCACCGAGCCGCAGGCTTTACACTTACCGCTGCGCGCTATGACGGAGCAACAACAGTGATGAACACCGCAGAACAAGGCGCACTGCGTTCTCCTTCAGTATTTAATTTCTACTCGCCAGACTATCAACCTTCGAATGAG
>NZ_JAWOTK010000442.1:0-1054 GCF_033338855.1 Vibrio sp. Vb0937 | reverse complement strand
ATCTTTTTTCTGCCTTAATCAAGCCTTGAATAGGATGCACGAAAGTTACCTTAGCCTAGTTACTTGGTCAAATTTAACCTTACATAATTGTCACAAAATTGGCTCTAAACGGGTCTGATTAGACAAACCCCATATTTTAGTTAAGGTTGTTGGCGTTAATTTGTGATCTATTAGCTAAGATTTTTCTAAAAAATCTGTTCTAGTTGTCGATACAAGTAATAATCCGCCTAACGGCAGTATTTAAATAGCGTGAGGAGTGCTTTGTGGATTTAGCAACCCTAATAGGTTTGATCGGTGGTTTTGCCTTCGTCATCATGGCAATGGTGCTAGGTGGCAGTATCGGCATGTTCGTCGACGTTACATCGATCCTTATCGTAGTAGGTGGCTCTGCATTTGTAGTATTGATGAAGTTCACGCTCGGCCAGTTCTTTGGTGCGGCGAAAATTGCAGGCAAGGCATTCATGTTTAAAGCCGATGAGCCAGAAGACCTCATCGCAAAGATTGTTGAAATGGCTGATGCGGCGCGTAAAGGCGGTTTTCTTGCTCTAGAAGAGATGGAAATCAACAACAGCTTTATGCAGAAAGGCATTGACCTTTTGGTGGATGGTCACGATGCGGATGTGGTTCGCGCTGCGTTGCAAAAAGACATTGCCTTGACGGATGAGCGACACACGCAAGGCACGGGTGTTTTCCGAGCGTTTGGTGACGTTGCTCCAGCGATGGGGATGATCGGTACGCTGGTTGGTCTGGTTGCGATGCTTTCGAACATGGATGACCCAAAAGCGATCGGTCCTGCAATGGCGGTAGCCCTTTTAACCACACTTTACGGTGCGGTGTTGTCAAACATGCTGTTCTTCCCAATTGCCGATAAGCTTTCTTTACGCCGAGATCAAGAAACGCTTAACCGCCGTTTGATCATGGACGGCGTACTTGCCATTCAAGATGGTCAAAACCCACGAGTTATCGACAGCTACCTGAAGAACTACCTCAACGAGGGTAAACGTGCTCTTGAGATTGATGAGTAATCGCGGAGATTTGTGATGGATGATGAAGA
>NZ_JAWOTK010000441.1:0-1055 GCF_033338855.1 Vibrio sp. Vb0937 | reverse complement strand
TCTCGGGTGAAATAAAAATCGATGTCACTGCGATCACCACGGAGAGCGTGAATCCACTGACAGGCAAAGAAACGGCTCGCTCAGAAACGGAAACCATCGTCATTGATGTCTCTCCAGTCGCTGATGCTGGCGGCTTTACCGTTAATCGCATCAATATTTTCGAGGATAACGCTCGCACTCAAGATACGGTCGATCCGGTTACTGACCACGACCCACTTCAATTAAGCGAAGTGATTTCAATGAAACCATCCGCGGATATGGATGGTTCAGAAGAGCTGTTTGTTCGCATCTCGAATTTCTCTATCGACGGCGTGACGCTTGTTTGGCTCGATGGCGCGAATCCTTCACAGATTGTTGAAGTGACGGATGGCAACGGCAATGTGCTGTATTACGAAATTCCTGAGTCGCAGCTGACGAATGTAGAAGTGCTGCCACCACTGCACAGCAACGACGATTTCACCTTCAACGTAGAAGGCATCGTAAAAGACAGCGCATCGCTTTCAACAGGTTCTGCGCAAGATGTACTTTCACTCGGGAACAAAACCGTCATTGTTGATGTGAAAGGCGTAGCGGATATTCCAATCGTTGAACTCAATGATAAGTCAGGTATTTGGCAAGAGTTTGATGATGGCAACGTACGTGGCGTTCAAACATTTGTGGATGAAAATGGCCAAGTTGATATTTCGTTCAGCATTCTTTCTGGAGAAGTCAAAGACAACCCTAACGACCACTCTGAAACGGTAACGGTACTGCTTTCCAACATTCCTGATGGCGTTGAGATATTTGATAATGATGGTAACTCGGTCGATTTAACGTTCGTTGGGTACGATGGTAATAACCAGCCAATCTATGAAGCGAATATTACGCAAGCAAACATCAACTCGGGCATTGTGATTAAACCGGAAGCATCGTCTACCGAGAATATTCACATCACAGCAACCACGATTGTTACTGAAAACGATGGCCATACGCGCACCTCAACTGGGGAAATTCGTGTGATTGTTGGCCCTGTGATTGACGCAAGAAATAACTATACCGTGGTTTCGGAAGGTGAC
>NZ_JAWOTK010000440.1:0-1055 GCF_033338855.1 Vibrio sp. Vb0937 | reverse complement strand
ACCCAACGCTGGGTTCTCAATCCACCCCAACGGCGGTGTTACTCACCCAAACATTGATCACCTTGTTCTTCTCTGGCGGTGGCTTTGTTGCATTTATCTACGCTCTGTTTAAAAGCTACACCACTTGGCCAATACTCGGCTTTTTTCCGATGGTCACGGACGCGTGGGTAAGCTTTTTCTATGATCAGTTTCAACAGTTAATGTGGCTTGGTGTCTTAATGTCGGCGCCACTTGTGCTCGCGATGTTCTTAGCCGAATTTGGCCTTGCGCTGATCAGCCGCTTTGCGCCGCAACTCAACGTTTTCTTCTTGGCGATGCCCATCAAAAGTGCCATCGCGAGTGTGTTATTGATCGTCTATCTCGGATTAATGATGGATCACTTTGAAGCACTATTTTATGGCATCACTCGCTTTGGCGATCAGCTCAATACGATTTGGAAATAAAGGTTAGGATGTTCTATGAGTGGTGAAAAAACCGAACAACCCACCGCCAAAAAGCTCCGCGACGCCCGAAAAAAAGGACAAGTCGCGAAGAGCCAAGAGATCGTCTCTTCGGCGTTAATTCTGGCTCTCATCGCCGTACTGTTCGCCTTTGCCGATTACTACATGTCGCACATCTCTGCCCTGCTTTTGCTGCCAAGCGAGCTCGCATATCAAGGCTTTCAAGACGCATTGATCGATGTTGCCATCGCTATCGCCAAAGAGATGGCCTACCTCCTCGCGCCAATTATTTTGGTCGCAGCGCTTATCGCGATTTTTTCTAACATGGGACAGTTTGGTTTTCTTTTTAGTGGCGAGTCCATCAAGCCCGACATTAAGAAAATCAACCCTGTCGAGGGCGCAAAGCGCATCTTCTCGCTAAAAAGCGTCATTGAGTTCATCAAGTCGATACTCAAGGTATCTCTGCTTTCCTGCATCATTTGGGTTACGTTGCGGGGCAACATCAACACCTTAATGCAAATTCCAACTTGTGGATTGGAATGTGTCCCTGCGGTGACGGGAGTTATGATTAAACAATTGATGATCATTTCATCGGTTGGTTTTGTTGTGATAGCT
>NZ_JAWOTK010000439.1:0-1055 GCF_033338855.1 Vibrio sp. Vb0937 | reverse complement strand
GCGATTGAGTTGACGCTGCATGAAGACATTAAAGCGTTTTATGGATCTCAATACAGTGCGGATATGGACGCAACGTGGCAGACGAATCCTCTGACATTGCTTCAAGTTTGGAGCGATGACGATTTTGTTCGTTTACAAGAGAACATTTTGGGTCACTTGGTGACACAGCGTCGTCTAAAGCTAAAACCGACGGTGTTTATCGCAGCGACGGATGCAGAATTGGACGTGATTTCAATTTGTAACTTAACGGGCAATGTGATTTTAGAGCGTTTAGGAACAGATAAGCGCGAAGTGCTCGCAGAGAATGTTGTGGAGTTTTTGGCCAAAATTGAGGCTGCGGTGTAAGCATGTACGTTGTTGAGTTGCAATTTGAGTGTTTTGATAACACCACCGTCAGTGCGGTAGATAAAGCCATTAACGGTTTGATGGATGCGTTACGTTACAACGGCCAAGTGCTAGGTCGTGAATTCCCGATAGTGATGGGCGATGGCGAATTTTTTGTGCGCGTGGTTTGCCCGGAACAAGACAGTTTGCATCCGCGTTATCATTCAGATTTCGTTAAAGTGTGCATGAATCGTTTGTCTGATGCGTCTTTGCTTGCGCCGAAAATGCGTATGCTTGGTCGTGATTTAAATTCAGAACAAGCGGCCGAAGACGAAGCGCCAAGTTGGCAAGTGCTCTACACGACGTATGTGCACACATGCTCGCCACTGCGCAGTGGTGAAACCTTGTTGCCAATTCCACTGTATCGTAATGATCCGACACTCAATGGCGATCATAAAGCGGTCATCAAATGGCAGACGGAATGGCAAGCGTGCGATGAAATCCAAATGGCGGGCGGGTGCCGCGCGGAGCATGCGGCGCTGCACGAAATTTGCGACGTAGACAGTGTGTTGTTCCGCCGCGGTTGGGATTTGCGTGGTCGTATCGAATACATCACCAAGATTCCAACTTACTATTATCAGTATCGTGTGGGCGGTCAGTCGTTGGAGAGCGAGAAAGCACGTAAGTGTCCGAAGTGTGGTGGAGAATGGCTGCTTGATGAGCCATTACAT
>NZ_JAWOTK010000438.1:0-1055 GCF_033338855.1 Vibrio sp. Vb0937 | reverse complement strand
GAACTTCATTGTGCCTTTGTGCTCGTAAGTCGAGCCATCTTCAAGCGTCAATGCGACTTGCGCAGATTGATCTTCTTGCATGTGACCTTGAGAAAGCGCCGCTTTTAGTCGCAGCAATTGAGCAGAAGACTGAACGATATCCACGTTGATCGGATCAAGTTGTTGAATCGTCGTTAGCTTGTCGGCTTGGTTTGCGGTAACCAACGCTCCCGCAGTCACATTTGACTTGCTGATCACGCCACTGATCGGCGCTTTCACACGGGTATAAGTCAAATTGATCTTTGCAGTATTGATCTTCGCTTTGGCTACGAGCACTTGCGCTTTCGCTTCTTTGTAAGCCGCTTCTGCTTCATCCAGATCTTGTTGACTGATCGATTTCTTGGAAATCAATGCGCGGTAACGTTTAACGGTTGCAAACGTCGATTCTTCAGAAGCTTGCGCACGAATCAGCTCCGCTTCTGCACTAAGCAAATCCGCTTGAAATGAAGAGTCATCAATTTGATACAACGACTGACCTTTTTCCACAACGCCACCTTCAACAAAGTTACGTTCTGAAATAATACCCGTTACCTGTGGGCGGACTTCCGCCTCTTTAAATGCACGGCTGCGGCCCGGCAACTCAACCGTCAAAGCTTGTCGAACAGGTTCAACCGTCAACACATTCACTTCGGTTGCGGGAGCGGCGCCACCACCTTGCTCAGTTCCTTCTTGGCTTGGTTGACATCCCGCCATAAACAGGCTCGATGCAATCAGCAGCGATAGCGTGGTTCTACGTCTCATGAAACATCTCTCTTATTTTGCAAGCCCTACAAATATCCAATTCAATGCGTTCTGAATGGCTCGATTATGATTAGTGGATATGCATCTATCCCAAACAAATTAGTTAGAATGATAATTACCCAGTGTTGTACATACAACAAAATTTACGTTTCTATACGCTTGTCGAATGCGTTTGTTGTAAAGGTGCAATAGAACTCTCAGATTTGAAGATATTGTGTTGGAAATCACACTTTTCTGTGTACAAGTGGACGGGTCAAAAAGTGTGTAAATTGATG
>NZ_JAWOTK010000437.1:0-1059 GCF_033338855.1 Vibrio sp. Vb0937 | reverse complement strand
AAAAGCGTAAGTGAAGAAGAAAGCCGAACCCATGATACCGAGTTCTTCGATGGTTACGATGCCTGCATCCAGCATTGGTTTTTTAACAACACCTAAACTCATACGAACTACGTAGAAGACGGCGTAACCGAAAACCAAGCCTAAAAATACATGCCATTGGTAGCGTTTGAAACGCGCTTGCATTTCCTCTTTCGAGCCATCTGAAAGAGGGAGGTCAGGGCGTGTTTTAAAGAAATTAAACATCTTGCACTCCAAGTTTTAATCACAAATGTTTTGTTGCAGGGCTATCTTGAAGTGACAGATTGCACAGTACAAAGGCATGAATTTGAGACAGAATTGACCCATATTGATATTTACGTTGAGTCAAAAACGGGAATTTAGAACGTTAGGCTGACACTTGTTACTGATAGAATATGCTTAGTTCTGGTTGAAGTGCGTCAATAGTGACTCAAACATACTCTGTAAGATTTTTTGACAATCTTTCATAGATTTGAGTTACCGCACACTATTTAAGGTTTTTGGTTAATTTGATGGCTGATTTCAAGCAATTTGGGCGTCGTTTACTTCTTGGTGCGGCGCTTTATGCACCACTCACAATGGCAGCAGAAAAAGAGTTGGTGATACTCACGACCTTCTCTCAAGCACCAATCACTGCTTTGGTGGATGACTTTACGCAGCACTATCCTGATGCTGAAGTCCGAGTGGTTCACCGACGCACTCAATCAAGCCTGCAATTGCTCAGCAAAAGCTACATGAAGGATATCGACTTGGTGTTGAGCTCGTCGCCGTTTCTGATGCAAGAGCTGTCTAATGAACATCGTTTGGCTGATATGTCGTCGCGTGTGCAAGTGCCGAAATGGTTGTCGCCTTATCTATTACCTAATAACGATCAAGTCGTGGCGTTTGGATACTCAGGTGCCGGGATTGTTTGGAACAAAGATTATTTGGCCGCGAACCATTTACCAGAACCGAAGCGTTTTCAAGATCTGACTAATCCGCTGTACTTTGGTCACGTTACCATGAGCACGCCAAGCCGATCCGGAACCACGCAATTGATGG
>NZ_JAWOTK010000436.1:0-1059 GCF_033338855.1 Vibrio sp. Vb0937 | reverse complement strand
TTAATCCTCTTTAGAAATTAGGCAATATTAGCGAGCGTTATTGTGCCGCTAAATAGGAATTATGTAAAGTTGGGGCGTATTCTACCCTTGCCAACGCTGATTTACTAGCCTTTGGTGGCGTTGAAAACGCGTTTTGTAGTTCATTGCTGGACATTCATCAATCTGATAACCCAAATATAGCCACTGCTCGTTATTTTGTTGGCAGTAGTTCACTTGGTACAGCACCGCTAGTGTACCGAGTGAAAGTGGGTAGTCTGGATCAAAAAACGTATAAAACGCGCTAGAACATTGTGTCATCACATCAGTCACCGCTACACCAAGTAGTTGATTTGATTCATCATAGATGTGCAAGAACAACGTTGTCAGCCAAGTCGTTTGTGCAAAACGTGAGAACTCATCTCGCTTGGGAGGGTACATGGTACCGTTTTTGTGTCGCTTGCAAATGTAACGGCTGTAGAGCTCAAACCACTCGGCGTCCATCTCCGTTTTCATCTCCCAACGCAGATTTTTGGCTTTACTGAGCAGTCGTTTTTGACTTCTAGATAGTACGAAATCAGGTATCGATATGCGAATAGGTTGGCAAGCATGGCAACGCTCGCAATGTGGTTTGTATATTGTATCTCCGCTGCGACGAAAGCCATTAGCCATCAATAGTTGATAGTTTTGTTCAGTATGTAATTCAGCGTCCAATGCCACCGCAACACGCTCTTGTCGCTCCGGTAAATAGCTACAAGGATGGTTGTTGGTTAACCCAATTCGAATGTGTTGTAGATCTGTGCTCATGATTCTGAATCCTGCAAAACTTGGGGCGTAAAGGTGTCAGAAGCCGTTTGCTTTTCTCTTAAAGATAGTAGCTTTTGTATGAACTCGTCTCGGTCAAGTTCAAATGCGCCGAGGGATGCCAAGTGCGGGTTCATCACCTGACAATCTATTAATTGACCATGCTTTGACGCCAAATGCGTGCACAAATACCACAATGCGATTTTTGATGCGTTGTCTTTCAAACTGAACATGGACTCGCCACAAAAAAGTTGACCCACGCTAATGCCGTATAAACCG
>NZ_JAWOTK010000435.1:0-1061 GCF_033338855.1 Vibrio sp. Vb0937 | reverse complement strand
TTTGTTTACGAAGTGGCATTAGTAGAACGCCGCTTGCCTTCAATTGATCGTCACGTCATTCAAGGAAAATAACAAGAAACTATAGAGTGAACGAATCAGGTTTTCATTTTGCAATCATCGAATGACAGCATCAAACTTTTACAAATTACGGATACTCATCTGTTCGCTGCAGACGAGGGAAGTTTGCTGAGCGTAAAAACAGCCGACAGCTTTTCTGCTGTGGTTAACGAAGTTTTGCGCCGCAAAGTGGGGTTTGATTACATTTTAGCGACTGGCGATATTTCACAGGATCATAGCGCCGAGTCTTATCAACGATTTGCTGATGGCATTGCGCCGCTGCAAAAGGATTGTTATTGGCTGCCGGGAAATCACGATTACAAACCCAATATGGGCAGTGTGTTACCTTCACCACAAATTCAAGCGGCAGAACATGTGTTGCTGGGTGAAAAGTGGCAATTGATTTTGCTTGATTCTCAAGTAGTAGGCGTGCCTCATGGGCGTTTAAGCGATCAGCAGTTGACTCTTTTGGAAGAGAAATTAACGGAATTTCCTGAGCGTCATACACTGGTTTTATTGCATCACCATCCTTTGCTGGTGGGGAGTGCTTGGCTTGATCAGCATACGTTGAAAGACGCAGAAGCGTTTTGGCAAGTTGTGGATCGATGCGACAATGTAAAAGGCATTTTGTGTGGGCATGTTCATCAAGACATGAACGTAATACACAAAGGTATTCGAGTGATGGCAACACCATCAACGTGTGTCCAGTTTAAGCCGAATTCCGATGATTTCGCGCTTGATACCACATCCCCAGGTTGGCGTGAGCTAGTACTGCACACCAACGGCGACATCACAACCCATGTCGACCGTTTACCAGAAGGCCAATTCCAGCCAGATTTCTCTTCCAACGGATATTAATGATGCCCGAGCTCTAAGTTCGGGCTCGCTTTTTCATGCGAGACTTCTATGAGTAAACCTTCACTTCTATTGTACATCCACGGTTTCAACAGCTCACCGCTCTCAATGAAAGCCAATTTAATGAGAGAATATTGCGCGCAGCATCG
>NZ_JAWOTK010000434.1:0-1062 GCF_033338855.1 Vibrio sp. Vb0937 | reverse complement strand
TCAGTTTCGTAACCAAAATGGATGGATAGCGTTTCGTCTTTCATGTTCTTCCTTGAGCGTCATCGAGATAAATCGTGGACTTATCATGCCGACTTTTTAACCACAGAACCTCGTTATGGGTCACATTGCCCAAGTCCAGAAACGTTTATGAAATGGGAAAAGGTAACATTTTTGATATTCATCGGTAGGTATAACTTGCGCTTGATTGAAAGTCTTTAATCTTGTTGATAGTCCTCCTTCAATATGAACTAAAGTGAATGTGACCTATTGAGTTCTCAAACTCATTGAGATGGGAGCAATAGGCAAAAAACTTACTCTGTATGGAGATGACCGATGAACAAAAACTGGATCCCCATTGCCCTATCTGGGCTTGCTTTAACGGGGTGTTTTTCTGAAGAAGCGAAAGAAGTAGAAGCCGTCGCCGAGCCACTCAAAGTAACCGCCGCAGACAAAATTTATTATGGTGGCGACATCCTAACTATGTCTGGCGATAAGCCAGAGTACGCCGAAGCCGTCGCGACATTAGGCGAGAAAATCATTTATGTCGGCAGCAAAGATGGAGCGATGGAACACAAGTTCGGTAAAACACAGTTGGTCGACTTAAAAGGCAAAACTATGTTGCCTGGCTTTGTTGATCCGCACAGTCATGTGTATGGTGTTGGTCTGCAAGCCATGGTCGCAAACGTGCTGCCATCTCCTGATGGCGAAGCCGATACCGTTGCGAAAATCATAGAAACTCTGAAAAATGCCGAGAACAATAATACGCAACGCCTATTCATTGAGAAAACGGGGTGGATTTTAGGTTTTGGTTACGACGACGCCCAACTGGATTACTACCCTACTAAAGCGGATCTCGATAAAGTCAGCACAGATAAGCCTGTATTGATCATTCACACTTCGGGGCATTTGAGTGTCGCAAACAGTAAAGCCTTAGAGCTAGCAGGCATCACATCAGAATCGGAAGATCCAAAAGGTGGCATTATCCGCCGAATGGAAAACAGCCAAGAACCCAATGGGGTCCTAGAAGAAAACGCGCACTTTGCAATGCTGTTCAACCTCAAT
>NZ_JAWOTK010000433.1:0-1041 GCF_033338855.1 Vibrio sp. Vb0937 | reverse complement strand
TGGGGCTAACACGACAAAGTGTTCATAAGGTACTAAAGAAATTGGAAAACTCGAACATTCTTAGGCTGCAATACGGCAGTATTACCATATTGAATCCGCTGAAAATGGAAGCGTATCTCAAACAGTTGGAATAGTTGTAGATGCAAACACGTCTTTGGTCTAACCGGCGTACTCAGCCAAAAAGACCACCAGCCAATGCCATGTAGATCAAACAAAAAGCCAGCGAGAGCTTCGCTGGCTTTGACATCATACTTATGCGACTTCGAGTTCCGATTTTAGCTCTCTCTTTAAGATCTTACCCGTAGCACTCATCGGTAACTGTTCACGAATTTCGACAAACCTTGGGTATTTGAAATTGGCTAACTGCTCTCGCCCCCATAATTGCAGCTCATCGGCTTCGACAAATTGATTCGGTTTTAATACCACATAGGCTTTGATCTCTTCGCCATATTCTTGATGCGGAATACCTATCACGGCCACCATCGCTACCGCAGGATGCGTCATGAATACTTCTTCAATCTCACGAGGATACACATTGAAGCCACCTCGAATGATCAGGTCTTTCATCCTGTCGACAATAAACAGATTACCCGACTCATCAAATCGCCCGACGTCACCGGTATGGAACCAACCACTTTGCAACACCGATTCCGTCACTTCTGGGCGATCAAGATAACCTTTCATGACGTTGTGCCCGCGCACAATAATTTCGCCTTCCTCACCGACAGGGAGAGCATGACCGTCAAGATCAACGACTTTCACCTCAACACCTTGAATCGGTTGCCCGACAGAGCCCGGTACTCGCTCTTGATCAAGGTGATTAAAACACGCTATCGGACTGGTTTCGGACAAGCCGTAACCTTCTAGAATTGGTACATTGAATCGTGCTTCAAAGGTCTTAAATACTTCTGTCGGTAGTGACGAGCCTCCACTAACGGCTACTCGTAGCGACGAAATATCGCAATTATGTTCAACATGCAGCAAACCAATGTACATCGTAGGGACACCGGCAAAGAGTGTCACTCGATGCTTTTCGATCAG
>NZ_JAWOTK010000432.1:0-1063 GCF_033338855.1 Vibrio sp. Vb0937 | reverse complement strand
ACTTCAAGTCCAAATTTGCTTTCCACTAACTCCATGAACTCGGTGAAGATTATCCCTTTCATTGGCAAACACCAACCTCATTGCAACGCCTTAAAAATAAGAATGGTGTATAACCCTATAAGTTTCAAATCAATATGCTTCGGCAGAGTGAGACACAAAGCACAAAGCAAAAGGTTGCCTAGATGTGAAGCGATCTTCCTTTAACATTTGAGCTTACTGTTTTATCAACAATGAGGCGGAGTGCACTCACCACTCATTTTCTCACTCAAGCACGCTCGCTTCCGGAGTTTAGGGTTATTATCTTGGGTGTATAATAATGAGTAGGCACGAAAATTAGGGATTCGGTTTGGTTATCGACAAAACAAAATTGCTGCAGAACTTTCAATTTCATCTTCCGACGGGGTATCACAAGGAGTCTCTTGCCCGCCTGAATTTTATGAAAGGTAAACCGCTTCGAGACGCCGCGGTTCTGATTGGTTTTGTGGATAGACCTGAAGGCCTACAAGTGATTTTGACCAAGCGAGCCGAACATCTTCGGCATCATCCAGGGCAAATCAGCTTTCCTGGCGGTAAGTTTGAACCCGAAGATATCCATCTGGTGAATACGGCGCTTCGTGAGACTAATGAAGAGGTCGGTATAGAAGATAAACATATTCATGTGTTCGGTCAGTTGCCAAAACTGCCAACGATTAGTCAATTTAATGTGACGCCATTTTTGGCCTTTATTTCTCCGGATTACAAAACGCATATTGACCCAAATGAGGTCGAGTCGGTTTTTGAGGTACCAGCCAACCATATTTTGAACCCAAATAAGCTCTACAGCAGTAAGTTTGAGTTAAAAAGAAGCAGTCATCGTGTATTTGCTATCCCATATCGTCAACATTTCATCTGGGGCATGACGGCACAGATCATTGAGTCGATGCAAAAGCACATCATTTCCGGCTAAATCTCTCCTCTTTCATTCGATAATGATCATACGACCAATGCGATCATTATGTGCATCAATATTAATAAAACGTTGCTTCATAAACATTCATTCACATTAGATTAATTTGCCATTTTC
>NZ_JAWOTK010000431.1:0-1063 GCF_033338855.1 Vibrio sp. Vb0937 | reverse complement strand
CAGTACAAACAAAGTGGAAGCTAGCTTAACCTCCGTAGACCTGCATCGATTCTCTCCTGCAATGATGGACAAAGATCAGACATCCACCCATAAGCACCAAGAAGGTGGCATGGTATTTGTTCACGGTGATACTCAGACTCTCGTTAAATTAGCAGACCGTTTTTATGGCGCTAATACAGAGCGTTCAGTCGCAACACTGACTGCCAGTGATCTTCGCCTACAGGAAAGAATCAGCCGCATTATTATCGGTTGGCTAGCACCGCAAGACATGTGGGAAGCATGTGAGTATGAAGCTCCACGCGGCATAGGCTTATGTGTCCAATTAAATATCACCTTTGAAGGTTATCAAGGGTCGATGTACTTAAAACTGGACACGCATCTGATCCAAACCTTGATTGAACAGCTTGAGCTGCAATCAGACGTGGATTTGTATGAACCTTTTTGTCGTTCCCTAGAATCAACGCCAGTTCGTCTTAACGTGGTATTGAGTAAAAAAACGATGGCTCTAAGTGACGTGGTCAGCCTAAAACCTGATGACATCATGCCAATCGAATTACTGAATACCGTACCGGTAAGCATTGGCAATCAACCTCTCTTTACTGGCCGTATTGCTGAGCAAGACGGACAGCTTGTTTTGATTTTTAACCCGGATAAGGAAACGCAGCGATGAGCGAAGCGCCTGAAACTAAAGCGTTCGACACAGATGAACTGAACTTTGATGATTTTCAATTAGAAGACTTTGACGCTGAAACAACGCGCCAACCTGAACCTGTTGCTGCAGAGCGCGACCTGAGCTTTTTCAAAAGCATCCCTGTGACTGTCACGCTTGAAGTCGCAAGTAAAGAGATTCCACTTGGTGATTTGATGAAAGCGGGCGAAGGCACCGTCATTGAACTTGAAAAGCTGAACGGCGAACCATTGGACGTAAAAGTGAACGGTTCCCTACTTGGCCATGCGGAAGTAGTTGTCGTTAATGACAAATACGGTCTTCGCTTGATTGACGTACACGATTCGGCATTAAGCGGCGTTGGTCGATAATTTTTGGTAGGCAGTACAATGAACA
>NZ_JAWOTK010000430.1:0-1064 GCF_033338855.1 Vibrio sp. Vb0937 | reverse complement strand
AATAAAATTCCTCAAGGATTTTACATTCAGTTGCGCCGCGCTGGTTTCAATCAATGCGCGCCTTTTGACGTCCTTCATCTGGATGCCAAAACGGACATGAACTTGATGCTCGTTGGCATCGATCCTGTCGCAATGATCCCTCTTCAGCACGGCAAGTCACTTAATGAGATGCCTGTTCTCTCCTTGATGAAGCCGCCGTATCCGATCTTGATCAGTCAAGATTTGGCGTCTTACATGAACTGGCAAGACGGCGACTTTATTGAGTTGAATGATGGTAGCCGTCTTGGTCCTGTTCAAGTGGATCAAAACAAGCTCTTATCAGGTACACGTTTAGTTACCGACATTTCTTTATTAAGAATGTTGAAGCGAAGCTCGGGCCTTTCAGCGATTTCATGTGGCGAGATGCCAGAAGAAAAACTGATCGCATTAAAAAACATACTGCCAAATGGCATGACTTTGGTTCGAAACACTCGTACTGAGCTTGAATCTTTGACCAAAGCATTCCACATGAACCTAACCGCGATGGGGATGTTGTCGTTTTTGGTTGGACTTTTTATCTTCTATCAAGCGATGTCATTGTCTTTTATTCAGCGTCAGCGATTAGTCGGCATTTTGCGTCAAACCGGTGTGAATGGAACCCAATTGGCGCAAGCGCTATTACTTGAGCTCTCGATACTCGTTTTGGTCGCTTGGGCTTGCGGTAACTTCTTTGGACTCATGTTGGCGAACGAGTTGATCCCTGCAGTATCTTCCAGTTTGAGCGATCTATATGACGCCAACGTTGGCCTTACTATCGGTTGGTCGTGGCAGTCGAGTTTATACAGTTTGATTATGTCGGCAATGGGCGCTCTGATTTCCTGTTTGTGGCCACTGATTCGATTGTTGAAATCGCAACCAATTCGTTTGTCTTCGCGTTTATCGTTAATGCGCTTTGCAGGAAGAGAGTTTTCTTGGCAAGCATTGGCGGCATGTGCTTTCTGTGTAGCCGCGGTTGCGGTTTACCAAGCACCTAAAACGCAAGAGACGGGTTTTGCCATTATCGCATTGATGTTGGTGAGTGTGGC
>NZ_JAWOTK010000429.1:0-1064 GCF_033338855.1 Vibrio sp. Vb0937 | reverse complement strand
CGACCACCCACAAGAACCGTTACCTCCGGTGGTGAATGGCGATTCTGAAATCAAGCTCGATTACCAAGCGGTCGTGCGCTGGGGGTTGGGCGCCGAGCAAGAATCCTCGGCGGTCTTTTTTAATAAGCCGATGGAATTTTCGGAGCGTTTCGCCAAAGAAATTCGCTTGTTTGGCAGTTTGTTCGTGTTGATGCTGGTGGCCATTTTGCTACTGAGCTACTACTTGCAACGCATTCGTCGCAGCGAGACGGCTGCTCGTGAAAGCCAGGCGATTTTAGAGTCCATTTTTGACCAAAGTATGCAGTACATGGGGATTTTGGATAAACATGGTTTACTTAAATCTGGCAACGATCGTCTGCAATCTTTACTCTATCATCAGGAATTACGCTTAGATAAGCCACTTTGGTTACATCAAAACTGGAGTGAGCAAGCACGCCACGCGATCGCCGGTTATTTTGACGCACCGCAGCAACAAGTTTCGACATTTGAAGCCGAAATCTGGAGCAAAGAGCACGGCTCTATGGTACTCGAAATTTCCTTAAAGCCGTTCTCCCAGCAGGTAGGCAAACAAAAGCAGTATCTGTTTGAGGCGCGTGATATCACCAGCCGTAAGTTGATGGAAGATAAGCTCTATCAGCGTGAGTCGAGCTTGCGTAATTACTACGAGCAGCAGCCCGTGATGATGGTGACGCTCGACAGTCACAACCGCATCCAAGAAGTGAACCGATTCGCGCAACTGTTATTGGGTTACGAGCCGATTGAGATGCTCGGCCATCGCCTGCGAGAGTTCTATCTTGATGACAAAGCGCTGTTCCCACGTCAGGTGTTGTTGCAACCGAGTCATCAAGTTCATGATGTGTGGCGACGTGAAATCGAGTATCGCCATGCTGACGGGCACAGTGTTTGGGTACGCGAAAACATTCGACCGCTCAACGATTCCGATCAGTTGCTGATTGTGGGTGAAGACATTTCAGAGACCAAACTTTTGGCTGAGAAGTTAGAGTATCAGGCGCGTTATGACTTATTGACGGGGACATACAACCGCAACCACTTTGAGTTGGAGT
>NZ_JAWOTK010000428.1:0-1065 GCF_033338855.1 Vibrio sp. Vb0937 | reverse complement strand
GGCTTCACTAACCTTTGTAACGTGCCCGAGGGTATCGTACTGATAGTGAGTTGCCCCTGCAGTATTATCTAAAATTGAAGAGATTCGGTTCTGTGCATTGTATATGTATTTTTTTTCTCTACCTGACCATCGCTGCTCGACTAATCGGCCGACACCGTCGTAAAGTTTGCTCTCTTTGAAACTCGCAGTTTCAGTGACAGAAAGCCTCCCCATAACATCATATTGGAACTCAATTTTCGGTAATGAGTCATCGCTAAACCGGATTTCGGAAAGCCTACCATTGGTGTCGTATGAAAAGTTAAGTGACGTCTTGTCAGGTAAGGTTTGCGAAACACGCTGTCCGACTCGGTTAAACTCTTCACCGATTTCAAATTGACCTTGAATACGCTTAGTTAAATGTCCAAATGAGGAATATTGATACTGTAGAGTTTGATGACGATTAGAGGCTAAAGTCAGTCTTCCACCTAACGTATAGTTAAAGTGATTCTCTACAATATTTTTTCCATTTCCCGCTTTAATATGCTGAAGAAAGCCAGCATCGTCATAGCGGTATAAAACGGTCCTATCTGCAACATCTTTTCGGATGATTCTTCCCATAGAGTCGTATTTGAATTGGCTGTGTAGCCCATCAAATCCAACGGTACCTGATAGTAAACCTTCGCTGTCGTACAAAAACTCAAACTCTAGACCATCACTTCGAACTAATTTCGTTAGGTTACGTTGTTGATCGTACTCGTAGGAAATATGGCTGCCATCAGGGAAGATTACCGCTTCTTGTTGAGCCAAAGCTCCCCATTGATAAGACGTGACACCTTCTGGTGTCTGTATCTGTGCAACACGACTAAACTCGTCATAAGCGTACTCTTCACTGTAACCGACTTTGTCTTCGTCGTTGAAATATCTTATCGATGTGCGGCGTCCGTAATCATCATAGGAAATCTGGACAACACATCCATCGGGATACGCAATCCCATTAACTAAATCGGTAGCGCCATAACTGTAACGAAGTAAAGTGCCATCTACTTCATGAGCGACTAATCTTTGTTGTTTATCCCACCACCAACG
>NZ_JAWOTK010000427.1:0-1067 GCF_033338855.1 Vibrio sp. Vb0937 | reverse complement strand
GAAGAGGATCCATTCGCTCGCGGTATCTACCCACTCCAGACCTATCGGCAAAATGAGACCAGCAATTAAGCCTCCACCAACGACAACAATCAGTTTTACTGATTCTAATGCCATAGAAGAAAGTGGAAGCTTGTTTTGGTTGTGATTGGTCTGCAACGGAATAATCTTATCGATTATTGGCAGAGCGAGTAAGTTACATACACTCAAGCAGACGAAAAAAGTACCAGCGTACAGCAGTATACTCTGCAAGTTGCTACTCAAGTTGTCTAAGGCAGCTAAACTTAAACCCATCAACGAAAGAATGACGTAAATAAGGTATGAAGTTGATTGGTTAATTTTCTCTAGTAAAGCTGCGCGAGAAATAGGAATTAAGTACCCCACAACAAGAGGGGCAAAAATGAATAGCATCCCTGAGAACATAAAACTTGATAATTCCTTAGTGAGACAAGCCGGAGACAAAAGCCACTGACAAAACAACACTCGACCTTGAGTTTAATGTTTATCGTGGATGACGTTAGTTAACTTAATTACAAGCCGCTAGCACTGAGTACTGCGTTGATTTCGTTTCGAAAGTCAGTATCACTCATATTGCTTAGGTCATACAAGACCTCTGCACCTGTTAAATTGAATTCCACTTCATGTTCATCAATACGTTCGTCTTGATTGCGGAACATCAATAAGTGGTTTGCAATTCGAGCAATGTCCAAATAACTGACTTCTGGACGAGCGGTAACAAACTTTTCGTTTGAAGAGACTTCTCGAAAATCGTTGTCGAACCCCCAGCGTTCTAGCACCAACTTACTGGTTGCAGAGCAGCGAGTTTGGAAGATTTGCAACGCGATATCAGGGTCAAGGTAATTGCCACTATCCAGATACAGGTGATATTCGTTAATGAGGCAGAACAAGCCAATATCGGCCAATAAGCCAACTAGAAGTGCCTTTTCCAGCTCCAGATGTGTGTAAACAGAAGGCTCGTGTTTGTGGAATTCTTGTACGACCAGCACCATCGTGGCGCCAAGCTCTCGAGAGACGGCCGCACTTTTTACCAGTATGTCATTGCACTCTTT
>NZ_JAWOTK010000426.1:0-1070 GCF_033338855.1 Vibrio sp. Vb0937 | reverse complement strand
CCTCTGTTTTCTGATGCAGAGATCAAACCTAATCACGCGACTCGAACCACGCAAGTGGGCATGCCTCTGGCCATTTCTGTCGATGACTATTCACAACTTGCTTTCGTTTTAACGCAAAGTGGTGAGATTCAATATTTATCGATGGACGCACCTGACAAGCCCGCCATTTATACTCAACAGTTAGCGACTAATCCGGTATCTTTTTCTCAATCGGCTCCTGGCCTTGGTTGGTATGGATTAGTGGATGATCAAGGTCTAGCTCATATCTTCAAGCCAGAATTCAACGCGACGTTGAGAGAAAATACTCGCCCGCCAGAAGTGGTGGCGTTGTCGACGGATATGAATTTGACGCTTACCGACGCGCAAGATCCTGTGACGCAATTTGTCTTCAGTGCATCAACGCAAACTCCAACTATTGTTTGGCAGACTCGCAGCGGGAAAGTCAAAGCGCGTTGGCAAGAGAAGTCTGCGCTAGGCGTCGCTCCAACCACGATTGATTTCTCCTTTTCTGCGGGCTTTGACGCTCCCCAACAGATGCTCTTAACACCGGATGGTGAAACGCTTTATTTGCGTGATGGTTCGGAGTTAATTGTTCTGACCAAAGCTGCTCAAAAGTTTAAGGTGCGCGAAGTTATCGATCTTACTCAAGGGGATAAAAAGCATTCTGTAAGAACGATTGATTTGCTTGCGGGCGCATATTCCCTGTTGGTGACGCACAATGATGGTCGCGTTTCGCAATGGTTTGATACTTTGCAAAATGATAAGCGAACCTTAACTCATATTCGTGACTTCAAATTAGCGTCTGAACTTAAATACTTATTGCCGGATTCACACCGCAAAGGATTCTACAGTTTCTACACCAACGGTACGCTTCAGAGTCATTACACGACCAGTGAAAAACTGGTGTTGTTTAAGCGAGCTTATAAACAAGCGCCTGCGATGGCGGCAATGTCGAACAATGAACGCTATCTGATTACTTGGAATGATGACTCGTTAAAGGTGGCGGAGGTCGATAACTCTTACCCTGAAGTCTCGCTTTCTTCACTGTGGCAGAAAGTGTGGTACGAAGG
>NZ_JAWOTK010000425.1:0-1070 GCF_033338855.1 Vibrio sp. Vb0937 | reverse complement strand
ATGTGGCTAAGCGGTTCTAGCATCGCGAGTGAGTGTGACCCGTTATTTAATGCTTGGGATAAAGCGGGTGGACGTACAGACGATTTGATTCTGCAACGCATGTTGTTGGCGTTTGATGCTCGTAACGGTAGTTTGATGGCTTATTTGCAAAAGCTGCCAAGCTCTGCAAAAGCGAAACAACAAGCGCAAGAAATGAAAGCGTTGTTTGATAAACCTGCGACGGTGGCTGAGTTTGCTAAGAAAAAGCCAGCCAATGACTTTTATCGTGCTCAGAGTGAATATGCGTTAGAAAAGCTAGCTCGCATGGATGTCAATCAAGCTCAAAAAGCGTATGCGCAAGTCGTGAAAGGACAAAAATTCTCAGCAGAAAAAGCCCAAGCACTTGCGGACTACATTGCGATTCGTCTGATTCGTACTGAATCCGATTCACTAGCCAAATGGCGAGATGATAAGACGAAAACCAGTAAAAATGTCGCTTTGATCGAAAATCGTATCCGTCTAGCAATTCAAAATGCAGATTGGAAAGGTGTTCAACAGTGGATTGCCGTACTCAACAAAGATGAGCAAGCCTCGCTTCGCTGGCAATATTGGTTAGGTCGAAGTGAGATTGCGCTGGGTGATGATATTGCAGGCAAGCAGCGATTGGCGACCTTAGTTGGTCAGCGCAATTTCTACAGCGTGGCTGCGGCGAATGCGATTGGTCAGTCAATCAAATATCCATCTCATCGTATTAAGCTCGATACTAAGGTTATTCACCCGTATCAAAACTCTCTCACTCGTATTGAAGAGTTGATTGCGACAGATAAAATTGCGGCAGCGAAAAGTGAGTGGGCGCATTTGCTGAGTCGCGTAGGTAAAGATGAAAAGGCGATGTTGGCGGCGTATGCCTCATCCAAGAATTGGCATCACCTAACCGTCACAGCCAGTATCCAAGCGCAAATGTGGGACAACATTGAACTGCGATTCCCAATTGCGCACCGCTGGTGGTTCAACTTTTATGCGAAGAAGCATGACATCGACCCGATTACGATGATGTCGTTAGCCAGACAAGAAAGTGCATTGGATTCAGA
>NZ_JAWOTK010000424.1:0-1070 GCF_033338855.1 Vibrio sp. Vb0937 | reverse complement strand
AATTTCAGTGAGCGTTATCTGAATAACCGTTTTTGAGCGTCAGAGTGCATGGATTCGTGACGAAAATAACGAATTGCTCGCATCATTCACAGGATAATGAAGTCATATTCAAAAGGCTTCACGCGCAACCAAGCATCGTGGGGTCAATTGGACACAAAACAATAATAATCAGTGAGTAGATGCAATATGGCTCAGACCATTCAGTTAGCCAACCATTCCGAAATGACGATCATCGATAACGATCTGCACGTGGATGTGATTGGTAATCAAGCCCATTTCTCTTTCTCTGGGCTTCACAATAAGACCTTTACTGACCGTGAAGTGTTGTTCGAAATGCCGTTTCTATACGAGCACGAAGCCAACGTGATTGGTGATGGTTTTCAAATGTTGGCGCAAACGTCAGGAACGATCACGCATCCTATTGAAATAGGTCGATGCCCCGACAACATTCCCCCATACCGTGTGTACTCGCAACATGCACCTAAGCGTTACTACAACTATCTAGTGATTGAGGATTCTGCTGGTTACACCTTGTTTGGCTTCACGACGTGCCGTCGATTTGCTGGTTACTTTGATATACAACAGCGAAATGGGCAGTGGATACTGACCGCTGCAATCGATGGCGAACACACGCAAGTGGCGGATTGGGAACACAATCAACTTGAGTCCATTACGATTTTAACTGGCAACTCGCTATCCGATCTGTATCAAGAGTTCAGCGAGATGATTGCCGCGCATCATCCTATTCGCAACGGTGTCACGCAGGATGCACCGATAGGCTGGTGCTCTTGGTATGCGTACTATGCCGATGTGACCGAGCAAAATGTTTTAGAAAATGTTGATTGCATGCAAGACAAGCTCGAAGACCTAGAATGGGTACTTCTGGATGATGGCTATCAAGCGTTCATGGGGGATTGGCTTACGCCGTCGGATAAATTCTCTGGCGGTGTGAAGGAGTTGATTCAAAACATTCGCGCAAAAGGCAAAAAGCCGGCGATTTGGATGGCTCCTTTCATAGCGCAGCCAGAATCTGAGGTCTTTAAGCAACATCCTGAATGGTTTGTTCGTCA
>NZ_JAWOTK010000423.1:0-1070 GCF_033338855.1 Vibrio sp. Vb0937 | reverse complement strand
GAAGCCGATTCTCATCATTTCTTTTTGCTTGATATGACCCGTACCGAACACAATTGCATTTGGTGGCGTTGCAACTGGCAACATGAAGGCACAAGATGCGGCTACCGCGATAAGTGCTGACAGAATCACTGGTGATAGACCAAGTGCTTCGGCAATGGTCGCGAACACTGGTACCAGTAGCGCAGCACTTGCTGTGTTACTTGCAAACTCAGTCAAGAAGACGACAAAGGCAACAACAGAAAGGATAGTGAGCAATACACCTGCTTGCTCAAGGAAGCCAGTTAGGCTGTGCGCTAGGAAAACGCTGGTGCCTGTCGCTTTTAGAACGTTACTCAAACAGATACCGCCGCCGAACAGGATCAGAACACCCCAGTCTGTTGTCTTTTCAATGTCCTTCCATTCGACTGCTCGAGATGCGCCTAGCAGCAAGATGGCACCAATCGCAACCAAGGTGTCGAATTTTGCAAAACCGCCAAGCATGGTGTTGATCGGCTTGCTGAAAATCCACAAAGTAACGGTAAGTAAGAAGATTGCCAGTGTGACCATTTTGCCGTTTGTCCACTCAACAGGTTTGTGGTCAAGTTCAAACTTGTGGCTCAAATCTGGCTTGGTCATGGTGTAAAGAACCAAAATCGCAATTGGCATCAAAATCAAAGAGATTGGCAGACCTAGCTTCATCCATTCCGTGAAGTTCAAACCTACTTCGGCAGCAGCAATCGCGTTTGGTGGGCTACCAACTAGCGTTGCGATACCGCCGATAGAGGCGCTGTAAGCAATACCGAGAAGAACGAACAAGAAAGTGTTGTGGTTTTTCTTCGCGTCCAGTTTCGTCATGACGCCTAATACCAAAGGAAGCATCATTGCGGCTGTTGCTGTGTTGGAAATCCACATTGAAAGACCTGCGCTCACACCGAACAGCATAAATACCGCGACAGACATTCGACCACGAGCAATCAGCAACACTTTGTCAGCAAGTGCTTGGTCAAGTTTCTGCTTGTGCAACGCAGCGGCGAGAGCAAAGCCACCCAAGAACAAGAAGATGATTGAGTTCGAGAAGTTATTCAGTGCTG
>NZ_JAWOTK010000422.1:0-1070 GCF_033338855.1 Vibrio sp. Vb0937 | reverse complement strand
TCTATCCTTGAACTAATGAATGAACTTCAAGAAGAAACGGGCATGGCAATGATCTTCATTACCCATGATTTAGGCGTAGTTGCTGAAGTGTGTGATGACGTTGCGGTAATGTATGGTGGTCGTATTGTCGAAAAAGCGGAGATTTTTGAGCTGTTTGACAATCCGCAGCACCCTTACACGGAACGTTTGATGGGCTTAATGCCAAGCTTGGACAACGAACCTAAGCAGATGATTGATATCAAACCAATCGATGCCAGCATGTTTGCTAGCTAACTGGTGCAAAGTGAACAAGTCATAAAAGAGGATGTTATGGCCAAAGAAGTATTAAGAATTGAAAATCTTAAGCAGCACTTTGTATCTGGTAAAGGACTGTTTAAGAAGGGCTACACGATCAAAGCTGTAGACGGCGTTTCCTTGTCGGTTTCAGAAGGAGAAACATTGGGACTCGTTGGTGAATCCGGCTGTGGTAAAAGTACCTTAGGACGTACGATTCTAAAATTGTATGAGCCTACAGAAGGTAAGATTTTCTTTGAAGGCAAAGACATTACAAAGTTCTCTGTCAAAGAGATGCGCTCGTTGCGTAAAGACATGCAGATTGTCTTTCAGGACCCAATGGAGTCACTTAACCAGCGTCACACCATTGGTATGATTTTGGAAGAGCCGTATATCATCCATAAAATAGGCACTCCTGCAGAGCGTAAACAATGGGTGAAAGAGCTGTTAGTGAAAGTTGGCTTGCCTGAAACGGCTGTGAACCGTTATCCGCACGAATTCTCTGGTGGACAGCGTCAGCGTATTGGTATTGCTCGTGCGATAGCACTGAAGCCAAAACTGTTGATTTGTGATGAATCAGTATCTGCACTGGATGTATCGGTTCAGGCGCAAATTCTCAACTTGCTGCTGCAACTTCAACAAGAAATGAACCTTGCCATCATCTTCATCTCTCACGATTTGTCGGTGGTTAAGCATGTCTCCGATAAAGTTGCGGTGATGTACTTTGGTAAAGTGGTGGAAGCGGGGAATGCGAAAGAAATTTACGCGAACCCACAAAACGATTACACCAAGAAACT
>NZ_JAWOTK010000421.1:0-1075 GCF_033338855.1 Vibrio sp. Vb0937 | reverse complement strand
CTTTTGTGCATCAGGGGTAGCATCAAATTCGTTCCACCCACCTGGCATGTTTCCCTGTGTATTACATACATCTGCCGAGGCTGTTACATGTGTCGTCTCTTCTTGGTTTTTTGGTTGGCAACCAACAAGTAAACCCAAAATTGCACAAGTCGACACTGTTTTTAACATCATAACCATCACCTCTATTCATATCGGGTCGTATTATAGTGGTGATGAGATCACGCCATTGTCTATGTTGTGCAAACTTTTGATATGCACAAAGTTAATTCGATGCGTAATTGGATCGAGTTTACATAGAAAATAAACACGATAAATCAAACATTCTGTTCTTGATAAATCAGTTTACAGTGTAAAAACTCGCGATGTTGTTGCCTACGGAGACTCAATTTACTCGAGAATTGGGGCAGCGTTAAGCGCAATAAATCAAATTTAATATGGGTCATAGTTCACATGTTTGGCGTTTGAATTTCTTATCAATCATACAAAACACTACTATCACCGACCTGTAAAAATAAGCCGTAGTTTGACTAACTGCAGCGTTCTTCGTCAGTTTGTTTCCAGCGCCATGGAGGGTGTTATATGAAAAGGATAAATGTCATTGGTAGTAGCGGCAGTGGTAAGTCTACTTTCGCAAAAGCCTTAGCTCAGAAGCTCGACGTTACACATATCGAAATGGACAAATTGTTTTGGAAAGCGGGCTGGCAAGAAAGCACTGACCATGAGTTTTTCAGCAACTTAAAAACGGCCCTCACGCAAAGCGAATGGGTTTTGGATGGAAACTATTCTCGAACTGAAAGCATAAAGTGGCAAGACGTCGACACGATCATTTGGTTGGACTATTCAAGAACGGTGACGTTTTACCGAGCGATCAAACGTGCACTCACTCGTATTTACACAGAGCAAGAGCTGTGGGAAGGGACTGGTAACAGAGAAAGTCTGTATCGACTGTTCACAAAAGACTCCATCGTATTATGGTCTATTAAAAACTACGCCAAACGACGACAAAAATATCTTCAACTGAAACGTGAATTGAGCGGTTCACCCATTCAATTTGTTCATTTGACTAACCCGAAAA
>NZ_JAWOTK010000420.1:0-1075 GCF_033338855.1 Vibrio sp. Vb0937 | reverse complement strand
TGTCGAAATGGAAGCGCTCACTGCAGCTTCCGTCGCTGCACTAACGATTTACGATATGTGTAAAGCAGTACAAAAAGACATGGTCATTGGTCAAGTTCGTCTATTAGAGAAGACGGGTGGCAAATCTGGACATTTCAAGGCGGAATCATGATTAAAGTACTTTTCTTTGCTCAAACCCGCGAGCTAGTGGGTATCGACAGCGTTGATTTGGACGGCCAGTTCGATACGGTCGAAGCCGTTCGCGCACATCTTGTCGAAGCGGGCGCAGAAAAAGCAGGCAAGTGGGATTTGGCGCTTGAGCCAGGCAAGCTGCTTGCTGCAGTGAACCAATCGATCGTCCCACTGGATACACAAGTAAAAGCAGGTGACGAAGTTGCGTTTTTCCCACCGGTAACGGGAGGCTAAGATGGATCCTCGTGTTTCTGTACAAGTTGAAGACTTTTCTGTTGATCAAGAATATCAACGCTTGTCGAAAGGCACTGCTGCTGGTGCGGTCGTGACCTTTATTGGTAAAGTCAGAGATATGAACCTTGGTGATAACGTGATTGGACTGCACCTAGAGCATTATCCGGGCATGACGGAAAAGAGCTTGAGCGATATTTGTGATGAAGCGGAAGCTCGCTGGCCACTGCTTGGCGTGCGTGTGATTCATCGTGTGGGTGATATGGACAGCGGCGACCAAATTGTATTTGTGGGCGTTTCTAGTGCGCATCGCGGCGCGGCATTTGATGCGTGCGAGTTCATTATGGACTACCTGAAAACCAAAGCACCGTTTTGGAAAAAGGAGCGCACAACTAACGAAGATCGTTGGATTGAATCGCGCGACACCGATCATCAAGCAGCGCAGCGCTGGGGAAAATAGAACCAGCTACTCGTTTTGACAAAAAATAAAAAGCTAAGTGTTAATCGCACTTAGCTTTTTTTGTATTTCGCTATTTGTTCAACCATATTGAAACGGTTCAATACTGCGATTCCTATCTTCGAAAACACCCGTGTTTTATCTCGGTGATATTGTTCACAATAAAAAATATCGAGCAATATATAAACGATTATTTGTTAGACTTCGTTTGTCACA
>NZ_JAWOTK010000419.1:0-1075 GCF_033338855.1 Vibrio sp. Vb0937 | reverse complement strand
GGAGCGCTGTATGGACAACACGCCCTTTGAGTAATTTTCTCAGCACATAAAAAAGCTCCACCGAAGTGGAGCTTTTTGGGTATTGGATTACTTGAGATTACGGACGAGCCACAAAACCGACAGCTTCGTATGCTTTTTTCAGTGTTTCCGCCGCGCGAGCCGATGCTTTCTCCGCGCCTTGCTTCATCACTTCATCCATAAACGCGCGATCTGCGCGAATACGACGGTATTCTTCTTGAATTGGCTCAAGCATCGCAACAACCGCTTCACCCACGTCTTTCTTGAATGGGCCATACATTTCAACGCCTTTGTATTTCGCTTCAATCTCTTCAAAGCTCATGCCTGTCGCTGCAGAGTAAAGACCCATTAGGTTTGCAATACCCGCTTTGTTTTCAACATCATGGCGAATGCTTGGTGGCGTTTCGGTATCCGTTTGTGCTTTATTGATCTTCTTGATGATCGATTTTGGCTCTTCAAGCAGCGTGATAACGTTCTTACGGTTATCATCAGACTTCGACATTTTCTTCGTCGCATCTTGAAGGCTCATTACGCGCGCGTTAACCGTTGGAATGTATGGCTCAGGCACCGTGAAGATTGGGCTTTCTGGCGAGTAAATGTTGTTGAAACGCGTTGCGATATCACGCGCTAATTCTAGGTGCTGCTTCTGGTCGCTACCTACTGGCACTTGGTGTGCGCCGTAAAGCAGGATGTCTGCTGCCATTAGCACTGGGTAATCAAACAGACCCACGTTTACGTCGTTCGCGTAACGTGCAGACTTGTCTTTAAACTGAGTCATACGGCTCAGTTCACCCATTTGAGTGTAACAGTTAAGAAGCCAACCAAGTTGAGCATGCTCTGGTACGTGTGACTGAACAAATAGCGTGCTCTTCTTCGGGTCAACACCAACTGCCAGACAGATCGCCAATGCGTCTAGAGTCGCTTCATGTAGGGCTTTAGGATCTTGGCGAACCGTAACCGCGTGAAGGTCTACAACACAGTATTGGCAATCATAATCGTCTTGCATCTGCTGCCATTGACGTAGAGCACCCAAGTAGTTACCGATACTTAGTTCACC
>NZ_JAWOTK010000418.1:0-1075 GCF_033338855.1 Vibrio sp. Vb0937 | reverse complement strand
CTAACGCCCTGCTAAGGGGTGAGCAACGCAACACCGATGCTAAAGCATACCGCCTTAATCACTTAAACCAACGCATACTGAAAATGCCACGCGTTGCGAATCCCTCTTGAGCAGTTTGTTAGGTTATTATTTTCAATACTTTACACCGAAACCAAACTAACAACTACGCTATAAATTTGATACTTGAAGAGTGACTAAAAACTGACCTTGTTCCACTATTACGGAAACCTGTATTTCCTTGAACTAAACCAAAACCGCCCAGCGTGGAGACTCACGGAACTTCACACACTGACGCTCGGATTATCATTGCGTATTTCACACTCGCAAGCTGTTAATTAGTGCAAAACCAAAGCAAAAACACATAACTATTTTCATTGATACGTAACGGCAAACCAGTTTTCAAAAAAAGCTCAATGAATGCCTACTGCCCCAAAAAACTGAGCTTAGATTAGCCAAGAAAGTAATGGTGGGAAAGTCCACTGCCCGATTTTGATGCTAGTAACCTAACGCCCAATTAAGGTGTGAAGCACGCGACCACGGCACTTAATATGACCAACTCAATCACTAAACTTAACCCAAACCAAAAATGCCAAGCGTGCTGAATCACTCTTAAATTGTTTGTTAGCTTTTGTGCACTGTAATATCAGCATTAGTTAATTGAAACTTTTGCAGCAGCTGCATAGCCTTTCTAGAGACTAATAGTATCCCTTTTTCAGACACGCTAAAGTCATCTTTGTCGCTGTGTCCCGTTATTTGTAACCACGAGAAACGAGGTAAACAGCGCTCTGACTGTAATTCTTGAAACATATCAGAAGTTGATAGTTCCACTGCCTCAAGATTGTACCCAGACAACTTTGATGCAACTAATGTTGTCGCTAAATGTTCAGAAACTAAAAAGCACGGAAATGTTTCTAATAAATCATCACCCAGCCACCCATCAAACTCTAGGTGTAACTTTTCTACTATTGGCGGGTGTACATCAAAACGCCCTAAAGTATTTTTACCAAATCCCCCAGGGACTTCAGGTTCGATCAAATATTGACTCACCCCATTCTCCTATAGAAAGCTAACGCCC
>NZ_JAWOTK010000417.1:0-1078 GCF_033338855.1 Vibrio sp. Vb0937 | reverse complement strand
CCGCAACATGGTTTTCGTCACCACAGAACCAACCGCAATACCAAAGGCGCTCAACGCTCGAGCCAACATGACCACATCAAAGCGGTCAGTTTGCATCGCAACCAATGCAGAAAGCCCATAAACGAGCAAGCCAACTAGCATGGTTGGACGTCTTCCCCATTTATCTGCTAATAGACCCCAAACCACGACTCCGATTGCAAATGCTGTAAAGTAGATCGACAGGGTTTGCGCTGCTTGCGAATAGGTGACTGAGAATGACTGTGCAATATCACCAAGTGCAGGGCTGTAAATCGTCTCTACAATTTGCGGAAACATCAGCATCACAACCATTAATCCAATAGAAGGTTTCGTTTTCATTTTTGCCTCTCTATCCCACTTCGACCTGATGAATTCAGAAGCTTAAGTGGGTAACAAACTTAACTTGGCGCGCAGTATAGAAGGCGTTATGCTTTACCCATTAACATCGTTAAGACCAAAAACATCAAAATTCGGACAAATGGCACTTATTGAAGAAAACACTCAGTTTGATGCAGACAAGCTCACAGCCAACGTGGTCGGCATTGCTGCAGATGTTGGTAAACACGACTCAGGGATGCATCACCACCATAAAGGTCAGTTGCTTTACGCGCCACAAGGATGCATGACGTTTGCCCTAAATGATTCCATTTGTATTTTGCCGCCAACCAAAGCAGTGTGGATCCCACCTCATACTCCACATCGCGCCGTAATGACGAATGTTGTGGCGTATCGTTCTGTTTATTTCGATTGTGACAAGTTTTCTTGCCCGAAAAGCATCGTGATGATTGAAGTTAACGCTCTCCTAAAAGCACTGATCAATAAAATGGCTTTGTGGGAGTGGGACATAGAACAAACCAAAACGAATGCGACAACCATATTGTTTTGGGAAGAGTTTTATCAAGCGAAGCAATTCGAGCTCACTTTACCATTGCCATCGGATCGTCGTTTGGCTTCATTTCGAAACGCGATGACAAAAGACGGATTCATTGCTCCTGATCTCAACCATTTATCGAAAACAATCGGGGCAAGCAGTAAGACAATTACAAGACTGTTTAAGTCA
>NZ_JAWOTK010000416.1:0-1078 GCF_033338855.1 Vibrio sp. Vb0937 | reverse complement strand
ACGCGATTAAGTGGGACAACACTTCTTCACGCTCTTTCGCTTTAGCTGCTGGGATATTGATGATTTTGTTACCTTTACCTTTCGCTAATTGCGGCAAGTCTTTAATTGGGAACAACAACATACGCCCTTGGTTGGTAATCGCGAGAATCTCATCCGAATCCAGATCGCCGACTTCTTTTGGCGTCATCACTTCAGAATTTGCAGGCAACGTAACCAACGCTTTACCGCTACGGTTCTTCGATAGCAAATCAGCGCCTTTACACACAAAGCCGTAACCAGCATCGGAGCCCACCAGCCATAGCTGATCTTCTTCGCTCATGATCACCTGACGAATACTGCTACCCGCCGTGATGTTCAAGCGACCAGTAATCGGCTCACCTTGACTACGTGCTGATGGCAACGAGTGCGACTCAAGCGAGTAACTTCGACCATCACTGCCAAGGAAGACCGCCGGCTGACTGCTCTTACCGCGCGCATGCGCCAAGTATTTATCGCCAGACTTGTAGTTCAAACTTTCCGCATCAACATCGTGTCCTTTCGCATGACGAACCCAACCTTTTTCAGACAGAACAACGGTAATTGGTTCACTTGGAACTAGGTCACGCTCAGTCAGTGCTTTTGCTTCAGCACGTTCAACTAAAGGAGAACGACGGTCATCGCCGTATTTCTCTGCGTCGGCTTTAATTTCTTTCTTAAGTAGTGTGTTCAGACGACGCTCAGAACCGAGCAGCTGCTCTAGCTTCTCACGCTCTTTCTCGGGTTCGTCTTGTTCACCACGGATCTTCATCTCTTCTAGCTTCGCTAGGTGACGAAGTTTGGTATCCAGAATCGCATCGGCTTGAATATCGGTAATACCAAAGCGTTCCATCAGCACCGCTTTTGGATCGTCTTCGGTACGAATGATCTCAATCACTTCATCTAGGTTGAGGTAAGCAACTAACAAACCTTCCAAGATGTGTAGACGAGCCATCACCTTGTCTAAACGGTATTGTAAACGACGACGCACGGTACTGCGGCGGAACTCAATCCACTCAGATAGGATCTGTACGAGACCTTTCACTTGAGGACGGTTATCCAA
>NZ_JAWOTK010000415.1:0-1078 GCF_033338855.1 Vibrio sp. Vb0937 | reverse complement strand
CTATCGACAGGCGCCAACCTCAAGCAGCAAGAAGTGGACTCGATTGTCGATATGGTCGCGAGTGCTGTTCCAGGCATGAAGACATCGCGCATTACCGTCACTGATCAGCATGGACGTTTGTTGAGCTCTGGTTCGCAAGATCCGGCATCTGCCGCGCGTCGTAAAGAGCAAGAGTTAGAACGCAGCCAAGAACAAGCATTGCGTGAAAAAATCGACTCTGTTCTGTTGCCTATTCTTGGTTTTGGTAACTACACCGCGCAAGTGGATATCCAAATGGATTTCAGTGCGGTTGAGCAAACTCGTAAACGTTTCGACCCAAATACGCCATCGACCCGCAGCGAGTACGCGCTAGAAGATTACAACAACGGCAACATGGTAGCAGGCATTCCGGGTGCGCTTAGTAATCAGCCTCCGGCGGATGCTTCTATTCCGCAAGACGTCGCGCAAATGAAAGACGGCTCGGTAATGGGGCAAGGCTCTGTACGTAAAGAATCGACCCGCAACTTCGAGCTAGATACCACGATTAGCCATGAGCGTAAGCAAACGGGCACCGTGGCGCGTCAAACTGTTTCGGTTGCCATCAAAGACCGTCGCCAAGTTAATCCAGATACAGGTGAAGTGACTTACACACCAATGTCGGAAGGTGAAATCAACGCGATTCGTCAGGTGTTGATTGGCACCGTCGGCTTTGATCAATCTCGTGGTGATTTACTTAACGTATTGAGCGTCAAGTTTGCCGAGCCAGAAACCGAGCAGCTTGTTGACCAACCAATTTGGGAACACCCGAACTTCAACGATTGGGTTCGTTGGTTCGCCAGCGCTTTAGTTATCATCGTGGTTGTGCTTGTACTGGTTCGCCCTGCAATGAAGAAACTGCTTAACCCAGCTGGTGATGACGACGATGAAATGTACGGCCCAGACGGCTTGCCAATTGGTGCCGATGGCGAAACCAGCCTAATTGGTAGCGACATTGAAAGCAGTGAGCTGTTTGAATTTGGTTCAAGTATCGATCTGCCTAACCTTCATAAAGATGAAGACGTACTGAAAGCGGTTCGTGCACTTGTAGCGAACGAACCAG
>NZ_JAWOTK010000414.1:0-1079 GCF_033338855.1 Vibrio sp. Vb0937 | reverse complement strand
GGGAGCAAAGAGAACGGTTCGAAAAAGTTAGTGATTCCTTACTTCATTTTCTGGTATTGCGCGGCCATCGCCTTTAGTGATTTCTTCCCACAACTTGAGGTGGTGTATCACGGTATTTTTACCATTGCGAAGCAAGCTCTGGTGGTGTGCTTATTCTTGATAGGATGTAGTATTTCGATTTCGAAACTGAAATCTTCGGGCCCTAAACCGCTGTTGTTTGGTGTGACTTTATGGGTATTAATTTCCACCACGTCACTAAGCTGGCTAGTACTTAGATAATCGTTGTCGACTTATCGCGTTGGTCGGAGGTTGACTCTGGTTTGTCACTCTTGAGCGTAAACACCAACGCGATAGCGATTAAAAACGCCGTCAATTCCGCTAACGAGCGAGTGAGCCCTTCACTGCTGATTGCGATGCCAATTTGTAATACCACTGCTATCAATAAAACCAATTTCACCATTCTGAAGCTTATGCCTTTCTGCTCTACGTTAAGACATGATTATGATTCAGAGTTATAAGGTTACGAAATTCCCTTTCCGACTAACACATAGCAAAATTGACTAATCTTCGCCTCATTTCCGCCGGGAAAATGAGCGCCAGCTATTTAACGTTGATTATCTAACTCATAAAGCAGCCACTCTTTTACCGCTTTACGCGAGACTTTAATCCCACCTTCTAACAAGGCTTGTGGCATCAAATAGTAAGCGATTGGCCATTTAAACTTCTCAAGCTTTTTCCGCAAGTATTGCTCGAATTCCTGTTGGCTCAGTAACGCTTCTGATTGAATAACGGCTATAGGACGATGACCGAACTCAGCATCTTCGACTGGCACGACAATGCTCTGAATGACGCTTGGAATTTGGTTCAATACTACTTCTATTTCCTCACAGTGAACGTTTTCTCCACCTGAGATAAATTGATTATCGGCCCGACCGATGATCTTTAACTCATCTCCTTGCCAAGTACCGAGATCCTTACTGTCGAACCAACCATCCTCGTCCACAAATACCGTCACTTGACCTTGGTGAAAATAGCCTGAAGCTAGCGTTTGTCCACCAATGTAAATGCGCTCATCAACC
>NZ_JAWOTK010000413.1:0-1081 GCF_033338855.1 Vibrio sp. Vb0937 | reverse complement strand
CTGGGTGAGTATCTTCCGCCAGTTAATCCACAAAGGGCTGCTGTTTCAAAACATCACCCGAAACTCGACGTTGCAATTGACCGAGGAAGCTCGACCATTATTGCGCGGGGATGTGTCGCTCGAGCTAGCGGTTCCTCGTTTGGATACCGCAGCACGCGCTGCGAAGTCGGACAAACTGACCAGCAAAAACTACGATAAGAAGCTGTTTGCGAAATTACGCAAGCTGCGTAAGTCGATTGCCGATGAAGATGGCTTACCACCATACGTTGTATTTAGTGATGCGACCTTGATTGATATGGCGGAGATTCTGCCAACGTCGTATGGCGAAATGCTGGCGGTGAGCGGGGTAGGTCAACGTAAATTAGAAAAATATGCCGATCCATTCTTGGATCTGATTCAAGAACACATCACTCACCACGGATAAGGAACCGAAATGCAGAAGGAATTTGGCCTGACAGAATATATTGCCGAAGAAGGTCGTTTGCTGATTGCAGCACCAAGATTTGATTTAGACACCTTTCCGGCGTTAGGTGAGCGTTTGGTGGGTTTACTCTCTGCGACGGTAATCGAAAAACAGTGGGATGCGGATATCCACTCTTGGCTGATCGATTTTGAAGGTTGCCGCTTATTTATGAAAGCGGAGCATTACAGTGAAGCGATTTGGTTTGAAGCGCTGAACATTGAAGAGAGCAGGGAAGAGCTCGATTATCTTGCTGGATTATTTCAACGCGGCTTCTAAACTCAACTTATCAACTCTTTAAATCATTTCCTTATAGGGTGTTTCACATGAAACACCCTGTTTCGTTGTTCGCCCAATTCTTTGGGGCAAAGGTGAAATTATCGGATAAACGTTTGCGTAAAAAGCAGCGCTTGCGAGCGCAATTGGTTAATGTATAATCGCCCACCGCTTCGCTTGGAATGAGTGAAGCCGATTTGAATTTTCATTTTACATTGTTGGTAAGAGTTGTTTTCGTTACTGAAAATGCTCGATTTGGGTTCCCTCGCCCCCAAACCAAACTAAAAAGGTATCGCATGAGTAACTTTACCCCTGCGCAGCAGCGCAACGCCCTTATCTATCTGG
>NZ_JAWOTK010000412.1:0-1081 GCF_033338855.1 Vibrio sp. Vb0937 | reverse complement strand
AGTATCATTCGTTGCCATCTCCCTTTCAAGACAAGATTTGCGATGAAGAACACACACAACAGCCAAGAACGCCTAGAATACCTCAAGCAACAACTTCCTTTAGAAATCACCCGCTCTGTCGCCGATACCTTAAAAGAAGATCTAGGTGGCACGTTGGATGCGTCACAAGATATCACCGCATCTCTTATTCCTGCTGATGCAATGAATACCGCAACCATCATCACTCGTGAACACGGTGTGTTTTGTGGTCAAGCTTGGGCAGATGAAGTATTTAAACAGCTTGGCGGCAAAGTCACTATCGAATGGCATGTAAAAGATGGTGATAAAGTCGAGCCAAACCAAACACTTTGCACGCTGACTGGCCCAGCTCGTGACCTATTAACGGGCGAGCGCAACGCAATGAACTTTATTCAAACCCTTTCTGGCTGTGCAACAACAACCGCTGAGTATGCAGCAAAAATCGCACATACCGATTGTCGTTTGTTAGACACACGCAAAACCATTCCGGGTCTTCGAAGTGCTCTGAAGTACGCCGTTGCTTGTGGTGGCGGTTTTAACCATCGTATCGGTGTGTTCGACGCTTACCTCATCAAAGAAAACCACATCATTGCTTGTGGCGGAATTACTCAAGCAATCACCACAGCAAAAGAGCTCAATCCTGGCAAACCAGTAGAAGTAGAAACAGAAAGCCTAGCTGAGCTACAAGAAGCGATCGACGCAGGGGCCGACATCATCATGCTAGATAACTTCACGAAAGAAATGATGCGTGAAGCCGTAGAGATTAACGCAGGCCGTGCCGCGTTAGAAAACTCAGGCAACATCACTCTAGATACTATCGCTGAATACGCAGAAACCGGAGTCGATTACATTTCGGTAGGCGCACTAACTAAGCATCTAAAAGCGATGGATCTTTCGATGCGCTTCAAATAATAAAAGCAACAATTTTCAATTACTTCAACTAACTCAGTAAGTTGTGAGTAATTCATCATTAAAAAGGGCCACTAGGCCCTTTCTTTTTATCCACTAAAAAAATAGTACTACTCGCAAAACTCTGCATGCGATATGCAACTTTTCACCAAAG
>NZ_JAWOTK010000411.1:0-1083 GCF_033338855.1 Vibrio sp. Vb0937 | reverse complement strand
AATGCATCAGCTAGCTGAGTTTCCGTTAACTTCAAGACAGAGCAGTATCTTTCAGCCAGTTCCCAATCTGCTTGTTCGTAAGCAATACACATAGAAAGGAGATACCCAAGCACACCTTTTCGACTTGTCAGGGCGAGCTTGATGTCTTCATCGACGGGAATGTCTTCAATCACATCCGACAGAGGTTGATCGAGCAGCGAGCCTAGTAATGAGAACATACCAGTCAGAAAGGCTTGTCCAGGATCGTACTTGGTTTTCATTTGGCTAAGCAAAATTTCACACATACGAGCGCGTTGAATAGCAAGCGAGTAGAGTGAATCGGGCTTGTCCTCTTGCACAGAAGCGATCGCAACCAGTGAAATAAAGCGTCGTAAACGTTCTTCGCCCAGATAAATCAGCGCCTGTCTAAACGATTTGATTTTGGTTGTGAGCGTGTAACCCGAGTTGACGTAAGTGAGCAACTTATAGGAAAGCGTCACATCAATAGAGAACAGACGCTCCACTTCATTGAAGTCGATGGGCTTATCAGCAATCTCTTTACACAACTGGATGACGGTTAAAAACGCCGGGTTGAGGCGCTTCTTTTGGATCATTTCTGGTTTACTAAAGAAGTAACCTTGGAAGTAGTTAAAACCAGCGTCAAGCGCTTGTTCAAACTCTTCATAGGTTTCGACTTTTTCAGCCAAAAAATCGATATTAAACTGGCTCAATGCTTGGATGAAAATTGCCGCTTTTTCAATTGGTACTAAACGAATATCAAATTTGATCATCGATACGTACGGAAGAAAGCGTTTCCAAGCCTTAGTTGGTACAAAGTCGTCGAGTGCAATTCGGTAGCCGCATTCGTGCAGATGTTTTATTGCATCGAGAAGCTCTTGCGTAGGCTCACAATCTTCGAGCACTTCAATAACCAGAGAATCTTTCGGAAACAGTGTCGGAACAAGGTTGACCAAGCTTTGGTGGGGAAAGTTAACAAAACCGAGTTTGTTACCTAACGTGTTGTAGTGCGTCGACAAAAAATGATCGGATAGCAGTCGACTAGTAGCAAGCTCAGGTTCTACTTCAGGGAAGGTATTTTTGGGG
>NZ_JAWOTK010000410.1:0-1083 GCF_033338855.1 Vibrio sp. Vb0937 | reverse complement strand
TAACGAAATACGCCAAGCGTTTCTTTGCGCCAATCCAGCCCTTTGTGTTCACCTAGCCAGATAAACAAATCTGGATCGTGGTGTGTATCGGAAAAATCACTAGTGAGCTGGACTCTGACGTCAGGGTTCTCCGCCAGAAATTCATTGAGCACATCGCCTAACCAACTGCGAACTAACGCTGCGTGGCAAACGATATGTAGAGAGCCTGATACTTGATTATTTAAGCCTTGAAGCGCCTCATAACTTTCCTCGCTGAGCTCTAGGATCTGGCGGCTGTAGTCGGCAAAAATCTCCCCTGCGCGTGTCAGAATCAAGCGGTTGCCTTGTCGAGTCGTTAGCGCTTGGCCAAAGTCGGCTTCTAATTGTGCTAAGCGGCGGCTCACGGTGGATTTCGGCTGATTCAATGCTTTGGCGGCTGCGGTTAAACTTTTGTGTTGGTTAAGCGCATCAAAAGCACGAATTGATGCTAAGTCGTGCATATCTTACTCCTTACTGCGTTATGTACGGATTCCATATATGGGAAGAACCGTTCCATAACTCTCACTATGCATCTCATTCTATTTATGAATAATTCCACTTCGAAAATAATAATCATTATCAATTATGGAGATGTAGATGTCCACTCTTAGACTGCCAGTGCTAACTGCAACTGGTGTTTTAGCCTTCGTCAGTGTCCCTCATGTATTTGCTAACGACTCAGTTTCTAAAATGGAAACCGTCGTGGTGACAGCGTCAAGTTATGAGCAATCCCAAGCGGATGCGCCTGCAAGTATTAGTGTTATCTCGCGAGAAGAATTGGACTCGCGCTACTACCGCGACGTGACTGATGCACTGAAAAGTGTGCCGGGTGTTGTTGTGACTGGTGGTGGTGATACAACCGATATCAGCATTCGTGGTATGGGCTCTAAGTACACGTTAATTCTTGTGGATGGTAAGCGCCAAAGTACTCGAGAAACTCGCCCAAATAGCGATGGCCCTGGTATTGAACAAGGTTGGTTGCCACCACTTCAAGCCATTGAGCGAATCGAAGTGATCCGCGGCCCGATGTCGACGCTGTATGGTTCCGATGCGATTGGGGTGGTG
>NZ_JAWOTK010000409.1:0-1085 GCF_033338855.1 Vibrio sp. Vb0937 | reverse complement strand
GTCGGTGACATTGTGTATCGCCTCGAAACCACACAAAACCTTGGCGGTATCGCGTACGCGTATGAAGTGGTGTATTGCGAAGCGTTTCAGTTTGAAAACGAAGAAGTGTACTTTGCCGCCTCCAACAACAAGCGCTTATGCCCAGAAAAGGGAGCACTAAAAAAAGTGGGCCATTACAAAATCAGTGATGACTCGTTGATTGTTAGCGCAAATGGTGCTCGTCAAATCTGGACCACCAAAAAGGTGTACCCATCTCAGGTTCATAAAGAGACTCAGAACTATTTCACCACCGTGTTTGATGGTAAACAATTCGAAAGCTATACCATGCAAAAGAACAAGCAATCGATGGAAAAACGCATCAACGCACCGACAGGACGATATTTATACCAGATATCCTTTTTTGACTATTTGCTACCTCGCCCTAACGGTGATTATCTCGTGGCTGAAATTGGCAATTATATTTATCACCATGGAACTCAAGTCATTGGGCCTCATGGTGAAAGCATCGATTCCGATCTCAACTTACGCACTTACAATCCAAACTTGTATTGTGCTGATGTCGCCATCTGGTACGGCAGCCATGTCATTGCTGGTCAAGGAGACTATCAGGTCGACATCATCTCCGATCCTAACCCCTACGATCCGACTTACCTAATTGACTGCTACGAATACATTAGTAACCCCACGACCAGACAACAATCGTTAGCATTTGATCTGAGCTACTCGCCTTACGACGAACTACTTGATGGCGAGGTGTACAGCTACATTTTGCGTCCAAAGCCTGAACTGGCTGATCGCGTTGAAGAATTTAAAATCAATATGATTTATCACAGCCCAAAGCCGTTACGCTCAAGCAACAAAAAATAACCACTTAAAATACATAATGTTATTTTGACCATTAAATCACTAAAAACAAAAAGTGGAACCGTGATCAAAGTCTCATTTCCTTCCTCATCGACAAAAAACTCAAATAAATTTTACGGGTTTTATGCGGTTTTTCGTGTCTTGAACACTTACTCAATAGTGATTAAAAAGACACAACTTTCTTAAATCTCACTAGTGAGATTTAAGAAAGTTGTGTCTTT
>NZ_JAWOTK010000408.1:0-1085 GCF_033338855.1 Vibrio sp. Vb0937 | reverse complement strand
CTTGCAACTTTGAGTAGCGTCTCGTTTCTACTCTCTAAGCTCTTAATTAACCATTTTGCCTCTTGCAAATTGCTGCGAATGTACTGGCTATCCGCACTGTTGCCTTTGCCTAATTGAGCGTATTGTTGGTTAACTTTTAACTTTGGAATGCTGTCAGGGTTGATGGAAACGGTCCATTTCCCATGATCTTTAAATACCGATACGTCCGGAATGACGTATTCTGTGTCGTCTGGGGTAATGCGGCTGCCTGGACGAGGATCTAACTGTTGGATCAGTTTTAATACTTCGCGTAGATCCGCTTCTTTTAGCTTAGTTTCTTTGATGACCAGTTTGTAATCGCGATTACCAAGGTGATCGATGTGATCGGCAAGAATCATTTTGGCTTCTGCAAGCCAAGGCGTGTCTTCTGGGAAGGTTGCAAGTTGCAGGAGTAAGCATTCTTGCAGGTTCCGCGATGCCACACCAAGCGGGTCAAACTGTTGGATGCGTTTGCGCACGGCTTCGACTTCATCCAACTCAATATCTTCGTTGTCGAAGCTTTCGTGAATCTCTTCAGGAGATAGGGTCAGATAGCCGTAATCGTCAATCGCATCAATGATGGCAATGGCAATCGTACGGTCGGTTTCACTGAAAGGCGTTAAGTCGAGTTGCCACATTAAGTAATCGTGCAGCGATTCTGTGGTTTCGCCTTGGTAGACCGGCATATCATCGTCTAACGCTAAACCGGTACTGCCCGTATTTGCGCTGTAGACATCATCCCAAGTTGTGTCGATTTCAAGCTCTGAGCTGATTTCGGACTTTTCGATGACGTCAGAACTATCAGGAACTTCGATTTCTGTTGGCTCGTTGGCACTGTTGTCAGCAGTTTCGAGTGCTGATTTGTCTTCACCATTTGCTTGAGGTTCTTCGTGGCCTTCTTCAACTTCCAATAGCGGGTTTGAGTCCAACGCTTCTTGGATTTCTTGTTGAAGATCGAGAGTCGACAACTGCAGCAAGCGAATCGCTTGTTGCAACTGTGGCGTCATGGCTAACTGCTGACCTAGCTTGAGTTGTAATGAAGGTTTCATTCAGTGTTACTTACCTTG
>NZ_JAWOTK010000407.1:0-1086 GCF_033338855.1 Vibrio sp. Vb0937 | reverse complement strand
GCTTTCGCCTTGACTGGAGATCGCCCAGCGATCGCGCCACCAACTCATGTAGGCAATATCCACTTTGCCAAACGGAGCGGTCATGTCCCAGCCAGCGTCTTCTTCTACATACATCAGATCGACGTTTTTCTCTTGAATACGAGACAAACAAACGCTCAACGCTGCAGAGCGGAGCAGGGGATCTTGTGGCATGTAAATCGAAACCCGCTTGTTAGGGCAACACATATCAAGTACATGCAAATAGTGCGCGTACGAGGTGTAAGGAGGGCGAACTAACGCGCCTTTCGATGGGTAATGAAATACCGATAAGTTACCGAGCGGATCTTCGACGTTACCACGAGCCAAAATCGTTTGGTATTTTTGGTCAATACGCTCTCTAAGGTGATTAGAAGGTTCCGCTGGTGGCTCACTTGCTTCCGCTGTGTACTCTTGAGAGACAAAACGAGAAACTTCGTCGTACGGGTTGTGATCCAGCGTCGCGATAGGTTCTTCATCCGAAGAGTAGTTCACGTGTTGGCAAAGAATGTAGCCCGAGTGCGCTTCACCAGACACAATCCAGTACACACCATTATTGCTGTGTGGCTGCAAGGCAATGTAGCTGGAAGCCAACTCGTAGTGACTGGCGTGATTAACCCAACGAGCATCAATGGTCGCGAGCTTACGACGACAACGACTGGCGATGTGGTCAACGTGATCATAAAACGTTTTTGGGTTGGTACTGAGTTTGCGGCAAGTTTCGCGCACGGAATCACCGGTGAACAAAAGGCCCATCAGGTTTTCTTGAAACTGCAGCTTTTTATTGGCGCCAGACCATTTATCGACAAAAGTGCTTTGGCACGCTTTACAACGGTAACGTTGACGATCGCCACTGTAACCGAATGCGTGATAGAGGTGTTTATGAGTGTGGACAGAGAGTCCGAAGTTGTCACACGCGTCGTTGCGACAAGCAGGTAACCCGTCACTGTGGACGTGTCGGAGGCGATGAAGTTCGTTCACGACATCGCGGTTGTTAAGTAAGGGGGGGAAAGCTCCACATTCACGGCATACCATCGCCGGACGCTTAGGGTTCGCATGTTGCAGAACGTA
>NZ_JAWOTK010000406.1:0-1088 GCF_033338855.1 Vibrio sp. Vb0937 | reverse complement strand
AATGTTGGAAAAAGTTACGCGCTATTTAGAACGAATCCAAGACGATACACGTTTGGATTTGGTGCGTCGTTGTTTTTATCTCAAAACCCATGAAAAGCTGTCGCGTGAACCAGATGTCGGTTCAGTGGCCTGGCGTCGTGAAGCGCTGAGCGACATGATTGCGAAATGGAATTGGGATGACAGCGTGGTTGCCGAGCTCGATGACCGCCGCAACTGGAAAGTTGAACAGGTGAAAGTCGTGCATCATGCGTTGCTTGATGCGTTGATGCAGAGCTACCGTAACTTGATTCAGTTTGCGCGTCGCAACGACATCACATCCGCGATCAGCCCGCAAGACATCAGCATTCTTGCGCGTAAGTTGTACGCTGCGTTTGAAGTGTTGCCGGGCAAAGTGACGTTGCTGAACCCACAAATTTCCCCTGATTTACATGAACCAGATTTGAGCTTCATCGAAGTTAAAGAAGGTGGGGTGAACAAGTCGGGTTGGTATCTCTACAAGCAACCATTGATCGCACATCGCATTCTTGGGCAGCCATGTCTTGAGCATCACGAGTACTTGAGCAAACTGGTCTCGTGGGCTTTCTTTAATGGCCTCATCACCGAATCCACGCGTTTGCATGCCGTGGTGCGTGAAGCACAGCTAGATATTGATAAGTTTTACCAAATGGTGAGTGACTTACGAAATACCTTTGCACTGCGTAAACGTCGTCCGACGATGCAAGCGTTAGCGAGCCCGTGTGAAATCAGCCAGTTGGCGATGTTCATCAACTTCGAAAATGACCCTACGTCGGAGCTGTCGGGGCGTTCACTTAAAGTGGATGTGAAAAATACCGATATCTTCAGTTTTGGTCCGGAACATAAAAACTTAGTCGGCAGTGTCGATTTGGTTTACCGCAACTCCTGGCATGAAGTGCGTACACTGCATTTCAAAGGCGAAACGGCGATGTTGGATGCGCTAAAAACTATTTTGGGCAAAATGCACCAAGATGCGTTGCCACCAGAATCGGTCGACGTGTTCTGCTACGCGAAAAACATGCGTGGTGTGATGCGTAATATGGTGTATCAGCTTCTTGCGGAATGCATCGACT
>NZ_JAWOTK010000405.1:0-1088 GCF_033338855.1 Vibrio sp. Vb0937 | reverse complement strand
GACACAGAAAGTGTGAGATCTTTATCCGCCAGCAGTTGTCCTACATGCTCAACCATCGGAAGGTCGATGCTAACCGTATTGCTTTCGAGGTGCTTGTTGATCAACTGCATCAGCTTCAAACGTTGTTCAAGCTGATCTGCCGGGCCAAACAGCTTCACTTCAATAAAAGGCAGATAAGAGCGATACCCAAGCTCATAGCCTTGTGGCAGTTTTAGCTGATCCAACTTATCCGAGATCCCAGATTCAGAAAGACCAAAAGTGTAGATTCGACTACAGCATGAACCTTTTACGTCAGGAAATACTCTTCGAAGATCAGGCAAAATTTGTGTTTCTGCCATCAATTTGAATTCGCTTGGTACACCAGGAGTAAAATAAAAAATCGCGTCATTGATCAGCATTTTAAAGCCACATGCCGTGCCAATAGGATTGTCTAAAATTTCTGCGATTTCAGGTAGCATGGCTTGTTTTAAATTGCTATCAGGCATAGGAATGCCACGCCGAGCATACATGCTCTCCAGTTGCTCTAGCCATTCTTTAAACAATACCAGTTTGCACTCAGCCGCTTTCGCTGCCGCTGCGGCGCTCATGTCGTCGGTCGTTGGCCCCAATCCACCGTTAACAATGACTACGTCATTGTTGAAGCTCAGCATTAAAAACTCTTCGATTAAGCTCGACTGCTTGTCTCCCACAGTGGATCGTTTGGTTAAACCAAACCCATGCTGATAAAACAAACTCGACAGCCACGCCGCGTTAGTATCAACAATATCTCCGTGAAGCACTTCCTCACCAGTACTTAGCATTGCAATTTTCACAACTGACTCCTGAACATAAGCACAATTCTATTTCTATACGGAGCACTTATATCGTTTTCTTTTTATCAGACTAATCGCTTAGTCAATTTGTTGGGATTAAATTAAGGTCAAGTATTTAAATGGGTTTTCTTTTAAGGGATAATTGTGAGCCCGATCATCAAACCATTAACTCGGAGACCTTTGTGTCAAAATCATCCATGTTCAAGAAGACTCTCGCAGGACTCTTACTGACGACGTCGGCCGTTGCTAACGCAAGCCAGTACGATATGAGCCGCC
>NZ_JAWOTK010000404.1:0-1090 GCF_033338855.1 Vibrio sp. Vb0937 | reverse complement strand
CGATAAAAATTCATTGATAGAGAACACATAATGCATATTTTTGGCAAAATTCTGGGTGCCTTTTTTGGCTTGTTACTGGGTGGTCCATTCGGTTTGCTGTTTGGTTTATTTATTGGTCACCAATTCGATAAAGCCCGACGTTTAAGTCAAGCTGGGTTCTCTACAGGTGGCTTTGGAAAAGGACCGAGTCAGGCACAGCGTCAGGAAGAATTCTTTAAAGCGGCGTTTGCAGTAATGGGACACGTGGCAAAAGCCAAAGGTCAGGTCACTAAAGAAGAGATCCAACTTGCGACTGCCATGATGGATCGTATGAATTTGCATGGCGAACAACGCCGTGCGGCGCAAGATGCATTCCGCGAAGGGAAAGAGAGTGATTTCCCATTAGAAGATGTGCTGGTGCGTGTAAAAATCTCGACCGCTGGCCGTTTTGATTTGCTGCAATTCTTCCTTGAACTGCAAATTTCCGCGGCCTTTGCTGATGGAGCTATCCATCCAAGCGAACGTAATGTGCTGCACAAAATTGCTCGTGGTTTAGGTTTCTCATCTGAGCAACTAGAGCGTCGCCTGCAAATGCAAGAAGCGGCGTTCCGTTTCCAACATCAAGGTGGTTCCCATGGTCAGCAACAAGGCCAATACCAGTCGTCAGGTTGGCAGCAAGCCTCACAGGCGGATCAATTGGCCGATGCGTACAAAATTTTGGATGTGTCACCAGAGGCGGACGGTAAAACCGTTAAACGAGCTTACCGTAAGTTAATGAATGAGCATCACCCTGATAAATTGATGGCCAAAGGTTTACCGCCAGAAATGATGAACGTCGCAAAAGAAAAATCGCAAGAAATTCAAAACGCTTACGATTTAATTAAAAAGGTAAAAGGCTTTAAGTAAGCCAAAATCTAGCAAGCAAACTAGAAAGTAAAAAGGGCACTTGGTGCCCTTTTTTAGCTTTTGGGTTATCGGTAGCTAAAAGCATCTCAAGCTGAACAAGGATGGATAAATCAGTCGGCTTGGTTCAAGCTCCAATCGTAGTCGTACTTCACCCGACCTGAAAAATGGTTGTATTGTGGCGCGTAGTTTCTGATGTGGTTAAACA
>NZ_JAWOTK010000403.1:0-1090 GCF_033338855.1 Vibrio sp. Vb0937 | reverse complement strand
GTTGGTTCTGATAGCCAGCTGGTGGCGCCTGTCACTATTGCTGATGGTGCCACTATCGGTGCTGGTACCACACTGACTAAAGACGTGGAAGAGGGTGAGTTAGTGATCACTCGCGTTAAAGAGCGTAAGATCACTGGTTGGCAACGTCCAGTTAAGCAAAAGTAAGCGTTACCTGAGCTTAAAAGCTAAATTCTCAAAGCCGCTCCAGTGAGAGCGGCTTTGTCGTTTTTAGTGCAAGTATCAGTAACTGGGAATCGCGATACGCTTTTCTAACCAACGTACTGCTTGAGAAACGAATAGAATGAGCAACAAGTACTCCAGAACCAAGAAGGTATAAATTTCTAACGGTAAGTACTCATTCACCACCAACTCGTTGGCACGTCTCGTTAAGTCACTTAAACCGATTACGCTCACCAGAGAACTCATTTTGAGGATGTAGACAAACTGATTCCCTAACGGCGGTAAAATTTGTCGAAATGCTTGCGGAAGAATCACCAAGCGCATCTTCTGCCAATAATTCAAACCAAGTGATTCTGCCGCTTCATGCTGACCTCGGTTGATCGCTTGAATCCCACCGCGAAATACTTCTGCCATAAACGCACTTTCAGCGATAGTCAGTGCAATTACCCCCGCCCAAAAATGATTGAGAGAGACATCGAGCAGCGTTGGCATGCCGTAGTAAACCCATAAGAGCAACACCAATACTGGGATTGAGCGGATCACCTCAACGTAGATGCGATTCATCCATTTGAGCGTTGGTGAGCGAGAAAGTGCAGGCAACGCAATCAGCAGCCCAAGTGTCATGGCAAAACACATACTCAAGAGTGACACTTGAATGGTGTCATTAAACCCCGCGACTAAAAACTTTAGGTTGGTTATCCCTTGTTCCGTTGACGGGTCGAGTACATACCAGCCCCATTGGTAATCTGAGCAACCCGTTAACAACAGCAGCGAAATCAGCCATAGAGTTCGAAAGGTCACATTTACTCCCTGAATTAACTAAAAAACTTCCATTGTTACTGCTATGTTATCAATGGGGTTGTAATAAAGGTTAATAATTAAACCGTATAAGGTCATTATTTTTAAGGGA
>NZ_JAWOTK010000402.1:0-1090 GCF_033338855.1 Vibrio sp. Vb0937 | reverse complement strand
AATGAACGCTGCACTTCCGCGACCGTCACTTCTAACGTCACCTGCTGCGCGCCACCAATAGAAAGCAAGTTAATGACTGAGCTTTCATCATCTTTCGCGTTGTCATCTTCTTCATCAGCGGCATCACCTAAAGCAAAGGTTTCGGCAATTTTGACGGCGATATCCATGTTTTGCTGACTGCTGACCAAACCTCTGAGAACGACTTTCTCTTGAGCGCTATGCACTTCGATACTTTCGTCCGGCAAGAACTGGAACAACTTAGATTTAAGCGTATTTAAATCGTGAGTGACTTCGACATTAAACTGTTCGATCAATCGGCCACGACTATCCCAAACCGACACATTGGTCGTTCCTAGTTTTTTACCAATCAAGAACAGTTCATTCGATCTTAGAACCACGATATCCAAGACTTCTGGATCCCCTAACGTCACCTTTTTGGCCTTACCTGAAATCACCAATTGTGTAGATTGATGATGCGCAACAGAAACAACTCTTCCAGACTGCGCGGTTGCCGCATGAACAGACAAGCTAACAAAAAGTAACTGGCTAACGAGTAATATTATTGTTTTCATAATTCACCTAATTACTGACTCGGACACTGGATGCCTGAGATCCCTTAATGATGGTCACACTAGGTCGAGGGGTATATTTTTTTGCAACAATAGGTTTATCGACTTCATGAGGGTTACGCAAAGCCAGTTGGATCTCACCCTTGCTGTTAGCAGAAAGCAGTTTTTCCGCTTCTTTCGGGGTAACTTCCAATGTGACTGCACGAACGATCACGGGTTTGTTGTCGTTAGTTTTTGCTGTTTGGTCGACTGCTAATACATTGATATTTTTTAACACAGTGAGTGTGGTCGCTTGCTTGCCTTTGCCATAGCTCACCGTGCTCAACACATCCACTTTGTTACCCGGCAGTAGGAAACCCGCTACGCCGATAACGTCATTTACACGAATAGTGACTGCTCGCTTGTTCTCAGGAATTAAGGCTGCAAGCGTTGCGCCCTCTCCAGGTTGAGCAAGACGATTGGGATTGACCAACTCGACCGCGTAAATGGTGTTTGCAACGATACGTCCCAAAGCTTGCTCA
>NZ_JAWOTK010000401.1:0-1091 GCF_033338855.1 Vibrio sp. Vb0937 | reverse complement strand
CACCGATTCATCGCAAGATCATGTTTACTTGGGCGGTGAATATGGGCGCGAAAATGGCACTTTGCCATCAAGAAAAACGCAAACCTTCGATGATGCTGCGTAAAGCACACGCATTAGCTGACAAGCTGGTGCTCAGTAAGTTGCGCGCACTGCTCGGTGGTCGTATCAACTTTATGCCATGTGGTGGCGCGAAGTTGGATGAAACCATTGGTCGCTTCTTCCATGCTATTGGCATCAACGTGAAGTTGGGCTACGGCATGACAGAAACCACCGCGACGATTTCGTGCTGGGATGACAAGTGCTTTGATCCGGATTCTATCGGTATGTCGATGCCTGGCGCGCAAGTGAAGATTGGCGAAAACAACGAGATTCTAGTTCGTGGCCCGATGGTGATGCGTGGTTACTACAAAATGCCAGAAGAGACCGAAAAGACGTTTGATGAGCACGGTTTCTTAAAGACCGGTGATGCTGGCCATATTGATGAAAATGGCAACCTGTTCATCACCGATCGCATTAAAGAACTGATGAAAACCTCTGGTGGTAAATACATTGCACCGCAAATGATCGAAGGTGCGATTGGTAAAGACCACTTCATTGAGCAGATTGCGGTGATTGCCGATACACGCAAGTTTGTTTCTGCGCTGATTGTGCCGTGTTTTGACTCTCTTGAAGAATATGCGAAAGAACTGAACATCGCATACCATGACCGAGTTGAGCTTATCAAACACCACCAAGTGGTCGAAATGCTTGAGAAGCGAGTGAATGAACTGCAAAAAGAACTGGCGAAATTTGAGCAAGTTAAGAAGTTCAAACTGCTACCAAGAGCTTTCTCTATGGACGATGGAGAGTTAACGCCAACGCAAAAACTGCGTCGTAAAGTGATTAACGATAAATACCAAGACGAAATCGAAGAAATGTACAACGAAAAGTCAGATAAAAAGTAACAAGCACTGACTTAGATTTCAGATTGATGAAAAGATCCCCAGCCATACCTTTTGGTATCGTTGGGGATTTTTGTATGTGCAGCAGTTCGGCTTGATGATGCAGATAACGGGTGAATTTCTGATGTTTGGGTAAAACTCTGTGAAATT
>NZ_JAWOTK010000400.1:0-1092 GCF_033338855.1 Vibrio sp. Vb0937 | reverse complement strand
ACCGAAGAAAAAGATAACCAAGACTACGAAGCTTACGGCACAGACTTAACGTTACGAGCATCAGAAGGCACCTATTTGAAAGCCGAGTTCGGCCACAGTAAAGGTCGTCAAACCGATTCTAACTATGTCTCTTTCGATGGCGGTTTAACCTTTACTCCTATTGGCGGCAGTGCGGATGATCGTGAAGGTGACTCTTATCAAGTGAAAGGGGTGATGAACCTTTACGATATCGCCCCGAGCGTGTTTTCTGCTGTGGGTAACGATGTTAAAGCTTGGTACAAATCTAAAGATGCAGGTTACAGCTACGCAAGCCAAGATGACGATTTAGAACAAGAATCTTATGGTACGGAAATCCGTCTTCAAGCAACGGATCGTGTTGCGGTGAAAACTCGATTTACCTCGATGGAAGAGCGTGAGTCCGACGGCACACTAAGAACGGATTCTCAACAGGCAGAACTGGAAACTCAGGTCAAAGTGACCAAACACATCAAGATTTCCGCAGCAGGTAAACAAGTCGAAGAGCTAAACAACGAAGACGAAAAAGGCAAAGGCACCTTAGCGGGCCTGCGTGCCGATTACATTTGGGATAGCGACAACAATGTTTACATCAAAGGGCAAAAAACCGTTGGAAAAACCGATGAGTACGATGAGAACGACAGCGTCACTATTGGTGGTGAAACGCGTATTTTAGAAGACTTCGTCGTTGGCGCAGAATACACCACGGGCGATCGTGGCGATGCGGCTGAAGCCAGCGTGACTTATGACGTAACGGAAGACTACAGCACTTACTTAACCTATGTCGATGACAGCTACGAAGGCAAAAACAACGTGATTGTCGGCCAACGTGCAGATCTGACTTCAACGGTCGATTTCTACCAAGAAAACCAATTTGTGGATGAGAACAACGGCAAAGGTCGCATCGATTCATTCGGCTTTGGCTACGACATGAACGACGACATCGACATGGGTATCGGCTATCAGAAAGGCGAAATCGAGGATGATCAAAACATCACCACCGAGCGCCAAGCGGTGAGTGTAAGCACCTCGATTGATGTCGATGATGTGTTGTTCAAGAACAAAGTGGAATATCGT
>NZ_JAWOTK010000399.1:0-1093 GCF_033338855.1 Vibrio sp. Vb0937 | reverse complement strand
GTTTGAGTTTGATCACAGCGGCCAACGTATTTTTAGCCGTATCACGCCCTACTACGATCCAAACGGTTTAACTTGGTTCATCGGCACTTCTATCTCGGAATCTGATTTGCTTGGCCTCTTACCGAAAAGCCAAGAGAAAAGCTGGATTGTTGGTATCGTCGTCAGCTTGTTTGGTATCGGCTTTAGTTGGGTCATCTTCGAACGCGTGACTCGACCAATCAACGCCACTGCCGATGCGGCTCAACACCTAGCAAATGGCGATTGGGATAGCTCAATGCCCCAACCTGGCCGTGTGTACGAAACGACCGTGCTCGCAAAAGCCTTTAATGAAATGGCCAGCAACCTCAAAGCCTCATTTAAGGCGCTGCGCGATCAGCTGGTGTATGACTCATTAACTCGACTCTACAGCCGCCAAGGATTAATCGAAATCTGCGAAAACAAACCCAATTTGTGTCACGGTAGTTTGTTCTTATTGGGGATCAACAAATTTAGAGATATCAACGACAGCGTGGGACACCACAATGGTGATCAGCTGTTGGTTAGCATCGCAGAAAGGCTGAAGCAACAATTCCCAGACAACACCATGCTGGCCAGAATTGGTGGTGATGAGTTCGCTCTGTTTATGCCAGATATGGATAAAGACGAAGACATCCGTTTAACAGAACGTCGCCTACAACAACTGTTCGCAGCACCATTTATGGTTGAAGGTGAAAGCGTGGTGATGAAGATCTCACTAGGGATTGTGCAAACCAAGCATGGTGAGAACATGCCGCTTTGGCTACGCAATGCCAGCATTGCTCTGAGCTACGCGAAGCAAGATCCACTGACGGGCATTTGTTACTACAGCCCAGAACTCGCGAGCGCATCGAAGTTTCGTACTCAGCTGCTCACGAAGATGCAAACGGGCATCGACAAGCGCGAATTTGTGCCTCATTATCAGCCGATCATCGATCTCGCGAGTGGTAACGTATGTGGCGCCGAAGCCCTAGCTCGCTGGAATAGCGAAAGCGGTATGATCTCACCATTAGATTTCATCCCAATCGCGGAGGAAAGCGGCATGATCAAAGCCATTGGCCAACAAATCTTGCTGCAA
>NZ_JAWOTK010000398.1:0-1093 GCF_033338855.1 Vibrio sp. Vb0937 | reverse complement strand
GAAAACTGGGTGAGCAGCTTTGGCATCAAATGGTTGATGATTCCGGACTTTGTCTACGCGTTGTTTATTGGTGTGGTGATCACCAACATCATGGAAGTGACGAAAGTTCGCAAAGTCGACTTAGAAACCGTGGATATTCTCGGTACGGTTTCATTGTCGCTGTTCCTAGCAATGGCGCTAATGAGCCTAAAACTGTGGAACATTTTTGATCTAGCCATTCCGTTCTTGATCATCCTTGCCGTGCAGTCGGTAATTCTCGCGGTGTTCGCTTACTACGTGACATTCCGCGTCATGGGCAGCAACTACGACGCGGCGGTAATTTCTAGTGGACACTGCGGTTTTGGTTTGGGGGCGACACCAACAGCCGTGATGAACATGGGGTCTATCGTGAACCGTTTCGGCCCGTCACCACAGGCATTTATGGTGGTGCCGATTGTCGGTGCATTCTTCATCGACATCGTTAACTTAGTGATTTTGCAAGGCTGCATCGCCTTTATCAAATAATCGGCGAAAGGCGTAACCACGCCAATTTTAGAATCATTTAAATCTAAAGCCAGTCGGAAAAGACTGGCTTTTTTGTTTCTTGGTATGAATCTTTCTCATTCTTGCTTCAAGCAATGAAATCAATGCGTTAATATCATTCACAGGATGTTATTTTCCCAGCAGCAGGAGGCTCCACACATGTCAGAAAAAATATCGACATCAGCATTAGCGAAAATGCGCAATATTGACGCCAAGCTGCTGTTTTCAGATCTCAAACGCGCCGGTTACATCACTCGCCAAGAGGACAAATGGATCCTGACGGAAGAGGGCGCTAAGTTCGGCGGTGAATATGTTGACCACCCCAAGTTTGGGCAGTTTATTGTCTGGCCTACGAACTTGCATATTGAGCTGAATCCTACCTCTGGGAAAACTCTGAGTGCCACACTACTTGGCGATAAACTTCGCCTTAATGCCAAGCGAATCAACCAATTGTTGAGTGAGCTAGGCTGGATAAGTAAATCAGAAGACGGATGGCAAGTCACCGAAGCGGGCATTCGAGCAGGTGGTCAACAGCGTGCAGACAAAGAATCACAAAACACCTTTGTGGTTT
>NZ_JAWOTK010000397.1:0-1094 GCF_033338855.1 Vibrio sp. Vb0937 | reverse complement strand
AGTTTTGAGTGGCATGTTGACGCTTGCAGGGCCAGCAATGGCAGACACGATCAAGCTTCGCATTATTGAAACCACTGACATCCACACCAACGTGATGGATTACGATTACTACAAAGACCAACCATCACAACAAATTGGTTTGAGCCGCGCAGCCACATTAGTTAAGCAGGCAAAATCCGAAGTGGAAAACAGCGTGTTGGTCGACAACGGCGACTTAATTCAAGGTAGCCCGATGGGTGACTACATGGCAGCAAAAGTCATACAGGCTGGAGAAGTTCATCCTGTGTACAAAGCCATGAACCAATTGCACTATGATGTGGGGAACATTGGTAACCATGAATTCAACTATGGTTTGGACTTCTTACAAAATACGCTGGCCGGCGCGAACTTCCCCTACATCAACGCCAATGTGTTTGATAAGAAAACTGGCGAGCATTACTTCCAACCTTACCTGATCAAAACACACAGTTTTAAAGATACCGATGGCGAAGTTCATCAAGTAAAAGTGGGTTACATCGGGTTTGTTCCACCGCAAATCATGGTTTGGGATAAGAAAAATCTTGAAGGTAACGTGGTTGCCAAAGACATCAAAGAAACTGCAGAGAAGCTGATTCCGCAGATGAAGAAGGAAGGTGCGGACATTATTGTCGCGATTCCGCATTCAGGGGTTTCAACCGATCCATATAAACTAGGTGCGGAGAACTCGGTGTACTATTTAACGCAAGTGAAAGGCATTGATGCCATTGCGTTTGGTCACTCTCACGCGGTCTTCCCAGGCAAAGGATTTGAGAATCTACAAGGCGTAGACAACAACAAAGGCACCATCAACGGTGTCACTGCCGTCATGCCTGGCCGTTGGGGTAGCCACGTGGGAGTCATGGATCTGGTCATCGAGCAAAAAGACGGCCAATGGCAAGTAGTGGAAGGACAATCTGAAGCTCGACCAATTTTCGACAAAGCGACTAAGAAATCGCTTGCAGAAGCAGACCAAGGCATCATTAAAGCACTCGAAGACGATCACAAAGGCACTCGCGAATTCGTTAACCAACCAATTGGTAAAGCGAATGACGTGATGTACAGCTTCTTGGCTTTGG
>NZ_JAWOTK010000396.1:289-1095 GCF_033338855.1 Vibrio sp. Vb0937 | reverse complement strand
TAATGAATTACATGGCTTTGTTATTGAAGGTAAGTCTGAAGCAGTATTACGGCGCGAAAGACTCTGGGCGCACATCATCATGTCTGGGAGTTCATCCAGTGACGGAAACTGGCGTATTGATTTGACAGACAACGCGGCTGAGGGGGCTGGAACTGTGTTGTTCTCTTTATCAGGTAAGCCGTATGACGGTATTGTCGTTACCCCGAGCTATGCTTCCGATCAAATCAGCTTCGACGATGTCCATGGTCGACCATCATCAGGAAACTTGAAGTTTTATCCTGTTGGTGAATCATCAAAAGCCTTAAAGCTCATTTCTCATACTTTATCAGCCCGCGTAAGAGTATGTAGTGATAACAGCGGCACAGAATATTACGGTTATTCAACTTGCTCTTAAGGATGGCTATGTTTAAACAAAAAGGGGCGAGCCTTGTTGAGTTTATGATCGCATCTGCACTTGGGCTTATTTCTCTAGCGACAGTGGGGTCAATCTATGTGAGTGGTCAACGAGTGATAATGGAGCGTTCGAAAGAGTTAATGTTGTTACAGAATTCTGAAAGTGTCGTGCAGATGCTCAAGAGCGACATTCAGCGTGCTGGTTTTGACGGTAACAATGGTCATTCTATAAAAATCTCGGGCTCAGCGAACACAATTTACACTCTTGATGATGTTGATAGAGGGCTAATTGCTTACGCCTATTACATAGGTGTTTCTGGCTCTGCTCCTTTGTATAAAAACGTGGCTTATGAGCAACGAGTTAACACGCCAGAGTCGCTATTTGTGTGTGAAAAAAAGCAAATAACGATATG
>NZ_JAWOTK010000396.1:0-279 GCF_033338855.1 Vibrio sp. Vb0937 | reverse complement strand
ATGGGATGTTAATGATGTGGTCAACCTTGCAGGCACAGGCTCATGTAACACTCTCTTTGATAAAAAAGTTATTCACGTTAATCGATTTGACCTGGCTAGTGAATTACTAGAAAGCACTGATGCAAAAAGTGCACTGATGACCATTACATTGGGAACCGAATTGAAAGACGCGACTGATATTCGCACGCAGCAGTCGTTTACTGCGATGCAAAGGAACTGGCAGTAATGAAGAAACAACAAGGTGCAGCTGCGTTATTAGTTGTGAGCGTATTGCTAGTT
>NZ_JAWOTK010000395.1:0-1096 GCF_033338855.1 Vibrio sp. Vb0937 | reverse complement strand
GGTAGCTAACAACGTAGCCTATGTAGAATAACGCAGCGAGCGTAATGAATGCTGTGACGTAGGCAAAAATGCTATTCAGCCCTAGCCCGAAAGCCAGTGTAAATGCGATGCCGTTCACTGCTTCTGCAGGCATCATGTACCAATCAGCATGAACGGAAGATCCGAATAGGAGAAATGTGCAAAGTAAAACGATCGTGCCGCCGAGCAAGCCGACCCATCTGCTGTTGTTCATGTTGTAATCTCAGGGGTTACCGAAGTAACGTAACAAAATATTTCAGAGCCGGCATTATACAACCGAGAGAGGGTATAGGTGGTAGAAATATTTGCCTCACAAACTAAGAGGCCATCTAAGTGGCCTCTTTTTAACCGATTCAACGGCATCCGTTGTGATGCAAAGGTGTGAGGCTTGTAAGAAACCTAACCTTTGGCATTCGTTTCGGGTGGTGCTTCTGGTTGTAGCGTCCAATCACCACCAAGTGATTTGTAGAGCGCAATCGTAGCTTGTGCGGTTTGTAACTTTGCTGCGACTCGCTGATCTTGCATCATGCGTTGCTGACGTTGCGCATCTAAAACCGATAAGTGATCAATCAAGCCAGCTCGGTACAGTGACTTGGCTTTGTTGACGGCGTTATTGGTGGCTTTCAATGCCTCATCGATTCGACGCTGATTTTCTTGGCTGCGACCATAAGCAAACAGCGAGGATTCGGTTTCTGCCAAAGCCGCCTCGACCGTATGTTGATAAGACAATGTCGCCGAATCAAAACGCGCTTGGTTGATGGCTTCAATTGCCTCGCCACGACCCCCATCGAACAAGTTCCAGCTTACGCCTGCCGCGCCCATCCAACCGAAAGAATCGCTACTGAAAAGATCGTCAAAGCTTGACGCAGACAACCCCGGAGCGCCCGTCAAAAAGAACTTCGGATATTGATCAGCAACGCTTGCTGCTAACTCTTCATTGAGCGCGGCCATTTCGCGCTCGGCTAAGCGAATATCGGTACGACGTTTCAACAGATCGGAAGGTAAACCGACCGGCACCATGTCCTGCATGACAGGTACACTATGCTGCTTAGATAGGCGGATTTCGACTTGCGTTAGC
>NZ_JAWOTK010000394.1:0-1098 GCF_033338855.1 Vibrio sp. Vb0937 | reverse complement strand
ATGACCGTGAAGAATGGTTCCGTATTCCCGCTGAATTTGATGGTGACACATTAACGTTTACTGTGATCCCAGAGCGCGGCTCTATCTATTTCGCATACTTTGCACCGTACACGTATGATCGCCATCTCGATCTACTGCACATGGCGCAAAGCGCGCACCACTGCAAGCTAGATACACTGGGTCATACCCTAGATGGTAACGACATGAGCCTACTGACTTTTGGTGAGCCAGAAGAAGGCAAAAAGAAAATCTGGATGATCGCGCGTCAGCATCCGGGCGAAACCATGGCCGAGTGGTTTATGGAAGGTATGATTCAGCGTCTGCTGGATGAAAACGATACGGTTGCCCGTGCATTACTTGAGAAAGCAGTGCTTTACGTTGTACCGAACATGAACCCAGATGGTGGTATTCGTGGTCACCTACGCACGAATGCGGTTGGTGTAAACCTAAACCGTGAATGGCAAACGCCTTCAATGGAGAAAAGCCCAGAGGTGTTCCTTGTTCGTGAACGCATGCTCGAAACGGGCGTGGATATGTTCTTAGATGTTCATGGTGATGAAGCGATCCCATACAACTTTGTTGCAGGCTCTGAAGGCATCCCATCGTACGATGAAAACTTAGCGGCGCTGGAAAATGCATTCAAACAAGCACTGTTGACTATTACGCCAGAGTTCCAAGATGAAATTGGCTACGACAAAGACGAACCAGGCAAGGCAAACCTGACGGTTGGTTCAAACTGGGTTGCCGAGCAATTTAAGTGCTTATCGTACACAATCGAGATGCCATTCAAAGACAATAACAACCACCCTGATCCGTTGTACGGTTGGTCTCCTGAGCGCAGCGTGATGTTTGGGCAAGACGTGCTTGCAGCAACACTTGCGGTGACAGACAAAATTTAAATGCAATAGTTCCACAGCATTGATTCATTACCGAACAGCTCATCTTTGATGGGCTGTTTTCTTTCCTGTTATTCGCATTTCTTATTGTAAAAATTAGTTGCCATTCATCCATTTACTGAGTTCTTCTCAAGTTTGAGAAACTGCAAAAATAGGGTGATTTGCATCACAGAAAAGTGCTAAGAGTGTGATATTCTCCGCA
>NZ_JAWOTK010000393.1:0-1101 GCF_033338855.1 Vibrio sp. Vb0937 | reverse complement strand
AAGTAAGTGAAAGGGCTGTACTTCCTTAAATATTGAGTTTTAAAAGCCCTGCAATACTAGGAGTTGTTGTATGAAAAATTATACTGAAAGGCATGTTAAGTGCCCGCATTGTGGGCACTCAATAGGCATAACATTGGATGCAAGTAATGGGGATCAAGAGTTTTATGATGATTGCCCGGCTTGTTGCCATGCGATTCATTTAAATATGCGCGTGGACGAACTTCAAGATAAAGTCGAGTTGTTTATTGATGACAACTACGAGTAGCCACCCTCGGTATTGTTTTAAATCCATTTAAAATAGAAAAAGGAGCCTCTTTGCTCCTTTTTCTTCATCTATATGAGGCCAATATATAAGGCCAAATCTGCGTTCCAGCTACAACTGTTTAGCCGCCAGTACGCGCTCAACAGTATCAACGATAGCTTGAGTTTGTGGATCGAATTCAATGTTCACCTTGTCACCCACCTGTCGACTGCCAAACAAGGTTCTTTGTAAAGTTTCAGGAATCAAATGCACAGAGAAACGGTTTGCTTCAACTTCTCCAATGGTTAGCGAGCAGCCGTCGATACCAATGTAACCTTTCGCAAGAACATATTTCATCGACTCTTGTGGTAACTCAAACCAAATTGTGCGGTTGTTCGGCGTATCAATCACATCTACAATGTTTGCCATTAAGCTAATGTGACCAGACATACTGTGCCCACCGATTTCGTCACCAAATTTAGCAGCGCGCTCAACGTTAACAGCGCTTCCTTCTTCGATAAGCCCCAAGTTGGTCAACGCAAGCGTGGCTTGCATCAAGTCAAAGCTGACTCGATTTCCATCGATGTTCGTCACAGTTAAACAGCAGCCATTGTGCGCAACAGACGCACCAATTTCTAACCCTTCGATTAACGCGCCATCGAGTTCAATGACGTGAGTTTGAAAACGCTCTTTCTTATCAATCTGAACAACCTTCGCTGTTCCTTGCACTATTCCTGTAAACATGTCTTTTACCTACTGATGCAATACAAACGTTGGCTATCCGCACAGACACTGAAGTCCCGCGGCATTTTGCCTTCTATACCTAAACAATCCTTCGAAGAAAGCCAAAATGAGAATCG
>NZ_JAWOTK010000392.1:0-1101 GCF_033338855.1 Vibrio sp. Vb0937 | reverse complement strand
GCGCAACGCACAGAAAACAGGGGAGCGCATGGCTCCCCTTTTTATTTATGAATCTCTTGTAGCAGTTGGTCTTTCTCTTGCCACACATCCCCTAACCATTGCTGGGATTGGCGCTTGTACGGCTTGTCGTTGAAGTAATCCCCTAACACCTGCTCATCAACTGGCAACACTTTCACATGGACCACGATCTTAGTCATGCGCCCCATCAGCATGTCTTTAAAAGGTTTGTCCGTATTCTCTGGATACGCGAGGGTCACATCAATGATGTTCTCAAACTGCTCGCCCATTGCCGCCAATGTGTAAGCAATACCGCCTGATTTGGGTTGCAACAGGTATTGGTAGCCCGCTTTGCTTTTACGCTGCTTCTCTTCAGTAAAGCGTGTACCTTCCACGTAGTTCACAACCGTGGTTGGAGTATGCTTGAACTTGGCACACGAACGACGTGTGGTTGCCAAATCTTGGCCACGTTTGTGAGGGTTACGAATTAAATACTCACGAGAGTAACGACGCATGAAAGGCATGTCTAACGCCCAACATGCCATACCAATAAACGGCACATACAGCAGTTGTTGTTTGAGGAAAAACTTCGGCATTGGAATGCGATCTTTAAATACGCAGCACAGTACAACAATATCTGTCCAACTGAGGTGATTGCTGATCAGCAAATACCAACCATCTTTTTTCAGATTCTCGATGCCTTGAACGTCCCACTCCACACGGTTAGACAAGGCAAGAATCCCCGCATTGACGGTCGCCCAAATCCACATCACTTTGTTGGCAGCTTCCGTCCCTTTAGCTTTTAACTGCGCGGTCGGAAGTAGGATCTTAAAAATAGCGATGACACAAATTACGAGTGAACAAATCGCAGAATTGAGGATCACAAAAGAAGCGTTAAAAAAAAATAACAAATATGCCAACATGATAACCAAACAACAGTGATAAGGTGTGAGTAATAAAACAGCGTGTAATTATACTGCTCCGTTGCCACATTGGAACATTTGTGAGAATGGTCAGATTTGTTTTATATAAAACCAGACTCACATCAAAATCACAATATTCATTCGACAACAAGGAGATAACGAATGAAACCAAGGCTAACCC
>NZ_JAWOTK010000391.1:0-1101 GCF_033338855.1 Vibrio sp. Vb0937 | reverse complement strand
GATATTGGCCGTGAGCCAGCCGCGAAACGCGACCTAAACAATAAGAACGCCAAAACAAAACAGCCTCTTACCAAAGAAGAAGTAGATCGCATTAAAGTTATCTTGGTGATGAGCCTGTTTACTATCGTATTCTGGGCTGGTTTCGAGCAAGCTGGCGGTCTGATGAACATTTACACTCAGCAGTACACCGATCGTATGATTGGCGGTTTTGAAGTACCTGCAGCTTGGTTCCAGTCACTAAACCCATTCTTTATCATTACGCTTGCGCCTGTCCTTGCGGTTCTATGGGTGAAACTAGGTAAACGTGAACCAAACTCACCAGCGAAATTTGCTTTAGCCATGTTCTTCTTGGCACTAGGCTTCCTATGCATGGTTGGTGCAGTAATGGAGCAAGGTGGTGATACTAACGTGAAAACATCCATGCTATGGCTAGTTGGCGCGTTCTTCTTCCATACTTTGGGTGAACTGTGTCTATCCCCTATTGGCCTGTCTCTTGTAACCAAACTGGCTCCGCTACGTCTTGCATCGTTGATGATGGGTGCATGGTTTGGTTGTAACGCTATTGCGAACTATGTCGCTGGTTACGTGGGTTCTCATGTGGGTGAACTTGGTGCAATGGCTATCTTTAGTGGCATCGCAGTAACTGCATTGATCAGTGGTGTGATTCTAATGTTATTCTCGAACACGCTTGTTCGTTGGATGCACGGTGCAGAAAACACTCACAGCACTGCAGAACAAATTGAAGAGCAACAAACACAAGTTGCTTAACATGGTTTCAAAGTTATTAAAAAGGGTCGCAATCGCGACCCTTTTCTGTATTCATTCAGTGCAGAATACCAAAGCTCTACAGCTTGCTGCGTACTAGTTCTGCCATCATATCGATATGCATGTCATCGTCATTAAGGCATGGAATATAGTGGAACTGCTCACCACCCGCTTCCATAAAGATCTCTTTGTTCTCTCCCGCAATTTCTTCCAAAGTTTCTAAACAATCAGATGAAAATGCAGGAGTCATGATATCAATTTTCTTCACGCCTTTACTGGTGATGGTTTCCAATGTTTTATCAGTGTAAGGCTGTAGCCACTCTTCTCGGCCAAAAC
>NZ_JAWOTK010000390.1:0-1102 GCF_033338855.1 Vibrio sp. Vb0937 | reverse complement strand
CTGCGCTTCGCCAACTGTTTCCCATTCCTGCCAGTTTTCTACATTCAGTCTGTCAGTGCTCCCTATATCTTGTGCCTGCGAAGGTATTGCGCCCATTGCAAACACAAACAAGATACCGCTACCCATACCCCTTAGGAGTTTTCTCTTTAAGCTTGCCATTGTCATACACCTTGAGAATCACCAGCATTAACACCAACCACTCAACAAACAAGGCCAGTAACGTAATACTTGTATCGAATCCAAACTCTACCGCTTGAAGCTTGTAGCCAGCGAAGTAGCTGAGCATTCCTCCAAGCCCACCTAATATTGATACGTAGATTTTGGCGAAGCGGTGCAAAAGCACTTTCAGTTGGTAGGCATACCATGCAAACAATACCCATAGACCAATCAACCACACAGGGAGCCAAGGGGTAGGGAAAACCAAAAGCGAGAAGTGTTGATTTAGCGTATCGAGAACTAGCCCGAAAATGGTGACAAAGGAGATCGCTTTCACCGAGTGAAACGCCGTCAGAATGGCATACACCAAGGTCGCCAATGCCAGTATCATCATCAACCATTGCCACTCAAACGTACCAAGCACAGCAATAAACCAGCACAGTTGAAACCAAGTGGACGCAATCAACACTCTCATAATTGTTATGGGCGCTGGAAAGTCATGTGAACGGCGCTGATCGTACGTGCAAGAAAACCGCCTTCACAATAACTAAGGTAATAACGCCACATGCGGACAAACCGGTCATCGTACCCAAACCCTCGCACAGCATCCTCTGCGCGGTTAAAACGGCGATGCCACTCATTCAGTGTTTTTGCGTAGTCTAGGCCGATGTCAAACAAATCACGAACTACCAAATCACTGTGCTTAGTGGCCGCTTGTGTCAAAGACGTCACCGACGGCAAGAAACCGCCAGGGAAAATGTATTTCTGAATAAAATCGACATTGTTGCTGTAATAGTCGTAACGCTGATCCGCAATCGTAATCGCTTGGATAGCCATCAGGCCGCTAGGCTTTAATAATGACTCGCATTTTTTGATGTAGGAAGCTAAAAACTGTTTCCCCACGGCTTCAATCATCTCGATAGAAACCAATTTGTCGTACGCCCCA
>NZ_JAWOTK010000389.1:0-1104 GCF_033338855.1 Vibrio sp. Vb0937 | reverse complement strand
CCCGTACCAAATTGGTACGACTACTGGCAACAAAAGGCATTACTGACCCTGTTCAAATTCCAGATATCTCGACCAAAGCAAAAGCCCAAGAAGCTTTAGGAATGGATATGGAAAAAATGAACGCGGATAAAAAGCACTTCTTAGACACCGTCGTGCCAGATTGGGATACAGAAGAGGCCGAAAGAGAAGCAACCTATTAGTCAAACAGAAAATAGGATTCGAGACCTATGATGCAACAACAAAGGGCGCGTTCTGCGCCCTTTGTTTTCATCAGTTCATTCTAGTCGAAGTACATCATCAAAATGCAAGTAAACCATTAACGTCGACGAATTCTTGGCACCGGTTGGATGTTTGGTCGAGTCTGAGGTCTCTGAATATTTGGCTTGGTAATCGGACGCGACACGTTATGCGCGGGTAATGGCTGTGTCTTCAATGTTGATTCTGGCAACGTCGTTTGTTTTGGTAACGTTTTTGTTTCTACACGCTGGGGACGCTCGTGCCATTTTGCTTGAATCGCTTGTTTTTGTTCATCCGGCAACGTCTGCCAGTGCTTATCCAGTTGTTGCTTCATGTTATCGAAGTTGGCGTTCATATCGCCATCTTTCCAATCTTCAACTTTGTCTTTGATTGACTGTTGTTGATCGTCGTCGAGACTATTCCACCATGCCTCGAGTTTTTCTCGATGGTCATGTCCGTTGTCACAGCAACCCGGATAATAGTAAATCCAATAGTCATCGTGACCATACCACCAAGGGTCGTAATACCCACTCGAATAATAGGCAGATGAAGAACCAGTTGAAGGAGACGAGCATCCCACCAGCACTGTACCGCACAACAATACCAACAAACCCGCTTCTAGCTTCTTCATACTGACTTTCCTCTGTACTCTACATTGTATACTTACATCAGCTTTTTCGCTTTGTTGATGGACTCGATGATCGTCACTCTGTCTAAATTGGGGTCATTGGAATCTAGGAGTAGAACCCAAGTATCGATGGCTTCTTGAAAGCGGAAAGAAATGAAGTGATCGTTCGCTATCAACGACAATGCGGCTTCATTATAAGGTTCAAGTTGCAACGCCTGTTCTAATAGTAAACTGACTTC
>NZ_JAWOTK010000388.1:0-1104 GCF_033338855.1 Vibrio sp. Vb0937 | reverse complement strand
CAATATAGCGGAAGAAGTCAGTGACCGAGGACGCCAATACAGCAGTAAAGTAGTTCAGCAAGTCGCGATAAAAGCGGATGATAGCATCGCAATAAAACTTGGTGTAATGCTTGGTACAACGGTGTTTTACAGTGAGATCATTCACTATGAAGACAGCACACCTATTCAGTTAGAACTGCGTGGGGTAAACAGCCAATACGCCCCGAGTTATCTTAACCAAGACTTCACCCAAATTACTCCTAATCAATACCTATCTAATAACTGTCCGTTGAGCGCGATTGAACACACGGTTGAAGCCATTGTTCCCGATAATCGCATCAAACTGGATTTGAAAATGCAGGCCAATGAACCTTGTCTTCTTCTTAATCGTAGAACATGGAGCCAAGACAAGTTGGTCAGTACAGCTCTACTCTACCACCCAGGTAACAAGTACAAGCTGAGCTCTAAAGTTCTGCTCTAGGTGCATATAAACAGCCTTTCCCACTACGTTTTGATCACATTTTAGCAACATCACGCTTGTCACCGCATTCTTTTTGACCTATTTATTTGTATATACATTTAAAGATACAAATCAAAGTAGGAATGAGAGAATGGATTTGCTGATTGAGAATGCCCGACTAGTTAGCATGGAACGTGGTGAAGCAGGTTATTTACCAACGCCACCAACCCGTGTTGGTATTCAAGCTGGTCACATCGCGGCTATCAGTGCTCATCCAGTTGGAAGTGACACCCCTCAAATAGAAGCGCTTCTGTCTCCTCAACACTATTCGCAAACTATCGACCTACAAGGTCAACTTCTGACGCCGGGACTCATTGATTGCCACACCCACTTAATTTACGCGGGGAATCGCGCGAATGAATTTGAGATGCGCTTAAACGGCGTGCCTTATCAGGAAATAGCGAAGCAAGGTGGCGGTATCCTTTCCAGCGTAAAGGCCACTCGAGCAGCTACTGAAGAGCAATTAATTGAGCTCGCGTTGCCTCGTTTAGATGGCTTGTTAGCAAGTGGGGTTACGTCGGTTGAAGTAAAATCAGGCTACGGCTTGACGCTCAAAGACGAACTAAAAATGCTGCGTGCTGCAAAAGCCTTAGAACAAGAGCGTA
>NZ_JAWOTK010000387.1:0-1105 GCF_033338855.1 Vibrio sp. Vb0937 | reverse complement strand
AGCGTATTTTCCAATTGGAGCACGACAGCGTAAGCCCCCCGAAAGAGAGATATGCGCAAAGCTTGGCAGCTTTTTTGGATAAAACGAAGCTAGAGAGCGTAAACGCGCAGTTAAAAGAGCTGTTGTCTAATCAACCAAGCTTTGTGATTGGCATGGGCAAAAGTGAAACGCAAGCGCAATTTTCTGATGTATTCACTGCGCTTAACAGCGCCTACCTACAAGCTGGTGAAAAGCCTTCGGGCATGAACGCCAAAGCGGAAGGCTTCCTGCAACCAGCAGAGGAAGGCAGCATCGTTAGTATGCGTCAAGCTCCGGGTGGTTTTCAGGTTTACACCTTATCAAACGGTGTGGATGTTTGGTTCCAAAAAGACGCAAAAGCTGGTGGCCGCGCTTACATCTACTTCACTAGCCAAGGGGGTAAAGCAGCCCTAGATAAATCGCTTTATCCAGCCTACGAACTGGCTGCCATGACCGCCGTTCGCAGTGGATTAGGAGAGTTTTCTGGCTCAGAGCTGGATGCCTATTTACGTACGAACAACATCGCTTTTGGTCCAATACTCGAGCCAACAGTGCATGGCGTTCAGGTTACGACGCAAAAAAATCGTCTAGTTGAAGCTTTGAATGGCTTGTACAACCTTTCGACCGAAATCAAGGTTGATGAACGTCAGCTTGCCGCGGTGAAACAAGAGTTTAAGCAAGAGCGCAGCGCTTTCTTGGAATCGCCTATGGGTAAGCTCATCCAAGTAGCGAACACCAGCGCTTATACGCCGGATAGTCGTCATCGTTTACTGAGCAGTGATGGTGCCGATACCGTCACGCCAGAGCAGATTCTTGCGGTGCATGATCAACTATTTAAAACCGATCATGGTTACAAAATGGTGATTGTTGCAGACGTTGAGCCTGAGCAAATTACGCCACTTCTACGCAAGTACGTGGCATCAATTAAGATGAAGCCGGGTAAAGCTGTAGATTATCGTGTGTCATTTAATGATGAGCTGCCAGCGCGCTCGGTCGTCACTGATGGTCACGAGCCTTCATCGTTTTACCTGCTGCGTTTTACCAACACCGACAAGTACAACCGTACGGCAAAAGACACGGTGATAGA
>NZ_JAWOTK010000386.1:0-1107 GCF_033338855.1 Vibrio sp. Vb0937 | reverse complement strand
CGCTTATTTCCTTGTTTAGCGTTTGTTTTCTTTCTTATCATTTTAGCGTGATAACCACTTCTTTATCGCCATCAGGTCGTTTCATTTCAAGATCCTTTTTCGCAAGATCTTGCACTCGACTGTGTTCTGCTAAGGCGGTTTCTTCCAACATCAGGTTGCGCCATTCGCTATCTAATCGCTCGCGCTCAACCAGAGTGTGATCTTTTTCAGTGATCGCTTGACGCGCATGGTGGGTAGCAAATACCACTCCCAGTGCTGAGGCCATGATCAATAGCAACAATAGTAATGACCAGCGACCAACGGTAATTAAATCCGTGGCGATCAACTTAGCAAGGTTGGGAGTGGGTTTCGTCATAACAATTAAAGCTTTTCAGCAATTCTTAGCACAGAACTGCGCGAACGAGGGTTCATGTCAATTTCTTGTTTGCTCGGTTTTATCGCTTTGCCAACAGTTTTCATGTTTGCGCTGCCAAGCTCTTTGATTTGCGCTTCCGTCAAAGGAATCCCATGTGGAACCTCAGGACCTTTACTTTCTTTGCGGATAAAGCGTTTTACCATGCGGTCTTCCAACGAATGGAAACTGATGACAGATAAACGACCTTCAGGAGCTAAAATACGAGCCGCGCCTTTCAGTGCAGTATCAATTTCTTCTAACTCACTGTTGATGTAAATACGGAACGCTTGGAAAGCACGCGTCGCTGGGTGCTTTTTCTCTTTAAAACTTTTTGGTGCTGCTTCAGAGATCAGTTTTGCCAACTGACCAGTACGAACCATTGGCTCGTTCTCTTCGTTTTCACGGTATTCCACAATCGCACGAGCAATACGACGAGCGTGTTTGTCTTCACCGAATTCACGAATCACCCAAGTGATGTCATCCAGATCCGCTTCCATCAACCATTGAGAAACCGGGATGCCTGAAGTTGGATCCATGCGCATATCTAGCGGGCCATCTTTCATAAAGCTGAAGCCACGCTCTGCGTCATCCAGCTGAGGCGAAGACACACCAAGATCCAATAGTACACCGTCTACTTTACCAACTAGGTCATACTCTTCTGCGTATTGAGCCATGCCAGAAAACGGGCCATGAATGATGGTAAAACGAGGGTC
>NZ_JAWOTK010000385.1:0-1107 GCF_033338855.1 Vibrio sp. Vb0937 | reverse complement strand
TTCGCATTGCTTTATTGATCAATTCATCGCGTTGAGCGTGAAGCTCTTGAGGAAGCGATTCGTAGAGGTAATCGAATCCAGTTTCAGGCGCTTGTTGAGGCAAGTTTAGGTAGCGTTCAACCGCGAGCTCGACTTGTTCCTTGCAGTCGCTTTGCCATTGTTGCTCTTGTTCATCGCTCCAAGCACCTTGATTGATCAAAAAGGTTTTTAGTCGGCTCACGGGCTCGAATTGCCATGCGGTTTGCACGTCATCTGCATTACGATAACGCGTCGCATCGTCGGCGGTGGTGTGGTCACTTAGGCGATAACTTACCGCTTCGATCAGTGTCGCCCCTTTGCCTTTTCGTGCTCGCTCTAATGCGGTCATGGTAGCGTCATACATAGCAACAACGTCGTTGCCATCGACGGTAATCCCTGGAATGCCAGCGCCTTTTGCTTTTTCAGAAAGAAACTCCGCCGCGCATTGCAAACTGCGTGGTACAGAAATCGCCCACTGGTTGTTATTCACCACAAAAACCAACGGAATGTTCCATGTCCCTGCGCAGTTGATGGATTCGAGAAAGTCTCCTTTGGATGTCCCACCGTCGCCACACATGACCAGTGCCGCTTCATGGTTGCCTTGAATTTTCAACGCAGAAGCAACGCCGACCGCATGTGTACATTGTGTTGCGATTGGGACACAAAATGGCAAGTCTCGGCTTGGGATAGGGCTGCCTTCTGGCGCGAAGTCACTGCCGCGCTCATCGCCGCCCCAATATTGAAGGTTTTTTTCCATACCAATGCCACGACACCACATCGCAGGCATATCGCGATAATAAGGGACGAAGACGTCATCGGTTTTTAATGCCCGTCCTACCGCTATACCAATGGCTTCTGAGCCAAGGTGTGAAGGGTAGGTACCTAGCTTACCTGTTCGTTGCAACGCAACGGCTTTCTGATCGTAGGTGCGAGTTAATACCATGTCGCGGTAAAACCCGACCAAAGTTTCAATGTCAGCCCAGTTGGGTAGTTGGCCGACTAGGTTCCCATCATGGTCGATAAACCGATGCATGGGTAATGCCTGAACGTTCATCTCAAGCTCCTTTTGACGCTGCGGGTCTTTTGGAC
>NZ_JAWOTK010000384.1:0-1107 GCF_033338855.1 Vibrio sp. Vb0937 | reverse complement strand
CGAAGAGTTTGAAAAAGTCTAAATTGATCATATCGAATTTCTCTTAACTGGGAGGCGCAACGTGCGCCTCCCTTTTTATTTACTATGGAATATTTGCTGTGGGTTATTTCGCTAAACCTAACGCCAGTTCTAAGCCTTTGCCGTAAGCTTCGTCCGCTTGGTAAGCGTGGTTTACGTGACGTTCTTTAATGAAGTCTGGCACACCATCCATCGCTCGTGCGGTGTTATCAAACAGCGCTTGGCGTTGCTCTTCGTTCATTAGTCGGAACAGGTCACCTGCTTGGCTAAAGTAATCCTCATCAACACGATGGTCGTAATGGTCAGCATGGCCGCTAATTCGCAATGGTGGCTCTGAATAATCAGGCTGCTCTGCCCACTCTTGTTTGTAGTTTGGCTCGTAACCCAGTGTTGAACCGAAGTTACCGTCAACTCGCATTGCGCCGTCACGATGGTAGCTGTGTACCGGACAACGAGGGGCATTGACTGGAATTTGGTGATGGTTTACACCTAGGCGGTAACGCTGTGCATCTCCGTATGCAAACAAACGGCCTTGCAGCATTTTGTCTGGCGAGAAACCAATTCCAGGAACGATAGCTGCCGGGTTAAACGCGGATTGCTCAACTTCTGCATAGAAGTTTTCTGGGTTACGGTTCAGCTCAAACTCACCTACAGGGATAAGTGGATAATCTTTTTGAGACCATACTCTTGTTAGGTCGAATGGGTTGAAGTTAACTTCGTCGGCTTCTAATTCTGGCATGATCTGTACGTACATTTTCCATTTCGGGAAATCCTGACGCTCAATCGACTCATACAAATCGCGGTGATGGCTTTCACGATCTCTGCCCGCCAGCAGTTGTGCTTCCTCATCGCTGATGTTCTTAATACCTTGCTGAGTTTTGAAGTGGAACTTCACCCAGTAGCGTTCATTTTCAGCGTTGATAAAGCTGAATGTATGGCTACCGAAGCCGTGCATGTGACGGTAAGACGCAGGAATACCGCGGTCACTCATGACGATGGTTACTTGATGGAACGCTTCTGGGAGTGATGTCCAAAAATCCCAATTGTTTGTCGAGCTGCGCATGTTGGTGCGTGGATCGCGTTTCACCG
>NZ_JAWOTK010000383.1:0-1107 GCF_033338855.1 Vibrio sp. Vb0937 | reverse complement strand
GATGATCGTTTAGGTGGTTACATTGAGCTGTTTTCTACCGCAGGCAACTACTTCCTCGTCCCTATTGCTAGCATCAACACTTTAGAAATCAAATCTGCTACCTCTTTGCTAGAAAGTGTTTGGCGCCCCGTTGAGTTTGACATTGACGGTTTAGGTGAAGGTGAAGGCCATATGCCGATGACTTACGTGGATTCAGAAAGTGATGCTCAAAAACTAGGTCGTGAAACGGATTGGAAACAAACATCTGACAAAGAAGTTTACTTAGGTTTAGGTCTGAAGTGTTGGCTTGTCGGTGAAATGGCGCTGCCGATTTCTGACTTACAAAATCTACAAGTAATAAAAGAGTTGGCGTAAGAGCAATTATGGCTTTAACGGTTTCACTGCTAGACAAGTTGATTGATAGCGACCCAACTACCAGAGAAGAAAAAGATTTTCCTGTCAGTCAGCAACACATGCTCAATGGTTTGTTAAGAGACTTAGAGTCGATGCTTAATAGTCGTATTGGTTGGAAAAATATTCACGAAGACTTTTTAGAAGTTAGATACTCAATTCTGAACTATGGGTTACCTGATTTTTCTTCAATGCCTTATAGCAGCCAAGATGGACAAAGTCAGTTGTGTGACATCGTTTATGAAGCTATTCGGGAGTTTGAACCTCGGTTAAGAAATCCGCACGTTCAAATTTCTGATGAAAAAAATGCGATAGATCGAACCTTACGGTTAGAAATTAGCGCAACTTGTTTGATTGATAATGACATCCACGAGTTGAAATTCAATTCGGAAGTCGAGCCAGTGAACTTAGGAATGAAGTTGAGTCGAGCGAAATGAGTGAAGAGTTTCTAAAATACTACAATCGTGAATTGGCCTATCTGCGACACAAAGGACAAGAGTTTGGCGAGCAATATCCTAAAATTGCGGCTAGGTTACGTATCAGCGAAGAACAAGTTGAAGACCCACATGTTGAACGTCTGTTGGAAGGTTGTGCTTTTTTAACCGCTCGGATAAGACAAAGTCTGGATAACAGTTACCCACAGTTTACGGAATCACTGATGGGACAGCTATATCCGGACTTTCATGCGCCAATTCCTTCGATGTCCGTGATCAAATT
>NZ_JAWOTK010000382.1:0-1108 GCF_033338855.1 Vibrio sp. Vb0937 | reverse complement strand
TAGAGCGTTCTCTTCGTGTACTTGATGGTGCAGTGGTTGTGTTCTGTGGCTCGTCTGGTGTTGAACCTCAGTCTGAAACAGTATGGCGTCAAGCTGACAAATACCACGTTCCTCGCATGGTGTTTGTAAACAAGATGGACCGTGCAGGTGCAGACTTCCTACGCGTTGTGGATCAAATTAAAAACCGTCTTGGTGCGAACCCTGTTCCAATCCAACTAAACGTTGGTGCTGAAGAGGACTTCCGTGGTGTTATCGACCTTATCAAGATGAAAATGATCAACTGGAATGATGCCGACCAAGGCATGTCGTTCACTTACGAAGACATTCCAGCAGACATGATCGAGCTTGCTGAAGAATGGCGCAATCACATGATTGAGTCAGCAGCAGAAGCAAGTGAAGAGCTAATGGACAAGTACCTTGAAGAAGGTGAATTGACCGAAGCTGAGATCAAACAAGCTCTACGTACTCGCACACTAAACAACGAAATCGTACTGGCTACTTGTGGTAGTGCGTTCAAAAACAAAGGTGTTCAAGCGGTACTGGATGCAGTAATCGAATTTTTGCCATCGCCATCTGACGTACCTGCAATTAAAGGTGTTGACGAGAAAGATAACGAAATTGAGCGTCACGCAGACGACAATGAACCGTTCTCAGCACTGGCGTTCAAGATCGCGACAGACCCATTCGTGGGTACGCTTACTTTCATGCGTGTTTATTCTGGTGTTGTTAACTCAGGTGACGCGGTTTACAACTCTGTAAAAGAGAAGAAAGAGCGTTTCGGTCGTATCGTTCAGATGCATGCAAACAAGCGTGAAGAAATCAAAGAAGTTCGCGCTGGTGATATTGCAGCTGCTATCGGTCTGAAAGATGTAACGACAGGTGACACACTGTGTGACCAGAACCACAAAGTGATTCTGGAGCGCATGGAATTCCCTGAACCAGTTATTCAGATCGCTGTAGAACCTCGTTCTAAAGCAGACCAAGAGAAAATGGGTATCGCGCTAGGTAAACTGGCTGCGGAAGATCCATCATTCCGCGTAGAAACGGACGACGAAACAGGTCAGACTCTGATCTCTGGTATGGGTGAACTTCACCTAGATATCATCGT
>NZ_JAWOTK010000381.1:0-1108 GCF_033338855.1 Vibrio sp. Vb0937 | reverse complement strand
ATGTGCTGCTTTCGTTTCTCAGAAACACCAACTGAAATCGTGACGGTTTTCAGCTCCTCGCACAATTTATCGGTAACATCCAATCGACTCAGTTCTTGAACGGCTCGCGAAAGCTCTATTTGTGTTGGGTATCCGAGCAAAATAAATTCGTCACCTCCAATACGATAGCTTCGCCCAGACCACACTCGATGTATCTTCAGCGAAAGCAATTGCAGCACTTCATCACCCGCTAAATGACCGTAGGTATCGTTGATTTGTTTGAAGTGATTAATATCTAAATAAAGAATCGCCAAATCCTTATTCACCCCTTGGCGATACTTAACTTGCAAAGAGCGACGATTCCTCAACCCAGTTAAATTATCGGTGTTGGATTGACGATACAGATAGAGAGAAACACAAATTGCCAATACAAGTACGAATAGAAATACCGCTTGGGTTTGTGTTGCCAATCGCACCTCATACTCTAACGCCGTGCGCCAATCTGGACGCAAATCGTATTGAGCCACAATTTTGTCAACGCCCAACATCGCGATCGCGCGGCTAAAATATGGCGCTAACATTGCACCGCGTTCATTCGCGACGAGGCCGATAGACAACTGCGAACTGTAAAACTCCCCTATCGCGGTATCTTGTTCGATGGGCACAAGCTCGCTCAAACGAAGGAAATGGTTGAGCATTGCCGTATCCATCGGGATGTAATCCACCTCCCCTTTAAGCAATGCTTCAATAAGATCGTGCTGCGTGTTAAAACGCTCAAGCTCTTTCAACGGTAAAAGCTGAGTCATCATTTGATCGAAGAAATCGTCTTTGACTACACCGATCCTTTCTGAGATCAATTGTGACACATGGGAATAGGTGTTTGGCTTGTAACCCAATCGCTTGACCATTACTGAAGCTGGTGAATAGTGCGGTCTTGGGAAATAGCTGAATTCATGCCGTTCTCTGCTCACCGTCAATGGTGCCAATATATCAAATTCACCTTTCATAAACTGGCGATACATCGACTCCCAACTTTCGTTAGGCTCACTGATGATCACACAGTTTAAATCCAGAATTTCACAGCTTTGTAGAACGATATCGGCTGTCATCCCTTGTACGGTGCCATCAG
>NZ_JAWOTK010000380.1:0-1108 GCF_033338855.1 Vibrio sp. Vb0937 | reverse complement strand
CTAGACAAAGCACGCCGACTTCTTTGGCCGATCAAGAGAAAGTACGGCAACAAATTAAGCTGGGCTGACCTGATTATTCTCGCAGGTAACATGGCTTATGAATCGATGGGCTTTAAAACCTTTGGCTTTGGTTTTGGTCGCGAAGATATTTGGCATCCAGAAAAAGATACCTATTGGGGTTCTGAGCAAGAGTGGCTTGCGCCAAGTGGCGCGAAAAACAGCCGTTACTCCGGAGAGCGTGATTTAGAGAACCCACTTGCAGCAGTAATGATGGGCTTGATCTATGTGAACCCAGAAGGGGTGGATGGCAATCCAGATCCACTGAAAACGGCGCAAGACATGCGAGTGACATTTGCGCGCATGGCAATGAACGATGAGGAAACTGTTGCACTAACGGCTGGTGGTCATACCGTGGGTAAATGTCACGGTAACGGTGATGCTGCCAACCTTGGTCCAGATCCAGAAGGCGCTGACGTGCATGAACAAGGCCTTGGTTGGATGAACCACAAGACTCGTGGTATTGGTCGTGACACGGTAACAAGTGGTTTGGAAGGGGCTTGGACAACGCATCCGACTCAATGGGATAACGGTTATTTCTATTTGCTCTTCAAATACGATTGGGAACTGAAGAAGAGCCCAGCCGGTGCTTGGCAATGGGAGCCTATCGACATTGAAGAACAAGACAAGCCTGTTGATGTAGAAGATGGCTCTAAGCGCTACAATCCAATCATGACCGATGCCGATATGGCACTCAAAATGGACCCTGAATATCGCAAGATTTCAGAGCGTTTCCAACAAGACCCTGCATACTTTGAAGATATGTTTGCTCGTGCGTGGTTCAAACTGACTCACCGTGATATGGGACCAAAATCGTGCTACCTAGGCCCAGATGTACCTAGCGAAGATCTGATTTGGCAAGACCCAACGCCAGCAGGCAAAACGGACTACAACGTCGATCTTGTGAAAGGCAAAATCGAAGCGAGCGGTTTGTCTATCGCTGATTTGGTCAGCACCGCTTGGGACAGTGCGCGTACTTACCGTGGCTCTGACCGACGTGGTGGCGCAAATGGCGCGAGAATTCGTTTGGCTCCGCAAAAAGATTGGCAAG
>NZ_JAWOTK010000379.1:0-1109 GCF_033338855.1 Vibrio sp. Vb0937 | reverse complement strand
AATCCCACTGGCGGTTTTACTGCTTTATCCCGCTTTTGATGCGCTGAGCGATGATTGGCAAGCGGCGGCTGCACTGTTGGGGGCAAGAACTTCGCATTATTGGGCGAAAGTGGCTTTGCCTGTGCTTTCTCCTGCCCTGTTTGGCACTTTCATTATTTTGATCGCCAATGCGATCGGCGCGTATGCCAGCGTCTATGCGCTCACTTCTGGTAACTACAACGTCATTACCATTCGTATAGCTAGTTTGGTGTCTGGTGATTTGTTCCTAGAGCCAAATTTAGCAGCCGCCATCTCGGTCATCTTAATGGCGCTGTTGGCGTTTATTACGGTGATTAACCAGTGGCTGATTGCCAAAAGTTACGCAGCTAAGAAAAGCAGGAAGTAAACCATGCAAGACGTAAATTCTCGATTCCATAAAAGCGTCGTTTACACCATCGTCGGAATCATGCTGATCCCGATTCTAGCGACGTTCATTTACTCGCTCTCTTCTCGCTGGGGCGCAACGATTCTACCTGATGGTTTCACTTTTGACTGGTACATTAAACTGCTAACAGATCCTCGCTTCTTACAGGCATTTGGTCGCTCGCTCTTTATTGGCCTTTCAGCACTAGCGCTGAGTGTTGTTCTCGTACTGCCTGCGATTTTCGTGGTGTTTTACTACTTTCCGAAACTCGACAAGCTGATGAATATCCTGATTTTGCTGCCATTTGCAGTACCACCAGTGGTTTCGTCTGTGGGCCTTCTTCAACTCTATGCTGACAGCGAAATTTCCCTCATCGGTACACCCTGGATTTTAGTGGGTACTTACTTCACCATCGCATTGCCATTTATGTATCGCGCTATTTCCAACAGCTTTGAAGCCATCAATTTACATGATTTGATGGACGCAGCGCACTTGCTTGGCGCAAGTACGACCAAAGCTTTTTTGTTGATCATTTTGCCCAATTTAAAGAAAGGTTTAATGGCATCGTTGTTCCTCTCCTTCTCATTCTTACTAGGAGAGTTCGTGTTCGCCAATATTTTGGTCGGCACTCGCTACGAAACCCTACAAATCTACTTGTACAACATGCGTCAAACCAGCGGCCACTTCACATCTGCGCTCGTGATGA
>NZ_JAWOTK010000378.1:0-1111 GCF_033338855.1 Vibrio sp. Vb0937 | reverse complement strand
ACGATTTATCAGCTCAATAGCGATTTACAAAAACTGCACGGTGAGGGTAACGACCTCATATCTTTTAGTGACTCCAATCGTTCGCACCTCCCGATCACCGCTTGGCCGGACATGCTATCGGCCGACATTGCCTTTTGGCGCAAGCACCAACACTGGTTGTTGCAAAGTAATGATCCGGTCACTGCAACTAATGAAGACGACTTGAGCGTGAATTATAAAATTCCGCTCAATTACATCAATCAATACAATGGTGAACATTTACGCCTGTTCTACGGGTCTCGCCTCGTTTATGCGAGATTGTTCAGTGCCCTGCACTACATTTTGAATCACGTTAAATCGGTGATCGAAGATTGGAGCCACGATCGCTACCCCTATCAATTACCCATAGAACTGTACATACCAACGATAAGTGAGCCGCAATCGGCAGTACGAAATACATATCACCATTTCAATAGTGCTAACTATCAATCACTTAAAAACTATTTCCAGCAACACTATTCAAGTTGGATTGAAGAGCAATATCTCAATTGGATGTTCGAGCTCAACACACAACTTAATCACCAAACCGCCGCCACTTACATCATTGAATACGAGGATGAACTTGGCATTCCGCGTGTCGACTTTATTTGCAAAAACGAAAACACTTTGCGGATGATTCGCCCCGCTCATTTTGTTGAAGACATGCGACAAATGGTGAGGTCGACCGATTATCTTGATCACCAAGTACAGCAAGTCGCGCTCAGAATCGAACGGCAATGCCGAGCGAAAGGATGGTAAATAAAGGCAGGTACAACGTTAGGGAAATTCGAATAACAAAAAGCCATCTTCTAAGCTTGATCATTAGAACGAGAAGTTTGAACGGCGAGAAGACTCAACGGATGGATAAACGCTATGCTATCGATAAAACAATTATCTTATGCCTTGGCTGTCTCAAAAACGCTGCATTTTCGTAAAGCAGCAGATTTGTGTCATGTTCGCCAATCAACGTTGAGTACAGGCGTCAGTGAACTGGAGCGTCAGCTAGGCATTAAGATTTTTGAACGGGACAATAAAAAAGTGCTCGTCACGCCACTTGGTCGTGAAGTTTTAGACAAAGCCAGCAACATTATGC
>NZ_JAWOTK010000377.1:0-1112 GCF_033338855.1 Vibrio sp. Vb0937 | reverse complement strand
TTTACTTCATCGGCACTACGTTCTGCGATGCTGTAGTTTTTTTGGTGACACGGTAACGCACCATTGTTTAATTTGAATTGCTTATCTGCACGCATGCGAAGACAGCTCAGCAACTCATCTGAACTAGAGAAAATAGACGCTTTGCAGCCACCAAATTCTGCTTTCAATTGGCCACCAAACGCGGTGTAAAGCGCAATCAGACCTGGCTCTGTACCCAAACGTTCGCCGTAAGGTGGGTTAGATACAATCACACCATTTTCAAAACCTGCAGGTCGCGTAATAGTTGCCGCATCGCCTTGAGCAAACTCAATCAGTTCCTCAACCCCTGCTCTGCGAGCGTTCTCTTGTGCAACTTTCAGAACTTTCGGGTCGTTATCGAAGCCAAAAAACTTAGCGTCAACTTTCTTGACACCGCGTCTAGCCTGAACGTTTGCTTCTGATTTGATTTCAGCCCATGTATCTGGCTCAAAGTCTTCAAGTGATTCAAAGCACCATTGCTTTCGTTTTACACCAGGAGCCATATTTGCAGCCATCATTGCCGCTTCAATCAGTAACGTACCAGAACCACACATTGGATCGAGAAGTGGCTGATGACTGTCCCAACCACAACGCATAATGATCGCCGCTGCTAATGTTTCACGAAGTGGTGCACGGCCAGATTCCGGACGGTAGCCACGTTGATGAAGGCCACTGCCTACCATATCAACACCTAAGATAGCTTTATCTTTGTGAAGGCGAACATGAACGCGAATATCAGGACGTTCTTTGCTGATGTTTGGTCGAGGTAAGCCTTTCTTCTCAAAGCAATCAACGATGCCATCTTTTACTTTCATCGCGCCGTACTGACTGTTGCGGATCTCGCGGTTGGTACCGTTAAAGTCCACAACGAAACGCTTAGAACTGTGGAATTGATTCACCCAGTTAATTGACGAAGTCGATAGGTATAGATCCATGTCGTCGTTACAAGTGAATTCAGATAAAACACGTACAAATCGTGATGCCAAGCGGCTCCACAAACAACAACGATAGATTTGCTCATTCGTGGCTTTAAATTTTACGCCCGCCTGTACTGGTTTCGCGTTTTCAATGCCTAGTTTAGTCAGTTCTTCAAC
>NZ_JAWOTK010000376.1:0-1113 GCF_033338855.1 Vibrio sp. Vb0937 | reverse complement strand
ATAAGCGCCGAAGCAGCCTCATTGACAGTGCCATCGCCACCCGCAACAACAATACGCTCAATACCATCCGTTACCGCTTCTTTCACGAGACGCGGCATATCTTGCGATTCCCAAGTGACGCGAACTTGCACATCTACGCCCCTGTCTCTCATTTTCATGATGGCGTCTCTTAGCTCAGGATTACCGGCTTTTTTGCCGTTTAGAATCGCTCGTATTGTCTTCATATGGACTTCCTATTTCTTGATGACTTTCCCTGCGTGTTTGATTTGCGCGCGCAACCACTGATGAGCACTTTCATTAGTGCGACTAGGGTGCCAAATGGTGCAAAGATCGTAAGTTGTTACATCAAATGGAAACGGCAGTGCTTTCACATGATAGGTATTACTGAACAACTTAATCATCGATTCTGGCATCAAACCAATGTATTCGCTACCACAGATAACCGGCAACATTTCCAGTGCTCCTGCGGCTCGATACATGATTTTGCGTTTGTCCAAATCAACAATATCTTCTGCACTCAGCATGCTTTTTCGGCTTTGCCACTGCGATACTGCAACGTGTTCTTCTTCAAAAAACTGCTCTTGAGAAATGCTCTCAGCGATACGAGGGTGATCTTTGTTACACACCACCATCAAACGCTCAGTGATCACGGGTTCAACTTTCAAGACCGTTCTCCCGCGTGGCGCTAAATCGATAATCAAATCATAGCGTTGTAAGCGTAGATCACTTTCGTAATCCTCAGTAAACAGTGGGTGCACTTCCAAAGCGATATTCGGCGCTAACTCGTGAATCTGCTTCATCAACTGTGGCAGCAACTCGTAGCTTAAAATCGACACGCAAGCGATAGAGAAAATGCGATTGGAAACTTTAGGATCAAACTCAACCGATGCCGACAGCGTCGAGGTAAAGTTCTTTATCGCCGCAACCATGGCCGGATAAATATCGACAGCAAACGATGTTGGCTCAACACCAGAAGAACTGCGGTGAAACAATGGTTCGTCGTAGATATCGCGCAATCTTGCTAGCGCTTTACTCACCGCGGGTTGGGTGATGTCTAAACGTGCCGCCGCCCGAGACAAATTACGCTCTTCGTAGATGGCGATAAAAATGGGG
>NZ_JAWOTK010000375.1:0-1113 GCF_033338855.1 Vibrio sp. Vb0937 | reverse complement strand
TCCTGTAAAAATGTTGGCGTGGCGGGGATTGCCAAAGTCGTGCGAGAAGCCTATCCCGACCATTTTCAGTTTGACCCAGAAAGTGATTATTACGACCCAAAATCGGACCCAGACAACCCTCGTTGGATCATGGTAGATATTGAGTTTGTGCGTAAAACCGCGCGGGTGATCCCTCTGTCGGTCATGAAAGCGATGCCTGAACTTGAGAACATGCCGCTGGTGAAACGCGGAAATCGTCTTTCGATCATGCCGGTGACCGAAGATGAGTGGGAAGCGATTCTTGGCAAAGAGAAGTTACCAAGCCAGAGATAAAAAAAGGGCTGCAAATTGCAGCCCTTCGTGATTTTGTTGTTAACCCAAGGGTTAGAGCAGGTGATCTTGCAGGTAATGCGCCACGGCATCGTCTGCGTTGCTGCCAATCACTTCATTGTTTGGCAGCGCTTTCATCACTTTCTCGTGTGATGTGCCCATTACTAAGCCTTTGCCTGCCATTGATAGCATTTCGACATCATTCATGCCGTCGCCAAATGCAATGCAGTTTTCGAGCGTTAAACCCAGAGTTTCCGCGACTGCTTGTAGCGCGTGGCCTTTTGAAACGCCCGCACTCATTACTTCCAAGCACCAAGGAGTAGAGAACGCGATATTCAATTTATCGCCAAACTGTTCACGCAGTTTGTTTTCAAACACCACCAAACGTTCATGATCTTGCGCTGGATGGGTGAAGAAAATTTTCGCAATGCCGTCGGTAGGCGCTTGGTCTTCATCGAATAAGACGTATGTGAATTCGTCATGGAAATCACGCAGTGTTTCGTCGTCTTTGTTCATCAACCAACAGTCGTTTTGATACATGTGGATAAGTATCTCGTGATCATGTTTGATCGTGTTGATCACGCCTTGAACCAAATCTGCAGGTACGTTTTCACTGTACATCAGTTGATCGTTTTGGTCATGAACACGCGCACCGTTTGAGGTGATCATGTAAGCCGGAATGCCCACTTGGCGACGAATGCTTGCAACGTCTACGTGGTGGCGACCCGTTGCAAAGACAAAGGTATAACCCTTTTCATGCAGCGCTTTTAGCGTCTCTTTTGAGTAAGCACTGAGCTGATGGTT
>NZ_JAWOTK010000374.1:0-1114 GCF_033338855.1 Vibrio sp. Vb0937 | reverse complement strand
TTATAATGTTTCAGATTAAAAAAACTAATCCTATTTGAGGTCCCATATGTCTCGCAGATTGCCTCCTTTAAATTCGCTTCGAGTATTTGAAGCAGCCGCTCGTCATCTCAGTTTTACGCGTGCGGCAGAAGAGTTATTTGTGACTCAAGCCGCAGTGAGTCATCAAATTAAAGCCCTAGAAGAGTTTCTATCTCTAAAACTTTTCCGTCGCCGTAACCGTTCTTTGCTGTTAACAGAAGAAGGGCAAAGTTACTTTCTCGACATCAAAGACATCTTTACCTCGATTGCTGAAGCGACCGATAAGGTATTGGAACGTAGTGAAAAAGGTGCGTTGACCATCAGCTTGCCACCGAGTTTTGCCATTCAGTGGTTGGTGCCTCGTTTGGCGGACTTTAATGCTCAAGAGCCAGACATCGATGTGCGCATCAAAGCCGTGGATATGGATGAAGGTTCACTGACTGATGATGTAGATGTAGCGATCTACTACGGCCGTGGGAACTGGCCGGGTTTGCGAGCGGATAAACTGTACCAAGAGTTTCTGATCCCACTTTGTTCACCTTCGTTACTTTTAGGTAACAAACCATTAGAATCTCTAAGTGACCTCAAATTACACACTTTGTTACATGATACTTCGCGTAAAGATTGGAAGCAGTTCGCTCGTCATTACAACATCGAAGGCATTAACGTGAATCACGGTCCGATTTTCAGTCACTCGACTATGGTGCTGCAGGCTGCTGCACACGGACAAGGCGTAGCATTGGGCAACAACGTGTTAGCGAAACCAGAAATGGAAGCGGGACGACTGATTGCGCCGTTTGATGAGGTGCTTATCTCCAAAAATGCCTTCTATGTGGTGTGCCATGAGCAGCAGGCAGACATGGGACGCATCGCGACATTTAGAGATTGGATGCTGGCAACGGCGAGAAAAGAACAAGAGGAAGTATTGGATGAGCCAGTGGATAGTTGAGGGGCCTGAAAACGGGCCGCTGTTTGTTTTTGCTCACGGCGCAGGGGCGGGGATGGAGCATGACTTCATGACAGCTGTCGCCAAAGGATTAGTTGAGCAAGGCATTCGTGTGGTGCGTTTTAACTTCCCTTACATGGTGAAACGTTC
>NZ_JAWOTK010000373.1:0-1115 GCF_033338855.1 Vibrio sp. Vb0937 | reverse complement strand
ATTGGTAGTGAATAAAATATAACCAAACCTTCCTTACCAGCTGTGAACTATAGCAGTGCGCGTGGATATCAGCAATCTGCTTTAGCGCAAACGATGGAAAATTTGCCGCTAAACTCAAACTTTCCAATTTATAACTGGCTGTTAAATAAGCGATTGAATCACGTAAACTTCCAAAGACAGAAAACAAAACCCGAACGAGGGAAAGGGTTTTAATAATCTAAACAAAAGGTTGGCGTATTTCGGAGCAGATTCTCGCAACAAGTGTTTCTTTTGCAGCAAGAATAATGTGAAGTCACGCGGATTTACGTTTACAATAGCGCGCATGAGCGAGATAAGAACACAAGTCCAGTTCGTTGATATCGACGAAGACATGGCGGGTCAACGCATTGATAACTTCTTGCGTAACCAATTAAAAGACATTCCAAAGAGCATGATTTATCGAATCGTGCGTAAGGGTGAAGTGCGCGTGAACAAAAAGCGCATCAAAGCCGAATATAAACTAAAAGCTGGCGACCTAGTCCGAATTCCACCTGTAACGGTTGAGAAAAAGGAAGAGGATGTCGCACCAAGCACGAAACTTAATAAGGTTGCTGAACTAGAACATATGATCATTTATGAAGATGATCATATGCTGATTCTGAACAAACCGTCTGGTACAGCAGTGCATGGTGGTAGTGGCTTGAAGTTTGGTGCAATTGAAGCATTAAGGGCATTGCGTCCACAGGCACGCTTCCTCGAATTGGTTCACCGTATTGACAGAGATACCTCGGGTATTTTACTGGTTGCTAAAAAGCGCTCGGCGCTTCGCCATTTGCAAGCGCAGTTACGAGAAAAAACGGTGAAGAAGTTTTACTTCGCCTTAGTGATGGGACAATGGAAAAGCAGCTGTAAAGTTGTGAACGCCCCCCTACTTAAGAATGAAGTGAACAGTATTGTACGAGTGAACCCAAACGGTAAGCCATCAGAAACGCGTTTCAAAATTCTTGAGAAATTTGAGCAAGCGACGTTTATTCAAGCCAGCCCGATTACGGGGCGTACTCACCAAATTCGTGTGCATACTCAGTACACCGGACATCCTATCGCATGGGATGATCGTTACGGAGATAGACGTTTTG
>NZ_JAWOTK010000372.1:0-1116 GCF_033338855.1 Vibrio sp. Vb0937 | reverse complement strand
GCTGTCAGACATCAACACCGCACGCTTAACTTGGTTCATCAACTCGCGAACATTACCAGGCCAGAAGTAACGAGTCAGAGCTTTCAAAGCGTCCTCTGAGAAACTTTTTGCTTGAGAGTTGTACTCTTTAGAGAACTCTTGCAGATAGAAGCGAGCTAGTAGTGCAATGTCACTCGCGCGCTCTTTCAAGCTTGGTACGTTGATACGAAGTACATTGATGTAATGGTACAACTCTTCGTTGAAGTCGCCATCAATCAAGGCTTTTTCTACGTCTGACGAGTTAGCAGCAAGAATACGCACATTCACATTCTTCACACCTTCGCGCGTTTCAATCGTGCCCTCTTGCAAAAACCTTAACAGGTTCATTTGCTGGTCCTTCGAAATGGTCAGAATGTCATTAAACAACACAGTACCGCCATCTGCTTGTTCCAACAGACTTGGGCCCATCTCAGCATCCGCAGCAATACCAAAGACTTCCGCTTGGAAACGTTGCTCATTCAAAGCGCGGCAGTTAATCGACATAAAGGGCTTATGAGAACGGGAAGATACTTTGTGAATTGCACGAGCAACCGCTTCTTTACCAGTACCGCTCTCGCCAGAGATCAGAATACTCACGTCCGTAGGACCAATTCGCTTAACTTGATCGCGTAGGCGCTTCATCGGGATAGATTCGCCAATCAGCCCCATATCGAGGCTATTGCCAAAGCTTGGCCAAACTTTTTTCTCTAGCTTGAGCATACCAAGTTGGTGGCCGATGGTACTCAACAGTTGGGCATCTGGGATTGGGGCAGTAAAAAAGTCGATACAGAAGTTAACGATGAACTGGCAGATGGTGTCTGTGCCGAGCTGAGACTCACGAATAAACGCCAACCAACGCACGTGCTTATGAGAACTCACTAAGTTTGCCAGACCATTCAAGCTAAACTCGTCATGGCTCAGGTCAACGATACCGATACAAGGCCCAATATCTTCCAATAACGTGTTAGCTTTGCGTAAGTCGCCTACTTGGTGACACTTCCAGCCAACTTGTTCCAGTACTGATAACCAAGGCTCATAAGTACCGCCAACTACCACAAGCGATCCCGGGATGGAATCCATCTTAAACTGCCCAGCCAT
>NZ_JAWOTK010000371.1:0-1120 GCF_033338855.1 Vibrio sp. Vb0937 | reverse complement strand
AGTCTTAATGCATCAAGGCATTCTTGTTTGCTGTACGTTCCTGCTAAATTTAAGAAACGGATAACGTTTAGCGGCAAAGAGTCGTTGAGTTTCAGTTTCTGAGGCACATAACCAATTTTTAGCTTTTTCGCTTTAACCAATTTTCCGCTAGTCGGCTTTTGAAGCCCTAAAATGACTTTAACTAACGTGGATTTTCCCGCTCCGTTGGGACCGATTAGGGTTGTGATTTTGCCCTTTTCTAATTCCATGCTGATGTTATCAAGAACTCTGCGATCATCGAACTCGACGCACAATTGTTCAAGACTGACTAATGAAGACATGAATGAAACTCATTTGCAAAACTATAATGTTATAATGTAACATTATCGCACTTTCTACGCCATATCCCAAGTAAAACTATGAAAAGAGCTTTAATTCTTGCTGCTTCAGCAATGTTAACCTTGCCAGCGCAGGCGATAACAGTACTTACAAGCATTAAACCGATCCAACTGATGGTGACTGAACTGACGGAAGGCGTCACTACTCCTGAAGTGCTAGTTCAGTCAAATGCATCACCACACGATTATTCGCTGCGACCTTCTGATGTAAAAAAAGTCGCGTCTGCGGATTTGGTGATTTGGTATGGTCATGATTTGGAACCGTTTCTTGAAAAAGTCGTATCAAATAGATCTAGTACACTGACGCTAAGCGAAATACCAAATCTAGCGCTTCGTGAGTTTGATAGTGAGCATTCGCATGATCACGACGGTCATGACCACGGTAGCCACGACCCGCACTTTTGGTTGGGTATTAAACCGGTTAAACAGGTCGCCCAAGCTGTTGTGAACAAATTGGCGGAAATCGATCCAGCTAATGCGAAAACGTACAGCAACAATCTTGTTAAATTTGAAGAACAGCTTGCGGCTAGAGATAAGGAAATAGAGCAGCAGTTAGCACCAGTGAAGAACCAAGGGTACTTCGTTTTCCATGATGCGTACGGTTATTTTGAAGAGCGTTACCAGTTAAATAATCTAGGACACTTTACGGTGACTCCCGACCGAAAGCCGGGTGCCAAGACGCTGATTCAGATCAGAAAAACACTGGGATCAGGTAACGTGGCTTGTGTGTTTTCTGAGCCTCA
>NZ_JAWOTK010000370.1:0-1121 GCF_033338855.1 Vibrio sp. Vb0937 | reverse complement strand
AACGATGCCGGAATATCGGCTAGATTTATCGACGACGATGCCGTAATCGCGGTCGTGATCCATCAAGATTTGCATGGCAGAGCCAGGGCCGTCGTGTTCGGATTTCTTGAATACCGCAGCGGGCTTCTTGCGCGCAATATCTTTGACGGTTAGCACGCTGGCGACATTAACGCCGCGGAAAAACGCCTCGACATAATCATTGGCGGGGTTATGAAGAATTTCATCTGGTGTGCCGACTTGCACAACTTCGCCGTTTTGCATGATGGCAATTCGGTCACCGATGCGCATGGCTTCGTCCAAGTCGTGCGAAATGAACACGATGGTGCGTTTATCGTCATTTTGCAGACGAATCAATTCATCCTGCATTTCAGAACGAATCAAAGGATCGAGCGCCGAGAACGCTTCATCCATCAGCAAAATATCAGGGTCGCAAGCTAGGGCGCGGGCAAGACCAACACGCTGCTTCATACCACCTGATAGTTCATCAGGAAACGATTCAGCGTAGGTATCTAATCCAACTCTCTGCAACGCTGATAATGCACTTTCGTGGCGAGCAGTCACATCGACGCCTGCGAGTTCCAGGCCGAAAGCGGCATTTTCTATCACCGACATGTGGGGCATGAGCGCAAAATTTTGAAAAACCATTGAAATGTTGTTCCGACGAACTTCGCGCAGTTCTTCTTCGGAGATGTGAGCAATGTCTTTCCCTTTGAGGTAAACACTGCCTTTGGTGGGTTCAATGAGTCGATTGAGAAGTCGAACGAGAGTGGATTTTCCTGAGCCAGAGAGACCCATAATGACAAAAATCTCGCCTTCATTGATGGTCAGAGATACATCGTTGACGCCAACGGTTAAGCCAGTTTGTTCAAAAATATCGTCTTTATCAACGCCTTTTTCGATGAGTGAGAATGCTCGCTCCGGAGCTTCTCCAAACACTTTATAAAGTCCCTTAACTTCCAGTATGGGATCCATGTTAATTGTCCTTTGTTATGTGTTTATCACGAGTTAACGTTTTGTACTCTAATTAAATTGATAAAAGTTTTCAAATGATTGGCTTGGCTTATTGGTGTTCTGTGATCATATTTTTCGTAGTAATGAACTTTCGTTGTTTTATTGATAAG
>NZ_JAWOTK010000369.1:0-1123 GCF_033338855.1 Vibrio sp. Vb0937 | reverse complement strand
ATCCATGTTCTGGCCTCGACGAAAAAAATGGCGACCAGTGTATAGTAAGGAGATTGTGCGAGTATACGGCTAAGGGCGAAATCAGATAATTCGCCCTCGATTACCGAAACAACCTCAGACGCCGCTTAATGGTTGCAAATACGCGCCATGTTGACGACGAACTTGCCTTCGAGTTCGCGAACCTTATCGCGCTGTAATAAAAAGGTTAGCAATGCATCTAAGTCTAGATCATTCAACTTACAGGTATGAAAACGTACGTCTGCGCCAAAATGTTGTACGAGCTCGTCGCGGCTCATTGGGGTTTCACGTAGTAGGTTTAGTAAGTTGTGAGCATGAATGTCACTCATCGTTAACTCCAGTTAGCAAATAGAACCCGACCAGTGTACTGAAATCGTCGAGCACTGCTTTGACTTACGTTAGTAAATGATAGAAGCAACAATGAGTGCATGAGCAAGAAAGTAGCTACCACTTACCCAAACATACGCGCGCTTCATTGGTTTACGGAATCCGTGTATGGCGTAAGCGAGCGCGGAATACGTCATGATGACGGTACCACTAAAGCCAATGGCATTCGCGTAGCTAGGCGTTTGTAGCCAAACCTCACCCGCCGCCCAAGCGAGCTGCACTAGCATTATGCCCATAGTAACAACGGGAAAAACGAGCGAATCTAACTGCGGTAAAAGAAGGAAAAATGCCACGATACTGGCGGCAAGCAACAAAGCCAACAACCACCACACGATATCGCCATTGAGCTGAACCCAAAAAGATTTGCTGTAGCACACTTGCGCTGCGAGATAGGCAGCAAAATAGATCAGCTTGCGTGTTTTAAACGAATGCAGCGTATCGGCGAACATAGAAACCACCAAACCACCAGCAATCCAGTAGCTGTGATCGGCCGACGGCCCTTGGGTTAGCACCAAAATAAGAAGAAGTAATAGCGTAAAGATTTTAAACACTAAGGATTGTGTCGGGTTCGCTTGCTTTGCACCCAACACGGAATACATACCTGATAACCCTATCGCCAGCCAACTCCACATGCCGTACATACCTTTTACTTAAACTCGCCGCTAGTCTAGGTAGACCAGTTTTGATGTAAAGACACAATCTACGAAAGTTGGATCTC
>NZ_JAWOTK010000368.1:0-1124 GCF_033338855.1 Vibrio sp. Vb0937 | reverse complement strand
GCAGACCTTCTGCGCCGTGGTAAACCGCGTAGAAAGACGCCATGTTTGCTAGTAACGCTTGAGCGGTACAGATGTTTGATGTCGCTTTTTCGCGGCGGATGTGCTGCTCGCGAGTCTGCATTGCCATACGAAGTGCTTGGTTGCCTTTCGCATCGATAGAAACACCGATAACACGGCCTGGCATTGTACGTTTGTGTTTGTCACGAGTTGCCATGAATGCCGCGTGTGGACCGCCGTAGCCCATTGGCACGCCGAAACGCTGAGCTGAACCGATTGCGACGTCTGCGCCCATTTCTCCAGCAGGCTTCAATAGGGTAGAAGCTAGTAGGTCAGTCGCAACAGTGACAAGCGTTTTGTTTGCTTGCGCTTTCGCGATGATGTCCGTTAGGTCACGAACTTCACCCGTTGTGCTTGGGTATTGAACCAGCGCGCCGAATACGTCTTGCTCTGGTAGAGATTCTAAAGAACCAACTAGCACTTCAAAACCGATGAATTTAGCACGCGTTTTTACCACTTCGATGGTTTGTGGGTGCACATCGTCAGCCACAAAGAATACGTTGCTCTTGCTCTTACCTGCGCGCTTACAAAGTGTCATCGCTTCTGCCGCTGCCGTTGCTTCATCAAGCAAAGACGCGTTTGCGATTTCCATACCGGTTAGGTCGATAACCATTTGTTGGAAGTTCAGTAGTGATTCCAAACGGCCTTGAGAAATTTCTGGTTGGTATGGTGTGTACGCGGTGTACCAGCCTGGGTTTTCTAGTACGTTACGCAGAATGACATTTGGCGTGAACGTGTTGTAGTAACCCTGACCGATGAATGTACGTTTGACTTGGTTTTGTTTTGCGAATTGTTTCATCGCAGCCAACATGTCCGCTTCGCTTTTCGCTTCTGCCAACGTCATTGGCTGCTCAAGGCGGATGTTTGCTGGTACGGTTTCGCTGATCAGTGCGTCTAGGCTAACTGCGTTGATCGCTTCCAACATTTTTTGTTGGTCAGAAAGTTTTGGTCCGTTGTGGCGTCCAACGAACTCGTTTTGTGTGCTGAGGCTTTGAAGTAATTCAGTCATTGTCCTTTACCTACTCCTTGGCTCGGGTATCGGAAATGGTCTTAATTGACTCATTTAA
>NZ_JAWOTK010000367.1:0-1125 GCF_033338855.1 Vibrio sp. Vb0937 | reverse complement strand
TTTAACGTGCCACAGCTTGAGCACGATGCGAAACAGCCTTCAAAAAATTAAAAACAATAATTTCCCGCAATGGGGCAAAGTATAGAGGATACCTCAATGTCACAAGCTCAAACGGCGATCGTGCCAGAAGCCGGGCCATTTGCACTGTACACTCAACTAAAAGTGAACCAAAACCGTGAAAACGTATTGGCGAAACTGAAAGCGCTTCCTGAGCTGGTTAAAGACTTAAACAACAGTCAACCGGGCGCTAATCTGACGATTTCCATCGCATTCACCAAATCATTCTGGCAGCACCTAAATATTGACGCACCAGAAGAGCTGATTGATTTCCCGCAACTTGGTGAAGGCGACATTATTGCGCCAACAACAGATGTTGATGTGCTTATTCACTGCCATTCTACTCGCCACGATTTGCACTTTTACGTATTGCGCAAATTCCTAACCGATATTGCAGAAGATGTGACGGTCGTGGATGAAACGTACGGCTACCGCTACCTAGATGCACGTGACATGACGGACTTTATCGACGGCACAGAAAACCCGAAAGGGGACGCTCGCGCTGACGTAGCATTGGTAAAAGATGGCCCATATGCTGGTGGCAGCTATGTTATGGTTCAGCGTTTTGAGCACAACTTGCCAGCTTGGAATCGCCTAAATATTAAAGCTCAAGAGAAAGTGATTGGTCGTACAAAACCAGATTCAGTCGAGCTAGAAGACGTACCGGCAGCATCTCACGTTGGTCGAGTTGATATTAAAGAAGAAGGCAAAGGTTTGAAGATTGTTCGTCATAGCTTGCCATACGGCACAGTGACTGGCGCGCACGGTCTGTTGTTCATCTCTTACTGCAATACCCTTCACAATATCAAAGTGATGCTAGGGAGCATGTACGGTGTAACCGACGGTAAAACAGACCAACTGCTTCGCTTCACTAAAGCAGTAACAGGCGCTTACTTCTTCGCTCCTTCACAAGAAATGCTAGCAGAACTGGCCATTAAGTAATTAATAGTTAAAAGTTTCCAAAGCCCTCCATTCGGAGGGTTTTTTGTTTTCTATTCTCTCATTCCAATCTCTTTTCAAAAAACGCTAAACCTTTCTGTTTCTTGGTCGATAAGTATCCAAGGCCTT
>NZ_JAWOTK010000366.1:0-1126 GCF_033338855.1 Vibrio sp. Vb0937 | reverse complement strand
GAGCCTGGTCTGCAAGTTATGAGCAAAGATGGCGAGTGGATCGATGTTCCATGTGACTTTGGTAACTTGATCATTAACATCGGTGACATGCTACAAGAAGCATCAGGCGGTTACTTCCCGTCGACGACACACCGAGTTATCAACCCAACAGGTGCTCGCCAAGAAAAATCGCGCATTTCATTACCGCTTTTCTTGCACCCAAAACCAGATACAGTACTTTCTGAGCGTTACACAGCACACAGCTACTTGATGGAACGCTTACGTGAGCTAGGCGTTATTTAATCAAACGCGATCCTGATTCCAAAGGTCGATGGTTTTTCGCTATCGGCCTTTTTTCGTTTATGGTACAAAAGTAACGACGTTGAGCTTTAAAACGTGCTCAATTTTAATCGCTTATAAATCAAACGAGGGCGCATGGAAGATCAATATGGCGTATGCGATAGCAGTCAGAGTGAAATAGAAAACCCGTTGCTTTGGCCAATGCTTGAGATTCTCAAAAAGCAACCGTCTGGTTGGAAAGTACACACCTTGGCCAGCAAGCTCAGTGAGCGCGGTTACATTAACCAGCTTGACCCCTTGCCAGATAAAGACTTATTCAAAAGAAACTTTCTGATAATGAATGCGCTGTATCAACTGCAAGAGACGCTCTTTCCGGACAGTTGGTTGCAAGTAGAAGCGATGGATATCATGTTGATGTCAGCATTAGAAGCGAGTAGAAACAGCGTCGATCCAAACGATCCTTTGCGACAATACTATTTGGATTGGAGCCATTATGAAGCGAACGAAGATGAAGTTCGTCGATTACTCAATGAGTTTTGGAGTCGTTATCAACGCTTTGTAGGCGGCGCCTCGGAGCATAACATCGATAAAGCGAAAGCGCTTAAACTCTTTGACCTAGCGGGTGATGCATCTCGTACTGAAATCCGCCGACAATGGCGAAAACTGGCGTTACGCTGGCATCCTGATAGAGAAAATGGCGATGCCGAAAGATTCAGAGTGTTGTGCGAAGCATGGAACGTGCTTCGAAATGGATAAATAGTAAATAACTACCTACTGTAGTCGATGGTTTAGGGATAAAAATAAAAAAGGCAGCGATTATCGCTGCCTTTGTGTTTTAGACAAGCCC
>NZ_JAWOTK010000365.1:0-1126 GCF_033338855.1 Vibrio sp. Vb0937 | reverse complement strand
AAACAAGGTTACAAGGCCGCGATCGACCTGATCCCAAGTGGCAAACTGAGCCTTTCAACCGTGTTTGACACCACATACTCGCACGATAGCAACCGCATTTACCGTTGGGGTTACCTGGCGGTTCGCTTCATGCTAGAAAACCACCCTCAAGATGTAGAGAGCTTGTTGGCGTTGTCTCGTTCAGGTCAGTTTGCACAATGGGCGCAGCAGGTTACTGTGCTTGGTCAACAATACGATGCGGAATTTGAGCGTTGGTTGGATACGTTAGAAGTGGTAGTTGAACCGGAGCAACCAGGAACGGACCCAGAAGAGCCAAGCGAACCAACAGAACCTGAAGTGCAAGTGACGGAGCTGGCGGCGAACCAAAGCCTTCAACTGAGTGGCGAAGCATATAGCGAAAAACTGTTCTACGTTGACGTGCCTGCTAACACCGTTCGCTTTAATGTCTCTATTGAAGGAGCGGGTGATGCCGACCTTTACATGAGCTACAACAAAGTGGCGCATTACTACGACTTCGAAATGAGCCAGTACGCGGACGGTAGCAATGAAGAGATTCAATTTGCGCCAGAGCAAAATGGTTACGTTAAAGCTGGCCGTTACTACATCAGTTTAACAGGGCGTGATAGCTACGACTCCGTAAACCTTGTGGCAGCGTTAGAAGTTGAAGCGCAAACGCCACCAACACAAGTGCAAGACGATTTAGCTCCTGTGGTTTTGGAATCAGGAGAAGCGAAAGTGCTAACGGTTCATCAGCAGCGTTATGCCGCTGTTTATGTGCCTGAAGGCGTGAAAGAAGTACGCGTTTGGATGTCGAGCCAATCAAATGCGAACGACCCTTACGGCGCAGGTAATGTGGACTTGTACGCAAGCCGCAAACACTGGCCGACAGCAGAGCAACACGAGTACGCATCAAACTATGCGGGCAGCAACGAATATCTTGCTATCCCAGTGACTGAAGCGGGCTATGTGCACTTTTCTCTTCAAGCCCCTCAACAAGGTGATGATGTAGAGATGTTGGTTTATTTCTTCTAATCGACGTTAAGTTAGTTTCGTACCACAAAAAAACACGCCGCCATTTTTGGCGGCGGGTTCGTTTTTCCTGCTTTTGGTTGTATTCAAACAGTGT
>NZ_JAWOTK010000364.1:0-1128 GCF_033338855.1 Vibrio sp. Vb0937 | reverse complement strand
CAATCCAGCCAGTAAGGAGCAAGTCGATATCGTTGATGTTTTCAAGATCCACTCGCTCGAAACGGTCGTCGGTGAGCAGAGTCAGCTTGATGCCGATATCGGCGAAGTTCGCCTGAATGAGCTCAGCAGTTTTGCGTGGACTTGGGTTGAATGCTCTTGGCTCTAGCGGCACCCACATCGACAGTTTTAGACCATCTTCGTATCCCGCTTCACGAAGTAGAGCGAGAGCGTAATTTCGGTCATAACGAATTTTCGCACTGTCTTTTTGATACGCCCAAGAGTTCGGCGGCAGCAATGTATAAGCTAGGGTTCCTGTACCGTAATAAACCGAATCCAAGATATTTTGACGATTGATCGCAAGGTTCAACGCTTGGCGGACTCGTGGGTCGCGAAGTGCTGGAGTCTCGGTATTAATCGCAATAAAGGAAACGTTATTTGCTGGTGTTGCCGTCAACTCAAGGTTTTCATCTTCTTGAATGATTGGGATCTGGCTAGAGATAGGTGAAGACAAAACATCGCATTCATTGCGCAGCAACTTAGCTAACGTGCCAGTACCACGGTGTGAAATGTCGAACACTACCTGTTCCATTTTCGCTGGCGAGTTCCAGTAGTTCGGGTGACGTTCCAAGCGAATCAAATCGTTTACTTGATACTCTTTGAGCTGGTAAGGCCCTGAACCAATAGGGAGTTGGTCGATTTGCTCTTTGTTGTCTTTTGCCGCCAATTGTTGACCGTATTCTGCTGACAGTATTACCGCATGGCTGGTGGCGATGTTTGCCAAGAATGAAAAGTTTGGTTGCGCGAGTTTAAACGTCACTGTGTAATCATCGACAGCAATCACATCTTGCAATAGATTTTGAAAATCTAAACCAGCAAACCATGGATAAAAACCACCACCAACTTGATGAAAAGGATGGTCTACATCAATGATTCGCTTAAAGCTGAATACCACGTCTTTTGAATTTAACGGGCGAGTCGGAGAGAACCACGGTGTCGTTTGGAACTGAACGCCATGTTTGAGCTTGAATGTGTACTCAGTACCTTCCTTGTTCACAGACCAACTTTCCGCAATGCTTGCAATAGGTTGGTGTGTTTTAGGATCAAGCGTGAGTAATGTGTCGTACAACT
>NZ_JAWOTK010000363.1:0-1130 GCF_033338855.1 Vibrio sp. Vb0937 | reverse complement strand
GTTCCGTCAGGTTATGGTATTGCCTCAAGGTAAATTTCGCGAGCTGTTATTAGCAACGTCTAAAGAGCGTGAAGAAATCTTTGGCCAGTTATTCGAAACGGATATCTATAAAAAGATTGAATACGCCTTAAAAGACAAAGCAAGCTCGATAAGCAAAGCAAAAGATGAGTTTGATAACCAAATTCGTGGCGCGCTTCAAGTTGCGGGAGTGACATCAGAAGCGGAATTAACAGAACAACGTGAAACGCTGTCTGTCCAATTCGCGTCAGCGCAAAAGCGAGAGCAGGAATCGCTTGCTCAGTTAAATGCCGTGAAAACAGAAATTCAGAGAGCTGAAACGTTAAGCAATGAATTTAAAAAGCGTGAACAAGCAGAAGCCGCGCTCCATCTGCACTTGCAACAAACTGAAACCATTTCGGCTCGCCAACTGCAGTTAGATAATGCGAAAAAGGCGAGTAGGATTGAACTGCCTTATATCACGCTGCAAAATGCCGCCCAGCAAGTTCAAGATTTAAACCAAAAGGTTGCCGTTCTTTCTCAAGACCTAAAAGCCGCTGACGACGTCTTAAAAACGAAGGAACAAGCCTTCCAACAGGCGAAAGAACAAGCGAATCGGGTTCCTAGGCTGACAGAGCAGCAATACCAACTTGAAAGCATGAAAGGCAAGTTGGTCGAGAAGGTTGAACTGGATAGTGCCATCGCTGCAGGACTTCAGCAGAAATCAGAATTTGAAGAAACGCTAAAAAAATACATAGTGTTTAGGGAAAAACTGACGCAAGACGCCCTGCAAGCGCAAAAAGTGTTGGAGCAAGCTCGCATTGATGTCGCAAGTATTGGTGGTGTGGATGCAGAGATCAAACAGCAGCAGCGTTTGATGTCGGATCTTCAAAAGTTAGGTAATTTAAGTCAAGAGCTTTCAAAGTTAGATGCATTGACGTCAAGTAAACAAGCCTCGGTAACTCAAGCCAAGTCTTATTATGAAAACCTTCAACGTGAAGCGGATGCGTTAGAGCTCAGTTGGCATAATGCGCAAGCGGCAGTTCTTGCTCTTCGTTTACAAACTGGAGAGAAGTGTCCCGTTTGTGGTGGTACCGAACATCCTCAGCCTGCTCAGTTTGTTGGTGATGAAG
>NZ_JAWOTK010000362.1:0-1131 GCF_033338855.1 Vibrio sp. Vb0937 | reverse complement strand
TCGGTAAGCTCCTTCCTGTCATGACGATTAAACTTGATGGTCGTAAATTGGCACAAGTAGATATCGAAAAAGTGAAGGCTTCATTACAAAATGCTGGCTTCTTTCTGCAGGTTCCTCCACCGCCGGAAAACCTATTAGAAAAGTACAAAGAACAAAAAGCTCAGCAAAAGAACGAACAGTAACTCGGCTTCTTTCTGAGACTTCTGCCTTGCTCAAGGAGGGCAATATGAAAAAAATACTGGCTACAATGCTTAGCGTTGGCGTATGTACCTCAGCCTTTGCAAGTAGCGAGGGTTTTGAAGAATACTTAGGTAAATTGCGTGCAGAAGCGCGTAACCAAGGTATCTCAGAGCAGGTAATCAGTGCCGCTTTCGCAAATGTTGAATACAAACCGAGAGCAGTAACAGCAGACCGCAACCAACCAGAGAAAAAACTGACGTTGGATGAATACATTCCTCGTGCAGTCCCTGAGTGGAAAGTAAAGCAAGCCAAAGCACTATACAAAGAGCACTATGCAGAGCTTAAGCGCATAGGCGATCAATACGGCGTGCAACCTCGCTTTATTGTTGCGCTCTGGGGTGTAGAAAGTAACTTTGGCAAGTTTACGGGTAACTTCCGCGTAATTGATGCGTTGTCGACGATGGCATTTGAAGGTCGTCGTGAAGAATTTTTCCGCAAAGAGACCATGGCGGCGTTGCAAATCCTTGATCAAGGCCATATCGAGCTAGATAATTTTAAAGGTTCTTGGGCTGGTGCGATGGGACAGTGCCAATTTATGCCAAGCTCTTTCCTACGTTTTGCCGCCGATGGTAACGGAGACGGAAAAAAAGACATCTGGCAATCAGAAGCGGATGTGTTTGCATCTACGGCTAACTACTTGAGCGAGTCTGGCTGGGACGATAAGTTTACTTGGGGGCGCCAAGTGAAAGTGCCGAAAGGGATTGATCGTAGCCTAGAAGGACGCGGGGCAGAAAAAGGCAAATATCTTCAGGAGTGGAGTAAACTTGGCATCACGAAGTACGATGGCAGTCCATTACCTAAACTGAATGAAGATATCCAAGCATGGCTTATCATGCCTGACGATGAAAACGGTCGTACGTATCTGGTTTACAATAACTATAACGTACTGAT
>NZ_JAWOTK010000361.1:0-1131 GCF_033338855.1 Vibrio sp. Vb0937 | reverse complement strand
TTGGCGTGTTGTGTTTAAACCGACTACGTAAATCTTGTACTATGAACCAACAGCCTGTCGCATTAACCGACGGTGAGTTTGACTTGCTGTGGGTACTCGCCACTCATGCCGAGAAAACCTTGTCGCGTGAATGGCTCACCAAAACGTTACGCGGGATTGAGTACGACGGTACAGATAGAACCATTGACAACCGCATCGTAACGCTTAGAAAGAAATTGGGTGACGCGTCCTGCTCACCTCAAAAAATCATTACGGTACGCGGCAAAGGCTACCTACTAATGCCGGATGCATGGAACGCATAAATGAGAAGGATATATCTAGAGAGCTTTTTAGGTCTGATCATTCTTTTTCTCGCCAGTCTGAAAGGTTATGAGCTCATCGTGTATGAGCTCAATACTGATTATGACTACCTACTTCAAGAACACAGTTCGCAAGCTTTCTACGATTTACTCTCCCCTATCTATGAAGAAAAAGGGCTTGAATACACCAAAAGCGAGCTAGAAAAGTTTGCCACGGCAAGCCATCGATTGTTGCAACCTCACACCATGGATGAGCTCCCTCCTGAGGTGAAGGAAGTGTTCGATGAAGATCCTACCGCTAACATCGCCTTTGATGATGAACGGGATTTTTGGTTTCGCTTCGACGAGAGCACTCCCTTTTTCAAAATTAGCGATAACCCGAATAGTCCTATCATTCAAGCCGTCAATTTCGACGACAACATGGTATGGATATTCTTCATCGCTGGTTTCGCGCTTTACTGTGTTTTGCTGATCTGGTTTTTAAGCCGCAGAATTCGTGAACTAGAAAGAGTCACCGTCGAATTTGCGTCTGGTAATTTCAAAGCACGCGCAAGCACGGCCAGCGCCAAATCGGTTGGCACATTGAACAAAAGCTTCAATAACATGGCCGATAAAGTCTCTCGACTCATTACCAGCAATAAAATGCTCACCAATGCGGTTGCTCACGAGCTACGCACACCAATTTTTCGCTTGCAATGGCAGGCTGATTTACTCGCCGACTCCTCTCTAAATGAACAACAGACAAAGTACGTAAATAGCATCGTTGAAGACATTGATGAGATGGAAGAAATGGTCGAAGAACTCCTTTACTACGCAAAAATGGAGCGCCCAG
>NZ_JAWOTK010000360.1:0-1133 GCF_033338855.1 Vibrio sp. Vb0937 | reverse complement strand
CGGATCATTCCAAGCGTCTTTCCATCTTGGCTTTCCGTTTTTGTTCTTAATGCCGCTGGTATCCAAATCGGTATAAACCAAAGGCACGCCGCCATCGCGACCAAGAATGTAGGCATAAGCGATCCACTCATCCTCTTCATCCATTATCAAGTCGAGAAAGACGTCGTTGTTGGGAATATCATGCGTCACCACAAAAGTAATGGCTCGACCGTTTGAAAGCGCTTGGCCAAAACAGTAAGGGTCAATCAGAGACTTGAAACTGCCTTTTTTTGAAAATGCTTTAAAGATGGTCGAAAACAGCGGGAAATCATACGCACCTAAACGGGTTTCTTGTAAATACGGCTCAAGAAACAGTTGATACTCTTCTTCTGTTGCACCGCCATCGGTAATGATTTCCCCAAAAATATGCACATCTTGGGTTATATCGTCTGTCCATACGCGTTTTAGGTGTTCAAGCGTCATGTGCTGCGCGGCATCAATACGGAAGCCTTTCACACCTATCGCTTTCAATGCTTTTAGGTAAGCTCGCTGCTGCTCGACAACATGTTCACAAACCCGAAGGGTTGGTAAACCAGGATCGGTTGGCCCACCTGTAATTCGGCCATTTTGGACCTGCCATTTATCTTTCCAGTCTTTGATACCAAACGCTTCAACAAAATCTTCTTCACTAAATAGCGGTTTGGATAAATCGCCGAAAAGCTTCAGAGACTGGTATTTCTGTTCGTCTTGTCGGTATTGATCTAACACGTCCTGACGAGGATATTGCAGATCACGGCGTAAATGTGCTTCGTTAGCCATGTGGTTAAACACCACATCGGCGTATACCAAAACGCCTACGCGTTCGAGCTCACGAACCATATAGATGAAGTCTTGGGTGTCACCGAGCGCGTTGTCGATAACACGGTAATCTTGTGGTTGATAGCGCTGCCACCAACGTTCATCGTGGGCGCTTTTCATTGGTGGCGAAACCAACACCGATCCATAACCTAGCTCGTGGATTTCATTTGCTCGTTGGGCAATGTCAGCGTACTTCCAATCAAAGGCGTGCAAAATCACGTTTGCACCTGCTGATTGCGTTTCCTGTAAGCCACTCATGTTGTTCTCCTACTCGTTTCCACTCACGATTACTTGTT
>NZ_JAWOTK010000359.1:0-1133 GCF_033338855.1 Vibrio sp. Vb0937 | reverse complement strand
GCGCTGACTGCGGACAACACCACGCTAACGGCAGTTGCAAACGACTACCACTATCAAGAGATTTTCTCTAAGCAAGTTCGTGCATTTGGCCAACCAGGCGATATTCTTCTGGCGCTTTCTACCAGTGGCAACAGCAAAAACATCATCAAAGCGATGGAGGCGGCTGTAACTCGCGACATGACCATTATCGCCCTAACAGGTAAAGATGGTGGTGAGATGGCAGGATTGCTGGGCGAAAACGATGTAGAAATTCGTATTCCATCCCATCGCACGGCTCGCATTCACGAAGTGCATATGGTCACTCTTCACTGCTTATGCGATTTGATTGACCAAGTACTTTTCCCTGCTCACGAAGAATAACAGATTTGAGAATCAGCATTATGATACGTAGCCTTATCATTTTATGTACCATCTTAAGCTTGAGCGGATGTGCGGGACTGTTCATTGCTGGAGCTGCCACCACGGCAAATATTGTGACAGATACTCGCACCACGAAGCAGATCTGGCAAGACAACAATATTGAATTTGAAGTCGCAGCTATCGGTAATAAAGAACCATTTAAAGGGCATGTTCGAGTTGTTGCGAGCTCGTACAATGGTACGGTTGTTTTAATGGGCCAAGCTCCAACTCAAGATTTGATTAATCAAATTGAGCAACGAGCTAGAGCTATTGATGGCGTCAAAACCATTCATAACCAAATTAAGGCTAAAGAGCCATTGAGCGTGACGCAAATCAGCAACGACAGCTGGATCACAACCAAGGTTAAATCGGCTCTATTAACCGACTCAGACCTCAATGGCGTTAAAGTCAAAGTCATTACAGAGGATGGTGACGTATTTTTGTTTGGCTATGTAACCGCTCAGCAAGGTGAACGCGCGACGGAGATTTCGCGCAATATCTCTGGCGTAAAACAGGTGATCAAAGGGTTCCAATACGGAGACGCAGAACCAGTTAAAGTCGATTTACCTAGCGACGGTGTGACAACACAGACACAGACACAAGATGATAGTGATCCAGATGTCGAAACGTTTACCCTCAGTGACTAAACGATATTGAAAAACTTGAAACCGAAGTATAAAAAAAGCAGCGTTAACGCTGCTTTTTATTTACTTAATCACTCTTAAGCTTGGTCG
>NZ_JAWOTK010000358.1:0-1133 GCF_033338855.1 Vibrio sp. Vb0937 | reverse complement strand
ACAGTCAGTCGTAAAAGAAACCGGCTACTCTTTGGCCCAAGTCCATACTATTGAAGTGCTGGGCGGCCATGGTGCGCTGCGCATGAAAGAACTGGCGGAAAAGTTAGGCATCACGACCGGAACGTTAACGGTACAAATCGAAAAGTTAGTGAATGCGAACTTGATAGAACGTTGCCCTCATCCGGAAGATCGCCGTGCTATCGTTGTGAGGCTCACACCAGAAGGTGAGAAAATTCATCGTCATCATAACCAGTTGCACCTTGATCTTGTGCGTGATCTTACTCGTCATATTGAGCCAGAGCAGCAATCAACCTTTCTATCGTGTTTGGAAAAAATGAACCGGGAATTCTAGGTTTCATCCGAGTTACGGCCAAATAAACAATGAAAAGCAGAACTCACATCGAGTTCTGCTTTTTTGTATTTATGGGTTTAGAAACCAGCTTTCTAACGGTAACTGAGTAAATGCGTAAGTCACACCAACACAAAATGCAGCGCCGGTAGTGCCAATACCAATTGTAGTGGCCAGCAGAAGTAACGTTATCTTAGGCATGATGATTCTCATCCCTCTTGGAGTGTATTTGCGTGCTTAGTTCGATACAGAGCACACAAACACAATCCAAGCGGTGGCAAGCATAATTAATGGCGTAAAGACTTTTTGAATGGCTGCGCCATCGGTCAAGTTATAGATCTCGATGGATTCGTTGTAGAAGGCGCGTTTGAAGGCTTTAAACGAAATGTCGTTTTTTACATTGGATTGCTCGTAACGCTGACGCGCAGCATCGGCCATCTGATATTCAAGATCTTGAAGTTCAAACTCTTGGTTAAAAAACGAATCCCAAGCGCAAAGGCGAGCTATTGCCTTAGGTGAACTGTTATCACTTTTTAGTTTTGAGAGACGCTTTGCGTAAGCCGCTTGATATTTATCCACGATATATTCCTGCATGAATAGATGCTGAGTCATTGAATGACTCAGAACGTTCTGGTCGGTTGTAAAAGCAAAATTGTGGGATGAAAAGGCGTACTTTTACGTCGGTGGCAGAACTACAAATAAAAATATCAAAGAGCGTTTATGGTGGGGATGATATGGGGTGGTAGGGGAAGAGGACAAACAAAATAAATTAGTCTACGTCACA
>NZ_JAWOTK010000357.1:0-1134 GCF_033338855.1 Vibrio sp. Vb0937 | reverse complement strand
GCATGAGTATTGAAAACGTATCAGGTCAGCCATTAGAAATCATGAGCTTGCTTCGTATCAACCATGCCATTCCCGTCAATTCAAAAGGACACTAAAAATACCGGTTTAAACGGAGGTTGGCATGGTAAATCTAATACGACGAAGTGTAGTTAGCGGTCTCGTTGTCGGCATGTTTGGTTGTTCGTCATTTGATTATCCCGATCATGGTCAGGGTGGATTGGCGGAAAGCTATCAAGATATTTCGATTGAGAACTATCAGTTCTCGCCTGTGATGCCAGATGAACCATTGGGCCCAGAGCATGGATTGCGATTCGATTGGCAGTTGACCAAGCTTCATCTCGACGCTTTGATTCAAGAAGGCGCTCGTTGGTGCTTCCCTGCTGCAGTGGTGCAAGCACTCGAGAAGCAAAATCGCATTGCTCGTGAACTAGAAGGCGGTTTACTGCTTGATGCCGCCAATGACCTGGTCATCCAGCGTCGTCGATTAAACCAGCTTGAGCAGCAACTCGACTACGTACTTACGCAAACCACTTGCACGCCGCCGGACGACATCGATGCACTAAGGAATGACTTAAACATCGTCGCCGATATTTATGCGCTGCTCAACGTCGACAATCAGTTTGCCATTGATTCTGCGGAGATCAATCCGAAGTACATGGGACATTTGGCAGAAGCCGCTTATATTCTGCGCGACCACCCTGCTCTGTCTCTGGTTGTCACTGGCCATGCGGACGTCACGGGTACGCCTGAGCACAATAAAAAACTAGCACAGGAACGAGCCGAGCAAGTTAAACGATACTTAAGTGTGTTCGGTGTAACGTCAGACCGTGTACAAACCAAATCTGTTGGCGACACATTGCCTTTGTATGAGGGACAAACGCCAGCCGTGCGCCTAACCAACCGTCGTGTGAGCATCGAAGTTCTCAGCGCAAACTCTGATAGCAATGCGCCAAGTAATCACAATTTACCTAACAAAGGCAACATGCCAACGAGCGCAAGCGGTTCGATAGGAGGCGCGTTATGAGCATTTTCAAAACGTTTTTTGCCTTGTTCACGTTGTGCGTGCTCGCTTGGGTAACCCCTCTGCATGCCGCAGATAACGACACAGTAAAAGTTGGTGACTTAGTACAGATC
>NZ_JAWOTK010000356.1:0-1135 GCF_033338855.1 Vibrio sp. Vb0937 | reverse complement strand
TTCAATACGAATGAGAACAAGCCATTACCGCCAGTAAAGTCGCGTTTAAAGAACTCATGACCAGGGCAGCTTTCTAGAGCAGGGTGACGAACGTGATCGACTTCAGGGCGGCTTGCCAACCACTGTGCGACTTTCAAACTGTTTTCAGCGTGCTGGCGTAAGCGAACATCCAAAGTGCGAATACCTCGTAGGCCAAGGTAAGCGTCATCAGGAGAAACGCATTGACCCATCAGGTAGCTTTGTTCGCGAAGCTGATCCCAGTATTTCTCAGACGCCACTGCGGTGCCGAGCATGACGTCAGAGTGTCCAACGATGTACTTTGTCGCCGCTTGAATAGAAATGTCCACGCCATGCTCGAAAGGTGAGAAGTTCACGCCTGCGCCCCACGTGTTATCGAGCATCACAATGATATCGTGCTCGTGAGCGATGCGCGCCATGGTTGGAACGTCTTGAACTTCCATCGTGATTGACCCCGGCGATTCAAGAAACAGTATTTTGGTGTTTGGTTGAATCAAATCACGAATGTTTTCGCCGATCATCGGATCGTAGTAAGTGGTTTCTACGCCCATCTTTTTCATGATCACGTTGCAGAAATCACGTGTTGGTTCGTAACACGTATCAACCATCAAAATATGGTCGCCAGCTTCAACGAAAGAAAGGATCGCGTTAGAAATAGCTGCCGTTCCGCAAGGGTAAAGAGCACAACCCGCACCGCCTTCGATCTCGACCATTGCATCTTGAAAAGCAAAGTGAGTGTTAGTGCCACGACGTCCGTAAAACAGCGTTTTGTTTGCGCGGTTTATTGCGGCTTGGTTTTTCTCTGCAACAGTATTAAACACGACAGTAGAAGCGCGTTGTACTGGTGGGTTTACCACGCCGTTGGTCCACTTCTTATCGCGGCCTGCGGTAATGAGTTTGGTCTTTTTGCCCTCTGACATAAAAATTCCCTGTCTTAAATATTACAATTTGGATTATTTAAAACATGGACGACATAGGGTTTGCAAGGGAAAAGTCACATATCGACCAATAACCGTTTGGATTGAACGTTTAGAGCGTCGTGTGGTAGCGATGATTGCGTGAGATGTATTGGGGAACGCACAGAATAGTCGATGCGAAAAGTAAGACGCAGATAAAA
>NZ_JAWOTK010000355.1:0-1135 GCF_033338855.1 Vibrio sp. Vb0937 | reverse complement strand
GGAGTGCTGGTTAAAATATCTTTGGCGATCGCCAATGATGACAATGTACTCATCGCCATCAATCCTAAACCTAAAGTAAGAGTTTTCATTTTCATGTCGAGATACTTAAGTTGGGTATGTAAAAGCGTGCTCACACCTTACGAATAATTCGATAAACCGTTGCAGTTAAGAAGAAAGCAGCGGAAACAATGATGATCGACGCGCCCGATGGCACCGGTAAGTCGAGCTCCATTGGCAATATGGTGCCAACCAAGCAAGCAACCGTCGCAAGCAGAGAAGAAAGCAATACAAAGCTTCCCATTCGCTTGGTGAGCAACCGAGCTGTCGCACCAGGGATCAATAACAGCGCACCCACTAACACGGCACCAATGATCTTCACTGCGGCGATCGTCACTAAAGTGATCATCATGACGAATAGGTAATCGTAAAAGCTGGTATTGAAGCCACGCACGCGAGCAATATCTGGGCTGATACACGTGAGCAAAATGCGATTAAATGTCGGAATCAGCAGCAGCAGGATGATCAAGCAGCTCAATGCAAGCAACGTGATGTCTCTATCGGTCACCGTCAAAATCGAACCGAACAGTACGTTTTCTAGCATGTGTATGTTGATCTTACGCGCGACGTACATCAGCCACGCTGCCCCTACTGCCAGAGCTAGCGCAAGAAACACCCCCCCCCATGTGTCATCAGGTACATTGGTGCGATTTCTCACGAAGTGCAGCAGCAACGCAAAGATCATGCAGAAGCTAAACAACCCTATGATTGGGTTTTCTGGCGGTTCACCAAGTAAAACACCAATAGCGATACCCGTCAGTGCTGCGTGGCCAACTGCTTCGGAGAAAAACGCCAAACGCTTAGCAATCACTAATGTGCCCAGCCCGCCGAGTAGCGGCCCCAAAATCAGCGCAGCGACCATCGCGTTCACCATGAAAGCGTAAGCAAAGGTGTCACTTAACCAACCAGATTCAACACCACTCGCTGCCAGTGCTCGTAACCATTCCATTACGCCGCCTCCGCTTTGGTTGTGTAGTGTTTGAATAATGTTTCAATACGATCAGGGCTCAGAACATCAGAATGGTGTCCGGATGCCACAATCTGACGGTTAACAACATGCACTTCTGCATCTAAACGA
>NZ_JAWOTK010000354.1:0-1138 GCF_033338855.1 Vibrio sp. Vb0937 | reverse complement strand
ATTGGTGTGGCGTACAACAAAGGTTTACTGGGCGAAACTCGCGCGCTATCTCACGCCGTGGAAGAGCAGTTTGAAGCTTTCTCATCATCGATTGATTCTGCCGCAACCCAACGCGATGAAAAAATGGCAAGCATCAAGCAAGCTATTACTGCGTTCATCTTAGTAGTGATTTTTGCGCTGATTTGGCAAATTTCTCGCTCTATCAACGTTCGTGTTGGTAGCTTACTAGCAACGATTAAGAACATCAGCGAAAGCAATAACATGGGCTTACGCTCTGATCTTGCAGGTAAGGATGAACTGTTTGATATCAGCCACCATCTCAACGATCTGCTCGAAAAGCTAGAGCGTTTGATCCACAACACACAAGAAAAATCGATGCAGTTAACAGCGAGCACGGACAACATGCATCGTGAGCTTGAAGGTGTTATGGAACAGTTCCACGCACAGACTGATCACACCGCTTCTATGGCGACGGCCGTGCAGCAGATGGTTGCCACTATCGGTGAAATTTCTGAAAGCACATCGGTTGCGGTTGAAGGTGTTCACCAAGCCGCGACTAACGCCGAACAAGGTCGCTCTGTCGTAGAAATGACCGTGACGAATGTTGGTCAACTGACGGGTATCCTATCGAACAGCCAACAGTCTATCGGCTCATTGAACCAACACGTCGATAAAATTGGCGGTGCGGTGAACATCATTCAAGACATTGCTGAACAAACGAACTTGCTTGCACTTAACGCGGCTATCGAAGCGGCTCGTGCGGGTGAGCAAGGACGTGGATTTGCCGTGGTTGCAGATGAAGTTCGCGCTCTTGCGAGCCGTACACATCAATCAACGGAAGAGATCACGCGAGTGGTGATGGACATCCAAGCGCAGATGTCGATGGTGGTTTCCGATATTGATCAATGTAACGAACAAGGTCAGCAAACCCTGAGTGCATCTGAACAATTAGACGCAAGCCTCCAGCAAATCATCACGGACATGCACGCGATTCAAGGCAACTCAGAGCGCATTGCTTCTGCGATTGAAGAGCAAGGCATTGTGATGAACCAAGTTAGCGACTCAATCACTGAGCTGAACGTTATCTCTGAAAACAACATGCACTCCGCGCAAGAATGTTTGCATGAAGTGAACTCTG
>NZ_JAWOTK010000353.1:0-1143 GCF_033338855.1 Vibrio sp. Vb0937 | reverse complement strand
CATGTCAGCTCTCTTGTAAAGACAACAAAGATCTGGGTATCGACCGTAACTTCCGTCGTGTTTACGAATATGTAGGCGGCAACTGGACAGAAGAAAACGGCGCGTTCCGTCAAAATGTGTTTGCGTACTACCTATCGATCTCTTGTAACCACTGTACTAACCCTGCGTGTACCAAGGTTTGTCCATCTGGTGCAATGCACAAGCGTGAAGAAGACGGCTTTGTCGTTGTCGATGAAAGCGTGTGTATCGGCTGTAAATCTTGTCACATGGCGTGTCCTTATGGCGCACCTCAATACAGCGAAGAAAAAGGTCACATGACTAAGTGTGATGGCTGTTATGAACGTGTCGCAGAAGGCTTAATGCCAGTGTGTGTTGATAGCTGTCCACTACGTGCGATTGAGTTTGGTCCAATTGATGAACTACGCGCGAAATACGGTTCAAACGCGGATGTGGCACCACTGCCAGATTCACGCATTACCAGCCCGAACCTGATCGTGAGGCTAAATCCAAATGGTCGACCAACCAATGACCGCACGGGTTTCCTACAGAATCCAAGAGAGGTGAAATAATGTTATACGAAGCACCATTAGTTGCCTTTACGGTTCTTGCTCAAACTGCGGTTGGCGCGCACTTAACGGTTAATGCGTTCGAGAAATTCGGTAAGCCACCACGCGTGACAGAACCTCGTATGAACATCGCTCGTTTCGCTATTTTGGTTGTAATGGGATTGGGTTTCTTGTTCTCAACCACGCACTTGGGTAGCCCACTTCGTGCCTTCAACGCATTAAACCGTGTTGGTAGTGCGGCGCTATCTAACGAGATCTTAACGGGTGCAAGCTTTCTGTCTCTAGCGGGTTTGTACTGGTTGCTGACGATTCTAAAAATCGGCAGCGAAGGCGTTCGAAAAATCGTGAACTGGTTGTCTATCGCGGTCGGCGTGATTTTCATGTTCGCGATGGTAAATGTTTACCAAATCGAAACGGTACCAGCATGGTACTCACCAATGACAACGGTTGCGTTTTGGTTCACGGTTGTGACTTCGGGCCTGATGTTTGGTTACACGCTGATCAACGTATTGGACGTGACGGCTGAGAAAACCAATCGTCGCTTAATGTGGGCTGGTGTAAGTCTGATTGCGCTGAA
>NZ_JAWOTK010000352.1:0-1144 GCF_033338855.1 Vibrio sp. Vb0937 | reverse complement strand
GAGCTAGTAGAAGTAACGCCTGAAAGCATCCGTATCCGTAAGAAGTTCCTAACGGAAAGCGACCGTAAGCGTGCTTCACGTTCAGCAAAATAATTTGCTGTAGCGGATTAGCTTAAATACAAGCCCCGAGTTAAGCTCGGGGCTTGTTGTTTTTAGGGAGATAACATGAAGCCGATTGTGATTACCGGTGGTCCAGGAGCGGGCAAAACAACGTTACTCAACGCGTTAGGCAAACAAGGCTACGCCACGTTTGCTGAAGGCTCACGCTCGTTGATAGAGCAGCAAAGTGCGTTGGACAATGGCATTTTGCCGTGGACCAATCTGCCTGAGTTTGCCAAATTGTGTCTTAACCTAATGAGTGAGCAAAAGCGTGAAGCGTTGAATACTAACGTGGCTTTTGTTGATCGCGCGATTCCAGATATTGTTGCTTATCTGCAAGTCGGTGGTTGTCACGTTGACCAAGCTTTCTTAACTGAAAGTGCTGGGTACCATAGTCAGGTGCTTACTTGTCGACCTGAAGCGTCTATTTACGTACAAGATGAAGTGCGTCCGCACAGCTTTGAAGAAGCGCTGAAAATCCATCAAACCCTAATCAATACTTATGTTGAGCTCGGATATCAAGTGGTGGAAGTGCCATGGGGCAGTGTCGAAGAGCGCGTGGGCTTTGTTCGAAGAGTAATAGGCTTAGTCGGCGAGGTAGCAGACTAAAACCTCCTCGCGAGGAGGAGGCCTGAATGATTTACTTTTGATTAAGCTTTTGCAGGAACTTATCCGATTCAGCGATCGCTTCGTTCATTTGTTTGATGGCAAATTGAATGTCTTTCTCTAAGCTAGAGAACTCGCCTTGCAAAGAACCAATCGCACTCGCGTTGAGGTTGTGTTTTAGATACAGCGTGTTATCACGCAGTGTGTTCAGTACTGGCGTCATCTTTTTCTCTGCGCGTTTCATTGCGCTGAGCATGGTTTTGTAAGAGGCTTTGGTTTCACGCAGTTTTTGTTCGCTTGAGCGGCGCAGTTTCGCACTGGTGTACAAGTCCAACTCGCCTTGCCATTCTTCAAACAGTGCATCAGAGACATCTTCGATTGCAGCAATACGGTCACGCACATCTTGAGCGGCTTTTTCGCTGTCTTCGTATTTGTCATT
>NZ_JAWOTK010000351.1:0-1145 GCF_033338855.1 Vibrio sp. Vb0937 | reverse complement strand
GGCGAGCACCCATGGTTGTCATCCCAAGCTCAGAAGAGAGTTGTTTTGCAGTGACAGACCCGTCACGCTTAACGATTTGCAATATCCTATCTACGGTCTTCATATTCCCACCATTTGTATTTCCGTACACATTATGCGCGATAGGCTTAGTAAAGAAAAGTGTTGACTTAACTTGAGTGGGGATTTGGTGAGCCAAAAACAAAAAGGGCCGGCACTTTGCCAACCCTTTGCGATGCTGAACCCAAAAATTACAGAATGATATCGCGAACTTCTGGATCTTTACGCTCTAAGTAATGGGTCGACTTGATGCGGCGAATGGTACGGCAACGGCCTCGCACGAGTAGCGTCTCTGTTGTCGCAATATTACCTTGGCGAGAAATCCCCTCTAGCAAGTCACCTTTTGTAATGCCTGTTGCTGAGAAGACGACGTTGTCGCTGCGCGCCATGTCTTCCATTTTTAGGACGACGTTGGCTTTTACGCCCATTTCTTCACAACGTTGTAGTTCAGCCGCACCGTAAATACGGTTTTCTTCTGTGTCGCCTTTCACTTCGTGGCGAGGTAGAAGGCGGCCATGCATGTCACCATCAAGTGCGCGAATCACCGCTGCGGATACCACCCCCTCTGGTGCACCGCCAATGCAGTACATGAGGTCCACTTCACTATCTGGCATACACGTTAGGATGGAAGCTGCAACGTCGCCATCTGGCACCGCGAAGACACGCACACCCATCGCCTGCATTTCAGCTATCACATCATCGTGGCGAGGTTTTGCTAGAGTGATGACAACCAGAGTGTCCAGCGTTTTATTCAGCGCGCTAGCAACGTTTTCTAGGTTTTCTTGCAACGGCTTTTCTAGATCGATCACGCCTTTCGCACCTGGGCCAACAACCAGTTTTTCCATGTACATGTCAGGTGCTTTTAAAAAGCTGCCTTTTTCACCCGCGGCAAGCACTGCCAATGCGTTCGATTGACCCATTGCGGTCATGCGAGTGCCTTCAATAGGGTCAACAGCGATATCCACTTCATCGCCACCTAGACCAACTTTCTCACCGATGTATAGCATTGGAGCATCATCGATTTCACCTTCACCAATGACAATTTCACCACTGATATCTGTTTTGTTCAGTAGCGTGCGCATAACTTC
>NZ_JAWOTK010000350.1:0-1146 GCF_033338855.1 Vibrio sp. Vb0937 | reverse complement strand
GTGCACTCGCGCCTTGAGCGACGAAGAGATCGCGCACAACTACGAGCTCAACACTGGCAAAGTCATCGTCGAAACCATCGGTGATTCAAACGTTATGGCGTCACCCGGCATTTTGGTCAAAGAACACGCACCTTTTACTTGGGGTAAAAGCCCTGCTCAAGCGGTTCACAACGCCGTAGTGGTTGAAGTGGTCGCAGGCATGGCTTTGCAAACACTGCAAATCAATGCCGAGGTAGACACTCTTAACCCTTCGCTTCTCGACAAACATTATTTACGTAAGCACGGCGCGAACGCCTACTACGGTCAAAGCAAAAAATAAGGAAACATGATGAAGATTTTCAACGACAAACAAATATGGTTTGTAACTGGCTCTCAGCATCTTTACGGCCCACAAGTATTGGAAAGCGTTGCGCAAAACAGCGAAGAAATCATTGCAGGATTAAATTCGTCTGATGACATTTCAGTTTCTATTGCTAACAAAGGCACGGTAAAAACACCGGATGAAATTCTCGCAGTATGCCGCGCAGCCAATAACGATCCTGACTGTATCGGCTTGATGCTGTGGATGCACACTTTCTCTCCAGCCAAGATGTGGATTGCCGGCCTAACCCAGCTAAATAAGCCATTTTTACACCTTCACACCCAGTTCAACGCGGCGCTACCATGGGATGAAATCGACATGGATTTCATGAACCTCAACCAAAGTGCGCACGGTTGCCGAGAGTTTGGCTTCATTGGCACCCGTCTGAATATTGAACGTAAAGTCGTAGTCGGACACTGGCAAGAACCGCAAGTGCATAGAGATATCGACGATTGGTGTCGCGCCGCTATTGGTGTGAATGCAGGTCAGCACCTGAAAGTCGCCCGCTTTGGCGACAACATGCGCCAAGTCGCGGTCACGGAAGGCAACAAAGTCTCTGCGCAAATCCAGTTTGGATATGAAGTGAATGCGTACGGTCTTGGTGAGCTCAGTGACGTAGTCAACTCGATATCAGATGCGGATGTAAATCACCAGCTAGATGAATACGCATGCATGTATGAGATGTCTCCAGACTTGTTCAACGACTCTGATTTGAAAAAGCTGATGGCGCAAGAGGCACGTTTAGAGCTTGGGATGGAATCTTTCCTCAAATCTGTTGGAGCAGG
>NZ_JAWOTK010000349.1:0-1147 GCF_033338855.1 Vibrio sp. Vb0937 | reverse complement strand
TATGTGACAGAGCTGGCTCATTAATCGTCAATCCATTTGATGGTTTAATCATCACCTGACATTGAACACTTATCATTCATAGTCAAGACTCAATATTGAAATGACACAACTTTATTGTCAGTCGTATAAGTAAAAAAACGAGGAGAGCGCGTATGTGGAAAACAGTAACAATTGGGGCAATGGCGCTTTTGATGGCCGCTTGTACGACAGTAACAACAGACGTGGATAAACAAGCGGACTTCGCTTCTTACAAAACGTTTGATTTTGGTACTCAAAATGATGCTCCAGCAAGTATCGATGGACGCCGTATAGAACAAGGTTTGGCTGCTCAACTGGAATCGAAGGGGCTTTCTCGAGTTGCAAGTGGTGGTGATTTATACGTTCATCACGATATCGTTGAGGAGTCGGAGTTGGTATCGTCTGGTTCTTCTTTTAGCGTCGGTTATGGATGGAACAGCTTTGGTGTGATTACATCAAGCCCTGAACGATATAAAGAACGCAAATACGGGAAGTTAGTGGTAGAGCTGGTGGATAGTAAGGCGAACCAAGTTGTGTGGAAAGGCGTTTCAAGCCGCAAGTTAACCGAATCAATGAGTACTGAGAAAAGGGAAAATTTGATCACAGAAGAAGTGGCGAAAATGTTCGAAAACTACCCATACGGTAAGAATTAAGTCCTCCGTTATATCAAACTGAGTGGCTAAAACCACGAGGCGAGAATTTCGATTGCAAATTCTCGCCCTCAGAGTTAAAAGTACGTATTACTGTGATGTAGGTGAACGTTGTGCGTGCTCTTCTTATTAGCTTTTTCGGGCTATTTCTGAGCTTATTGGCGGTTTCTGTCGGCCAAGAATCAACGTCGCCTGAAACTATTCACCACTACAGCGTCGGCATTGCGTTTTATGATGAAGACGCACAAGTTTCCGAAACGCCACTAGCACCACCATTTCATTCGTTTGCTAGCCTGTTAAATCGCAATGCACTGCGAGTTCATGATTCAAAATCAGAGCTTGACGAGCTCGATATCGGTTGGTTCGAAACGTTGGCTCCTCATTGGAACCGCGCTTTATCAGAAACGCCATATTTGAACGCGGGTCTGACGGCTTTTCTTGGTCTTGCGAAAGACTTCTCTCATTCAAAATATCAAATT
>NZ_JAWOTK010000348.1:0-1148 GCF_033338855.1 Vibrio sp. Vb0937 | reverse complement strand
CGCAGAGAAATTCCAGAAGTTCCTAGACCTTCTAGATGACTGTGACGACGTTCAGCAGGTATACCACAACGCTGAGCTATAATTTTTAGCTTTCGTTGTTGTAAAAAAGGCTTCCCGAGGGAAGCCTTTTTTGATCGTGCTAAATATTGCGAGTAGCGCTAAGTATTACGGTATTTGGAGTAACACAGAGACATGATTACGCCAAAGCAGATGCCCTGTGTCAGCATGGCAGTTCCGCCGTAACTAAAGAATGGGAGCGGGCTTCCCATTACTGGCAACAATCCACTCACCATTCCAGTATTAATAAAGGCGTAGAGGAAGAAGCTCATCGCCAAGGTGCCACTGACTAAGCGACTAAAAAAGTGCTCAGATTGGCATGCTAGCAACATCACCCGTGCTGTAATAAATAGGTATAGCGTCAGCAATACCACACAGCCAATGAACCCCCATTCCTCCGCATAGGTTGAAAAGCTAAAGTCGGTATGACTTTCTGGAATCAAGCCCAGTGTTCCTTGTGTGGCATTCATCCAACCTTTGCCTTTCATACCGCCCGAGCCAATCGCAATCAGCGACTGAATGATTTGGTAACCAGAGCCAAGTGGGTCAGACTCTGGGTGTAAGAACTGAGTCACACGGCTTTTTTGGTAGGCTTCCATCACGAAAAACCACAGAATCGGGGCGAGCGTTAGAACGCTCACCACAAATCCGCCAATGATTTTCCAGCTCATACCCGCGAAAAATAACACGAGTAGTGCGTAGATCACGGTAAAGATCGCACCATCCAGATCGGGTTGCAGAGCGATCAACCCTGCGGGAACCAAGGTAATCATCAAACAAAGCGCGATTTTACGAAAGTCAGGTCTGCCGCCTTCCAGATGCAGCATCCAAGCGATCATGATCGGAATCGACAACTTAATTAATTCCGAAGGTTGAAAACGAAAAAAGCCGATATCTAGCCATCGTTGTGAACCGTTAGTGCTGTCACCAAACAGCGCGACGGCCAGCAGTAACGACACTGCGACAAAATACAAGTATGGTGCCGAGCGTTGATAACTGGCTGCTGGAATGGATGACATAACCAGAATACACACCAGTGTCAGTGCGCAGCGGGCTAAGTGTTTAAAGAGCATGGATTCATCGAAGCCACA
>NZ_JAWOTK010000347.1:0-1148 GCF_033338855.1 Vibrio sp. Vb0937 | reverse complement strand
TAAGCTGTTTTAGGCTGTCGGTTAATACGCTTGGATCGCAGCGGCGTACGAGCTGTTCGGCAAGAACGCGTGAGGTGTAAGGGAGCGTTTCATAGGCTCCAGGAGAGATAGAGTTTACGGCTTCGCGGGCATCAAAGTAATCAAGTTGAGTCCCCGGAAGCGACTTACGGAATTGGGTATTAATAGTTGTGCTCATGGTTTGCTTCCATTCAATCTGTACATCTTGGCCTTCTCCCCATCTCTCTAGAAACGCTACTCTAGCAAAGCAGTTTGGAGAACTTGATTGGAGAACTTTTTGAGATGTAGTCGCTCTAGTAATGTTTGTGACGAGAAGTCCTCCTTCTTCTGCCAAGAGAGAGTGAAAACAGAAGAAGGAGGAGATAAACCAATCAAAGCATGTAATGACTTTGACTGGCTTTCGCGCTAGCGATTCTCAATAGGCACCCACTCTTGATGATCTGGACCGGTGTAATCTGCGCTTGGACGAATAATGCGGTTATTTGCGCGTTGTTCATACACGTGTGCAGCCCAACCAGTTAAACGGCTCATCACGAAAATCGGTGTGAACAGTTTGGTCGGAATGTCCATAAAGTGGTACGCCGATGCATGGAAGAAGTCCGCATTACAGAACAAGCCTTTCTCACGCTTCATCACCGATTCAACACGCTCAGATACTGCGTATAAATGCGTGTCACCCACATGCTTCGACAATTCTTCAGACCAACGTTTGATCAGTGCGTTGCGAGGGTCGCTTTCTCGATAAATCGCATGACCAAATCCCATGATCTTGTCTTTATTCGCCAGCATTTTCATGATGTTGGCTTCGGCTTCATCCGGCGTCTGCCAGTCTTCAATCATCTCCATCGCTGCTTCGTTTGCGCCGCCGTGAAGAGGGCCACGAAGCGTACCGATTGCAGCTGTAATGCAAGAGTGAATGTCGGACAATGTTGATGCACAAACGCGTGCTGCGAATGTTGAGGCGTTAAACTCATGCTCTGCGTAAAGAATTAATGAACAGTGCATCACTTGCTTGTGTAGCACTGATGGCTCTTTATCTGTAAGCAATCGCAAGAAATAACCGCCGATGCAGTCTTCGGTTTGATCTTCTGTGTCGATACGAACGCCATCGTGACTAAAACGGTACCAGT
>NZ_JAWOTK010000346.1:0-1151 GCF_033338855.1 Vibrio sp. Vb0937 | reverse complement strand
ATTGTTCCTGGATCTGTTGCTGAACACGAGTGGGCTGAGTTAGATAAAAAGATGTCGACGCTGTTAACGTTGATTTCCGATCATCCGCCGCTTGGAGTGGCATCATGAGTTACGATCAAGCGGTTCTCAATCGAATTTGGTCAGAGACCATTTTGACTGAGCTTCACCGATTTGGTGTGAAGCATGTTTGTATCGCGCCGGGATCGCGTTCGACTCCTTTGACTTTAGAAGCGGTGGAACGGCCAAATTTTTCCATTCATACTCATTTTGATGAGCGTGGATTAGGTTTTATGGCGCTTGGTTTGGCGAAAGCGAGCCAAGAGCCGGTAGCCGTTATCGTGACTTCTGGCACTGCGGTCGCAAACTTGTTGCCTGCGGTAGCAGAAGCTAAATTAACGGGCGAAAAACTGGTTTTGCTTACCGCTGATCGCCCTGTTGAACTCGTCGGTTGTGGCGCAAACCAAGCAATTAATCAGCTTGGGATTTTTTCGCAGCATGTATCGGCAAATTTGAACTTGCCAAGTCCGAGTTTAAATACGCCGCTCAACTGGTTACTCACTTCGGTTGATGAGGTGATGTTTAACCAGCAGTTACATGGCAGCGCGGTTCACATTAACTGCGCCTTTCCTGAGCCGCTGTATTCTGACGGGGAAAAAAGCGCTTACCAAAGCTACCTGAACAGTGTCGAAGCGTGGCGCAAAGGCGGTCAAACATATACTCAACGATTCGTCAGTCCATCATTTCGTGACATTCCATTTTGTGCTGATAGAAAAGGAGTGGTTGTTATTGGCAGCTTACCTGCTGATCACGCGCAAGCGGCAAAAGCGTTTGCACAGCAAATGGGGTGGCCTGTATTGGCGGATCCGCAAAGTGGAGTTAGCTCCGGTTGGTCACATTATGATTTGTGGTTACAACAGCCTAAGTTGGCCAGCCAACTCGACGAATGTGATTTGGTGCTCCAGTTTGGTAGCCGCATCATATCTAAGCGCTTGAACCAATGGATTAATAAACAGGTGTCGCAAAGCCAAAAAGGCCGAGATGTTCAGTACTGGTTTATCTCGCCAAGTTTAAGCCGAGATAACCAAACACACCTTCCGCAATTGCATTGGGCTGCATCACCTAAAAGTTGGGTCGAGCGTGTTGATGTTAAG
>NZ_JAWOTK010000345.1:0-1152 GCF_033338855.1 Vibrio sp. Vb0937 | reverse complement strand
ATCCCCGTTCGCTATCCTATCTATATCGCGATGATGGCCATTGCTCGCTACATCACCTTAGGTATGAAAGAGTTGGATGCCACTTTGGTGGTTTGGCTTTCTATAGCGGCGTTTATCTTGGCGGCAGCGACCTTGGTGATTCGCGTTGGACACCACTATTGGCCGTATGTTGACAACCGAACCTTGGAAAAAGACGAATAAAATAAAGCCCCGCATTAAGCGGGGCTTTCAATATGTAATCTAAATGTTTTTAGATTATTCGATGTTTTGGATCTGTTCGCGCATTTGCTCGATCAGAACTTTCAGTTCAACGCCCGACGCAGTGATGTCGGTGCTGATCGATTTAGAAGCGAGCGTGTTTGACTCACGGTTGAATTCTTGCATCATGAAATCCAGACGACGACCGACTGCGCCACCTTTTTTCAGGATGTTGGTCGTTTCTTTCACGTGAGAATCCAGACGATCTAGCTCTTCTGCAACGTCTGACTTTTGCGCTAGCAAGATAAGCTCTTGTTCTACACGAGAAGCATCCAGTTCAATTTTCGCATCTTCAAATTTTGAGAATAGACGCTCACGTTGCCATTCTAGGATTTCAGGCATGCGAGCACGAACTTTCACCACTTCTGCGGTAATCGCGTCTAGGCGTTGTTCGATCAGCGCTTTCATGTTGTCGCCTTCACGGCCACGCGCTTCAATAAATTCACTAATTGCTTCATCAAATGCAGCAAGCAGCTCTTTGTTGACCTCATCCATGTTTTGCTCAGGAGTTTCCATCACACCAGGCCATTGCATGACTTGAAATGGATTGATGCGGCTAAGCTCACCAGTCATGTGCATAACTTGTTCAGCAGCTTTAATCACTTGGGTTGCCAACGCTTCGTTGATGCTAAGATCGGCTTTTGCTGCAGGGTTCGCTTCGAAACGAAGGCTACATTCCACTTTTCCTCGCGCTAGACGTTTACGAAAACGCTCGCGTAGAACTGGTTCCAAAGCTCGGAATTGTTCTGGCATGCGGAAATAGGTTTCTAGGTAACGCTGGTTTACACTGCGGATTTCCCATACCGCTGAGCCCCAGTCGCCTTTTACTTCTTTGCGTGCATACGCTGTCATACTGTAAATCATCGAATTTTCCTGTCTTCATTTTTTGAAAAT
>NZ_JAWOTK010000344.1:0-1153 GCF_033338855.1 Vibrio sp. Vb0937 | reverse complement strand
CAAAGCATTAATAATAAGTTGCTTAATATCGTTGTGTAACTGTTCCACTGGGACCTGCTTATCAATAAAAGTTTTCTGGAAAAATGTTGTCAGCTAAGTGCTGTTGTAAGCGTCGAGCCGCTATCGTTGGTGACGTAGTTTGCTTTATAAAGGGCTCAATCTCAACTTTATCCTTAACTTCAATTTTGAAAAAGGGCTTTGTTGTTGGCACCTGATACCATTTTTTCTCTTTTGTGAGAAAGCTCGGTGTCACCGTAATATGTACGACTCTTAAATCTCGTTCTGTTCTTACTGCAATTTGCGCCGCGCCACGTTGCAACTTAGGTTTTATGCCTGGTGTTGTTCTTGTGCCTTCAGGAAATATAAGCAACACGTTGCCTTTATTAAATCGTTCTTCACAAAGTGCTAATAAATCATCTGGCGCTTCGTTTGGAATATATCCGGCCGCTTTTACAATATGCTTCATAAAAGGATTCGACCAAATTGCGGACTTTACTAAACAATCACAGCGATTTAATTGTGAGGCGATTAAAACGTAATCAATTAAACTCGGATGATTGGCAACAATTAAACAATTTCGGTCTTGTTGAAGAAGGTCTGCGCCAATAATTTCATAATCAATCGCCCCGCTGAACTTCATTAATTTACAGAATGTGTTGAAAGAATATTGAATCGCGCCTTGAACTTTATATTCACGTTCAGTTTGGTCAGAGACAAAAATACGAATAGTTGGAATCACGATAAAGCTCAGCGCTAAACCACCCAAACCAAATACCGAAAAACAGAAACCCGTGGCGAGCACGCGCCAATACTGATTTAAGCGATTCATTGTTTGCGCCATTCCCAAGATTGCTGTGGGGCATGGATGGTCCACTGAGTTTTGTCTGACAAGTAGTGCTGCAAAAACGCTAAGCCTTGTGGCAAAAGGTGGCCTTGTGTTTCTACGCTGTGGCTGCTGCGCAACGTAAAATCATCACCGTTTGATAGCACCAAACCTAAGCCAAAGCCCGGATATTGCTGCTGTTCAAATTCGGCGTAGGATTCAGGTAAAGGTTCATCAAAGTCGACCAGCAGAACTTTCTTATCTGGACTGTCTGCTAAAAATAGCCACGCTTCTAATATCGCGCTTTGGAATGTATTTTCCGATGCCGCA
>NZ_JAWOTK010000343.1:0-1156 GCF_033338855.1 Vibrio sp. Vb0937 | reverse complement strand
AAGACCCGCATCTTCACCTGGGTGACCCGCTGGAGACATCCAGTTCGCTGACAGCTTAATGCGTTTGATATCGCCGATATCTGTCGCTGCGATGTTAGTCAGAGATTCACCAACCGCCAGACGAGCAGACGCGCCGAAGTCTAATAGAGCAACCGGAGTACGCTCACCCATCGACATCGCTTCACCGTGGTATGTGTCGTAACTTGCCGCCGTAACTGCACAGTTCGCCACAGGCACCTGCCAAGGACCAACCATTTGGTCACGAGCAACTAAACCAGTAACTGAGCGGTCACCGATCGTGATCAGGAATGTTTTCTCAGCAACCGTAGGAAGACGAAGTACGCGATCTGCCGCTTCGTTGATTTCAATACCGTCACGTGCAATCGCTGGGCTATCTACTTTCAATGTCGTTGCTTCACGGTGCATCTTCGGTGTTTTACCAAGCAAGATATCCATTGGCATATCAATTGGCGTGTTGTCGAAGTGGGAGTCTTCTAGCGTTAGATGGCGCTCTTCTGTTGCCACACCCACAACTGCATAAGGTGCACGCTCGCGCTTACAAATCGCATCGAACGCTTCCATGTTTTCTGGTGCTACCGCAAGAACATAACGCTCCTGAGATTCGTTACACCAGATTTCCAGCGGGCTCATGCTCAATTCATCATTTGGTACATCACGTAGCTGGAACTTACCGCCACGCTCACCGTCGTCACAAAGCTCAGGAAGTGCGTTAGAGATACCGCCTGCACCCACATCGTGGATAAATGCGATTGGGTTCGCTTCACCTAGCTGCCAACAGCGGTCGATCACTTCCTGACAACGACGCTCCATCTCTGGGTTTTCACGCTGTACTGAAGCAAAGTCCAGATCTTCTGCTGACTGACCAGATGCCATTGAAGACGCCGCACCGCCACCAAGACCGATGTTCATTGCAGGGCCACCAAGTACGATTAGGCTTGCACCTACTGGGATCTCTTTCTTCTGTACGTGCTCGTCACGGATGTTACCCATACCACCAGCAATCATGATTGGCTTGTGGTAACCACGCACTTCTTCACCCGCGTGAGAAGTCACTTTTTCTTCGTAGGTACGGAAGTAACCTAATAGGTTTGGACGACCAAATTCGGTGTTGAATGCTGGACCCCCCACAGGGCCT
>NZ_JAWOTK010000342.1:0-1159 GCF_033338855.1 Vibrio sp. Vb0937 | reverse complement strand
GGTCAAATTATGGGAACCTGCTTGCACGGATTTTTTGACGAAGCGGAAGCGCTAAACCTCATTACTGAGTGGGTGAATGGTACTCAGGTCAAACAGCAAGATTTTGAAGTATTGAAAGAACAAGGTATCAACCGTATTGCGGATGCGATAGAACAACACATGAACCTTGACTTTCTGTTTAAATAACTCGTTAACCAAACGCTATCTTTAACCAAATTTTCTCTCGGCTCCTTATTAGAAAAACGGATCGGGCTGGGAACGCATTCATTTGGCTAGATAGAATTTTCGCTTGCCTTGTACGGAGTCACTTTATGAAAGCATGGAAAACGCATGCTTGCCTAGCGGCAATATTAAGCATTTCATTCTCAACAAATGCAGCAACGGATCTGAAAGTTTATGCTGCGTCTTCGATGACGAATGCGATTGACGAAATCGCTCAAGATTTTAAAGAAAAGTACGACGTAACAGTTACGCCTGTGTATGGCGGCTCGTCTTCGATCGCACGACAAATTATCAATGGTGCTCCAGCCGATGTGTTTATTTCTGCAAACACGAAATGGATGGACTACTTGGTTGATGAAGGTGTTATAGATGGTGACAATGTCACTAATTTAGTTCGCAATAGTCTCGTTCTTATTGCACCTCAAACGTCAAGCTTAGCCGTATTTAACTTCGCGGATGCAAAAGCTTGGGAAGCGGCGTTAAATGGCAGTCGCCTCGCATTGGGCAACCCTACGTCTGTGCCGGCAGGGATGTACGCGAAAGAATCACTGACTACACTGGGTGTATGGAAAGAGATTCAAACCAAAGTTGCACCAGCAAAAAATGTACGTCTTGCTTTGGCTTTAGTTGAGCGCGGAGAAGCTCCTTTAGGGGTGGTTTATAAGACCGATGCGCAGTTGACTAGCAAAGTGAAAATTGTTGGCGAGTTTGCGAGTGACACGCACGCGGCCATCGTTTATCCAGCGGCGGTAGTGAACGATTCAACGGAATCGAGACAATTCTTCCAGTATTTGAAATCGGAAGACGCGAAGCGAGTTTTTGCTCATTACGGTTTCCAACAATAATGCTGTTTTCAATAATAGGGACAAAGAGTGACAGAACTTGAATACCAAGCCCTAATGTTGAGCTTAAAAGTTGGCGCTTATGCGGTACTTTG
>NZ_JAWOTK010000341.1:0-1159 GCF_033338855.1 Vibrio sp. Vb0937 | reverse complement strand
AAATCTTTGATACCACAAAGCTGTTTGATATCGCATTAGGCGCAATGACAGATTTGCTTTTTCCACTGTTTCTCATCCTTATCACGTTGTTTGTGGCGGCGACGATTGGTGCTGCAGGGGTTGGGGGCATTAGCTTTTCTGCCGAAGCGGCAATGCCTAAGCTGTCTAAAATGAACCCTCTGAGCGGTTTAAAACGCATGGTGGGCATGCAAAGTTGGGTAGAGCTGATCAAATCGATCTTGAAAGTGGTGTTGGTGACAGGCGTTGCCATGTATTTGATCCAAGCGTCGCAAGCGGATTTGATCCAACTTAGCATGGATGTTTACCCGCAGAACATTTTCCACGCGCTGGATATTTTGCTCAACTTCATCTTGTTGATCAGCTGCTCGTTATTGATTGTTGTGGCCATCGATATACCGTTCCAGATTTGGCAGCACGCCGATCAGTTGAAGATGACCAAGCAAGAAGTGAAAGACGAATACGAAGAAACCGAAGGTAAGCCAGAGGTGAAAGGTCGTATTCGTATGCTGCAAAGGGAAGCGGCACAACGCCGGATGATGGCCGATGTGCCTCAAGCTGACGTTATTGTCACCAACCCGGAGCACTATTCAGTGGCGCTGCGTTATAAGCAGAAAACAGATCGTGCGCCAGTCGTGATAGCGAAAGGTACGGATCATATGGCGATGAAAATTCGAGAAGGGGCACGCGAGCACGACATTACGATTGTGCCTGCTCCACCACTTGCACGTGCGCTTTACCATACCACTGAGTTGGAACAAGAAATTCCTGACGGTCTGTTTACCGCGGTCGCGCAAGTGCTGGCGTTTGTGTTCCAGTTAAAACAGTACCGCAAACGTGGTGGTCAGCGACCGAAAATTCAAGATTATGACTTGCCAATCCCGCCGGAACATCGTCATTAATCGTGCAAAAAGCAAAATTAAGAAAAATATAAAACAATCAATGGATTGTGCTGTTATTTAGCTTTGAGTCATTATTTTGGCGTTGATTTTGGTACATAGATTGCTTAAGTCGACTAATTATCAACTATACCTAAACTTTTAGGCGAAAGTGGTCGCGTATAAACATTAGACATACGTATTAAAGTGCGTATTCGCGTGACGCTTCAATTCGATTGAGATACCTCGCAGTATGAAGTTAA
>NZ_JAWOTK010000340.1:0-1161 GCF_033338855.1 Vibrio sp. Vb0937 | reverse complement strand
TAAAGCAGATTGAAACCAAAGATGTTGCACGTAAGCGTGTTGGCCTTGTTGGTCAAACAAAAGCGCCAGTTCGTGAAGGTGTTGAGCTGTTTGATGCTGATGGTGCGAAAATTGGTATCGTCACCAGCGGTACAGCCGGTCCAAACGCAGGTAAGCCAGTATCAATGGGTTATGTGCGCGCCGATCTTGCTGCGATTGGTACGGAGCTGTTCGCAGAAGTGCGTGGAAAAATGCTACCGATGACGGTTGAAAAAATGCCGTTTGTACCGCAACGCTACTACCGCGGTTAAAACTGAATGAAACAAAAATGCCGAGCTGAATAGCTCGGCATTTTTTATGTCTTCTTTTCGCTTATTGGCTTTTTAGTTTACCGCTTCATCGATGGTACAACACATGTCGATAACGATGTCTTCAAGCTTGCTAGGGTGGATCATATCTTCTTTCGCGATTCTGAATTGCGTCGCCATGATCGTATTAAACAATTCCCAGTGTTTGATCAGCAGTTGTTCACGATTGTCTGCGATATCTGGCCATGTTTCTTGCATCATTGGAGCAAGGCTGACTGCGCCGTGTGCAAAGATCAACATCTGCCATTTTGATTCCCACTGATCGAATTGTGCTTCTGGGAATTCACTGTTGTACTGCGCGAAAATGCTCGTGAAAATCTCGGCAAACTCGTCTTTTGACTTTAAGAAGTAGTCAAACAGCGCGTTATCATCTTGTCGGATTGAGTCCGCAATCATTTGCACTGGATGAGGGTTCACGAGTGCAAACGCCAACATGCGAACCATAAACAGGTAAATCTTGCGATTTGATGGGGTGTTCTCAGGCATTTCGTTGATTAGGCCTGCCATATAATTTTGCAGGAACTCATCCATCGCGTCACTCACTGCTTGCCAGATTTTCTCTTTGCTGCCGAAGTGATGACGAATCAAACTATGTGATACACCCGCCTTTTCGCTGATGTTTCTTAGCGAGACTCGCTCGTAACCCAGCTCACAAAACATATCTGCAGCGACCTTAAGGATCAGACACTTAGTTTGTTCTGCGGCTTCAGCGCTACGTCGGCCTTGCTTTCTTACATTCATAGTTCGATTTTTCCCGAATATTAATCAACGTGCCTACTTTTACCAGAAACCGAACGCTTTGACTAATTAATTT
>NZ_JAWOTK010000339.1:0-1161 GCF_033338855.1 Vibrio sp. Vb0937 | reverse complement strand
GCCGATCTTGGCCTGATTCCAACCTTAGTCGAGCGACTAGAAGCGTTAGAATATAACCAACCAACACCTATTCAATCTCATGCTATTCCTCATGTGCTTGATGGCAGGGATATGATAGGCGGAGCCAATACGGGCTCAGGTAAAACCGCCGCTTTCTCGCTGCCAATTCTGCAGAAAATTCTTCAGCAAGGTGAATCAAATGATCGTCGTGGTAACTTCGTTTCTCATCTGATTTTGGTTCCTACTCGTGAGCTGGCGTCGCAGGTGGCTTACAACGTTAAATCTTACTCATACCATCTTAGAGATAAGATCAAAACGGTTGCCGTATTTGGTGGAGTATCCGTGAACCCGCAAATGCTGGCGCTACGTGGCGGCTGTGACATCATTGTTGCAACGCCGGGACGACTACTTGATCTGGTATCGAGTAATGCGATTAAGTTAGACCAAGTAAAAACGCTCGTGCTCGATGAAGCCGACCGTATGTTGAGTTTAGGATTCACCGAAGAGCTCAATAAGATTCTTGCCTTACTGCCAGAGAAGAAACAGACACTGCTATTCTCTGCTACTTTCCCTGAGAAAGTCACAGCGTTGGCTCAGCACTTACTTAACGATCCCGTTGAAGTTCAGTTACAGAGTGCAGAAGCCAGCACTTTGGTGCAGCGCGTGTTTAGTGTCAATAAAGGTGAAAAGACGGCGGTACTCGCACATCTAATCAAACAGCATCAATGGCGCCAGACTTTAATTTTTGTGAACGCTAAGAATGCCTGTAACCACCTAGCTCAGAAACTGTCAAAACGCGGCATCACTGCCGAAGTTTTTCATGGCGATAAAGGGCAAGGCGCTCGTACTCGCGTTCTTGATGGTTTTAAGTCTGGTGAGATTCAAGTACTGATTGCTACCGATATCGCAGCTCGCGGTCTCGATATTGAAAAATTGCCAGTGGTGATTAACTTCGATCTTCCGCGTAGTCCTGCCGATTATATGCATCGCATTGGACGCAGTGGCCGTGCGGGGGAAGTGGGTCTAGGTCTATCTCTTATCGATTACGATGACTACCACCACTTTAAAGTGATAGAAAAGAAAAATAAGTTCCAGCTTGAACGCGATCAGGTAGAAGGCTTTGAAGTGGAAGATGACCAAAGTGAAGCCTACTTTTTACCG
>NZ_JAWOTK010000338.1:0-1163 GCF_033338855.1 Vibrio sp. Vb0937 | reverse complement strand
TTAAAGTTCACGGCCACATACGGGATTGCCACGGCGGTGACTAAAATCAACGGAACCAAAGCGGCTAAAGCTTTACGCGGGTTGTCCACCGTCCAGAATACCAACTGTTTATAACGGCTCGGTTTGGTCTCTTCGCTGTTAGCTTTTGGCTTGATGAACATCCACGCCATTAATACCGTAAACGTCATCGCGACGATCCATGAAAGCAACAGTGACGACGCCACAATGTAGAATACAGAGCTCGCAAACTCGGCGGAGTCGGTTTTGGAGAACAACACTGGGCTTGCGCCCATAATCGCGATGACAGTTGCACCTAAAAGTGGCACGGCGGTTTCTTTGACGGAATCAATCGCGGCGCGAGTTCGCTCGATACCTTTGTTGAGCTTGGCAATCATCATATCGGTGATCACAATGGCGTTATCCACCAACATGCCCAGTGCGAGAATAAACGTACCTAGCGAGACACGGTGCAAATCGATGCTGGCGATGTTCATGTATACAAGCGTGAGCAAAATCGTCAGGAGCAAGCTTGCGCCAACGATGGTCGCACTCTTAAAGCCCATGAAAACCAACAACACCACAAAAACAATCGCGACACTTTCAAGCAGGTTGCCAACAAAGTCGTCGATAGACTTTTGTACTTCTTCAGGTTGATAAGCAACGGTCGAGATGTCGACACCCAGCGGCAGCGTTGCTTGGTAGTTAGCGATGATGTCTTGAATCGTATCGCCAAGTGACACCACGTTAATGCCTTGAACTGGGCTCACAGCCAAGGTGACAGCGGGCTCTCCGTTGTAGCGGTTTTCTGCCAATGCTGGTGTTTGATAACCCATGGTGATGTCGGCGATGTCACCAAGACGAATCAACCCCGAGCCAAACTCGCCGGTGCCACCATTGATGATTAAATTGCGAATGTCTTCTAGAGACTGAAACTCACTGGTTTGCGCAATACGAATACGCTCTGTACCTGCATCGAATTTTCCCGCTTCGAACGTGCTGTTTTGTGTGCTCAGTTGGTTCCAAACTTGTGCGATCGACAAACCATATTGAGCCAAGCGCTCGTCTGGCATATCGATATGTACAACGCGAGGTTGAATGCCGTGTAGCTCGATCTTTTTGATGCCGTCGACGGCTTTGATTTGGCGTTGCAGCTCTTCGGCGTA
>NZ_JAWOTK010000337.1:0-1169 GCF_033338855.1 Vibrio sp. Vb0937 | reverse complement strand
CCCGCAAAACTTTTTACTGTTTCTGTTGGCAACGCACAATTTGAACGCCATTTCCCCGCCACCACAGAAGCCGGTGACAGAGCTGTACTCGCATTTCGTGTCCCAGGGTTGCTTCAATCTATCGAAGTTAATGAAGGGCAAGTCGTTAAAAAAGGCGATGTGCTAGCAGTCCTTAACCCAGATGAATATTCCTTACTGGAAAAGCAAGCAAGAGCGAATTTTGCGTTAGCTGATGTTCAGTACAAGCGCTATAAAAAGCTGCGGAAAGACCAAGTGGTCTCCGAACAAGATTTTGATGAAGCGAAAGCTAATCATAACTCCGCTAAAGCGCAATGGGATCAAGCCAAAGCGAACTTGCGCTACACCCAACTCGTTGCTCCTTACGATGGCACCATTTCTTATCTTCCTGCCGAAAATCATGAATACGTTGCCGCCAAAGAAGGGGTGATGAACATTCAAACCAATCAGGTAATGAAGGTGATTTTTCAACTGCCTGACTATTTGCTCAACCGCTATACGCAAGGCGTGAATGTTTCAGCAAAAATGATATTCGATGCGTTTCCCGAACGCTCTTTCGATCTGACTTTCCAAGAAATTGACACCGAAGCCGACCCAAAAACGGGCAGCTATAAAGTGACGATGGTGATGGAAAGACCGCCAGAGCTAGGCATTCTTCCTGGTATGTCAGGCAATGCGTATCTCGTGTCACAAAACTCCGGAGCGACCAAAATTCCAGATTCTGCGCTCTTTGAAGAAAATGGAAAAACTTACGTTTGGCGCGTTGATGACCAAGGCGTGGTTGCGAAAGCCGACATTACGATGAATGACAATGGACAGATCTTGCAAGGGTTAGCGGATGGCGATCAAATCATTATCTCAGGCATTAATGTCATTGAGCCGGGAATCAAAGTCCGGGCTTGGGTGAAGGAGCGAGGGTTGTAGTATGAAAGGAATCATAACCTTAACCACGATTTTCGCGGCGCTTACTTTGACTGGTTGTGGTGAAAAAGGGCCAGAAAGAACCGTCGAAACCCCCAAAGTAAGAGTGGTTTCGCTGGAAGGTAATCGAGTTGATGACAATCTGTATTTTCCTGCTGTTGCGAACGCTGCGGACCGCTCTCATTTGAGTTTCCGTGTGGCGGGCGAAGTGAGTCGCGTGATGGTGCGAG
>NZ_JAWOTK010000336.1:0-1170 GCF_033338855.1 Vibrio sp. Vb0937 | reverse complement strand
TTCCCTGAAATTCCATTGTTTGGACGCGCGGCGCGTGAACAGCGTTTAGAGCTACTGCGTAATGAACGTGAGGAAGTGGTTGAGAAGCACGCAAAAGCGGCTTTCGATTCACAAAAGATGCAGCGTCTTTACCAAGCATTCAACCAGTTTGTGGCTAACCACATTCAAGTCGCGTTTGAAGCTGACCCAGAACAAGCATTGGCAAATGTTCGCGAAAAACGTGGTCAAATCGCCCGTGTATTGGCTGATTTGGAAGCGAAAGAACAACAACATCGTTCTCAGCTTCAGACTAGCAAGCAAGCTCTGTCTTCGTTAGACAAGCTCGCACCAAACATGGCTCTGATTGAAGACGATACGCTGCAAGCGCGTTTCGACGAGCTGGAAGAGAAAATTGCGCAATTGTCGGAAGCGAAAGCGTTCTTGAACAACCACGCGAAAGCCGTGGCTGAGCTTGAAAAAATTGCTTCTGCACTTGATGCAGACCCTGAACAGTTCGATGCGTTAGAAGCAGAGTACAAAGCCGCGGACGAGCAACTTCAAGAATTGAAGAAGCAGATCTTTGCCTTGTCTGACCTCGTTGAGCGTCGTCACTACTTTGCGTATTCAGACTCCGTTGATTTGCTTAACCAAAGCAGTGAACTTAGTGAGCAGTTAAAAGCGAAGCTGGTTCAGGCTGAGCAAATGCGTACACGCTCTCGTGAAGAGTTGAAACAAGCGCAAGGTCAAATGAACCAATACAACCAAGTATTGGCATCATTGAAAAGCTCGCACCAAGCGAAATTGGAAACTGTTCAAGAGTTCAAACAAGAACTGCAAGAGTTTGGTGTTAACGCCGATGAAGGCGCAGAAGAGCGTGCGATCCGTCGCCGTGATGAGCTGCACGAGCGTCTACACACATCTCGTAGTCGTAAGAGTGAATACGAGCGTACCATCACCTCTACTGAGCTAGAGATGAAAGGTCTGGCGAAACGTCTGAAGAAAGTTCAGAAGGAATACGCAGAGCTGCGTACCTTCGTGGTTGCTGCGAAAGCGGGCTGGTGTTCAGTACTTCGCTTGGCACGTGAAAACGATGTTGAACGTCGTCTTCACAAGCGCGGGTTGGCGTACATGTCTGCCGATGAACTGCGTTCAATGTCGGATAAAGCGTTGGGTGCGCTGCGGCTTGCTGTT
>NZ_JAWOTK010000335.1:0-1171 GCF_033338855.1 Vibrio sp. Vb0937 | reverse complement strand
GGTCTGGCTTAATTTGAGCAAAGTTGGTTATAGGCACTAAACCTGCAGCGGTTTTCACTCTTAGCTGATCGAATCGACCAATATCTCGCTTCTCTTGTGGGTAGCGCACCAAAATATCGACTTCTTCATCCGCATCGTCAGGTAAATAGTCCCCTATTTTCAGACCATTCGTGACAAATTGAACTGTATTTCCCACCAAAGTTGCATCGGCAGCAAAACGAGAAGCGTCGTCGCGTCGAATGTCAATTTGCCAGTCAATCCCCTCTTTATAGGTAGTATCACTCAAATTAGTCAGTGCTGGGTTGCTATCTGCCCAAAGCCTAACTAGCTTCGCGGCGTCATCTAGTTCGCCTATACTCCTACTTCGAGAAGAAACTTCAATCACCAAATCATGTTCAACCGGAGGGCCGGCATCCGGGAATTTGTACTCTAACTCAACGCCATAAAATTGGTCGGTGGTAGCTTTTAGCTCTTCAATGATCGTTTTGACTTTACGACGATATTGCCAATCCACAGGAGTTATTTGAATCTGACCGATTTCGTCACCATTATCGCTCGATCCAGTGCGAGTGTAGACACTTTCAAACTCATCATGACCCAGCATGACCTTTTCAATTTCTCGCATTACGATATCTTTCTCATTAATGGAAAGATCCCCGTAAGAGCGTACTTTTACGGTGAAAAATGGCGGGTCGACTTCAGGGAAAAACTCAGCTCCTAACCCCGCTTTACTGTAAGTAAATCCAACACCACCCGCCAGCAATACCGCGCTCAGCAGCACTTTCCAAGGATGTTGAATCGCCACAAACAAGGTTTTGTAATAAAGCTTGGTAATTCCTGTCGCTTTCTCAAAGTTTCCGTTGTGTAGCTCCACCATTTCTTGTTGGGCTTTAGGATTGATAACCTGAGGTTTACCAATAATGCCGCCAATAACAGGCACAAATAGCAAAGCCATCACCAATGACGCCGCTAACGTCGCGATTAGCGTTAACGGTAAGTACTTCATAAACTCACCGGTAATATCCGGCCAAAAAAGAAGCGGAGCAAATGCCGCCAACGTAGTCGCGGTAGAGGCGGTGATCGGCCATGCCATGCGTTTGGCTGCGTCTCGGTATGCCTCTTTACGCGGCGTGCCTTCTTGCATTCTCCGATCGGCAAACTCAGTGACGAC
>NZ_JAWOTK010000334.1:0-1171 GCF_033338855.1 Vibrio sp. Vb0937 | reverse complement strand
CGATCTTCAGTGTAAAAAACGTCTCCAAGCAGTACCGTCAACAAGGAGAGGCGCTTCATGATGTGAGTTTTGACTTACATGCTGGTCAAGTGCTTGGTTTACTCGGCCACAATGGCGCGGGTAAATCGACGCTTATTAACGCCCTACTCGGCGCCCACGACTACGAAGGGACTATTCGCATCAATGGCTTCGAGCCCATGATGCAGCGTGACAAGATCATGCAGAATTTGTCGTACATCTCAGATGTGAATGTTTTGCCAGATTGGATGACGGTCTCTCAGCTTCTGAGTTATACCGAAGGGGTTCACCCGGGTTTCAATCGCAACAAAGCGGATGCGCTGCTTCGTCAAACCGACATCAAACCACGTGCGAAAATCAGAGCCCTTTCGAAAGGGATGAAAGTGCAATTGCACCTTGCCATTGTTATCGCAACCAATACACAAATCCTGATTTTGGATGAACCAACTCTTGGTTTGGATTTGGTTTACCGCGACACCTTCTACCGTCATTTACTGGAATGGTTTCACGATGGTGAACGCGTTCTGATCATCACTAGCCATGAGGTTTCCGAGATCGAACATCTGTTAACCGATGTGTTGATTCTTAAACACGGTCGCCCGGTGCTGCAAACCTCAATGGACAGCATCAGTGAAGACTACTTTATTCTCGATGCCAATGACGAACACCGTGCGCAAATTGAAGCGATGCACCCACTCTCTTCTCAAAAAGGATTAGGCACAACGAAATGGCTATTGTCTTCACAATACGCGGATCAAGCGGCGGGGCTTGGCGATGTGCATGGTGTAAAACTGGCGGATCTGTTTTTAGCGTTACAAAAGGAGGCAGCATGATGCGCTCTGTCGTCGCAATGTTGCGTAAAGAGTGGTTAGAAAACCCACTAGTATTGCGCTTACCTTTGTTTATGTTGGCGTGTGGAGCGTTGCTTTTTATTAGTTTGATGAGTAACACCACGTTGCAACACAATATGTTTTTCGAAATGAGCCTCGGTGGCGATGTGAGTGATATTCACAAAGAACTTGGGGATGACGTCAACATGCTGATCACTGGTGGCGCTGGTTTGCTGTCTATGTTACTTGCCATTCAGTACTTCCCTAGAACGCTGCGTAAAGAGCGTGCCGAAGGCAGCATTATGTTTTGGCGCAGTATGCCA
>NZ_JAWOTK010000333.1:0-1172 GCF_033338855.1 Vibrio sp. Vb0937 | reverse complement strand
AAACATCCTATGGCTGAATTGGTGTTATATATATGTATAACACTGAGTTTGAGAAATAGAAAGAATTAATCTTTTTGCTCTCACACAACAGCGTGTTTATGGCGTCCGTTTTCGACACGTTGCACCGAATATTTGCACGCAATCGGATGCGTTTTTTCTATTTCAAATTGATACAAAAACAACCACTTCTCATAAGTTGAGAATCCGCAATTAGAGGTACTTCAGAGCGTGAGAAACTTACGACAAAACTTGTGTTTATCACTGAGTGAGAATTTATTGAATATTAAAATTAAAACATTCTTATTTAGTGAGAATTAAAGTGGAATTCACCCTAGAAAAATAAGGACTCAATAGGCAACCTGATTGGATTCGTTACCTATCTCTCGTTGAAGCATTACTCAGCGGATGAGAAAAAGGAAAAAAGAGGTTTTATGAATCATGTTATTTCAATCGGCCCACAGGAGTCGTTTCTCGTCGCTATTTGTGTGTTGTTCCTAGGGCAATTTATCAACACCAAACTTCCAATTTTAAAAAAATTTAATATCCCAGAACCGATTGTTGGTGGGTTAGTCATCGCCTGTGTGATTACCGCAATGCACTTTAATGGCGTTGATTTATCCTTCGATTTACCACTGCAAAATACCTTTATGTTGATGTTTTTTGCCACCGTTGGATTAGCGGCAAACTACACCCAGCTGATCAAAGGTGGTGCGAAGGTGTTTATCTTTCTCGCGGTGGCATCAGCGTACATTCTTATTCAAAACGCCGTTGGTGTGTCTTTGGCGACCGCATTGGGCTTAGATCCGCTAATGGGGTTAATTGCGGGTTCTATTACGCTTTCTGGTGGTCATGGAACAGGCGCAGCTTGGTCGCAGACTTTCCAAGATATGTACGGGCTACATAACGTACTTGAGGTTGCGATGGCATCTGCGACGTTTGGCTTGGTGATTGGCGGCATCATCGGCAGCCCAGTGGCACAGCGTTTGATAGACAAAAACAACCTAGAATCGGAATACGGCCGTACAAATCAAAGTCACCAACGTTTTCCTGAACTCGTGACTTATAACGAGCACGAAGAAGACCGAGTTACTGCAAAGAAAGTGGTCGAAAGCTTGTCGATTATTTTGTTGTGTGTGACAGGGGCGGGTTATCTAGAAAACTGGGTGAGCAGC
>NZ_JAWOTK010000332.1:0-1175 GCF_033338855.1 Vibrio sp. Vb0937 | reverse complement strand
AAGGTGGAACTGACCATCTGGGTTTTCTGCCTCTAATACATCACCGACTTGTAGGTTGTCTAACAAGGCATTCGACACGCGGCCACCCGCAATACGCTTAACGGAGATAGCATAGCGACCAGGGCGAGATGGGCTAGACGATAAGGTATATCTACGACCAATTTTCTTACCATTGATATCCACCTCAATCGGTAAATGTTGGCCCGGTAAGTAGTTTGGTAAAGAACCGTTGCTCGGTTCTAGCCATAAGGTCACGAAATCTTGAGCAATCTCTTCACGCTCAACACACGTCAGCGTCATGCGCACAGGTGAGTTGTCCGGATAAAATTCCGGCTCCTTATATTCGAGCACTTCAACTTTATCGCCTTGGCGAATAATGCCCTCATTGCGCGCCACAAGGTTTTGTCCAAAGAACACACCTCCTCGTTCATTGGCGCGGAACTGTTGCAACGTTTTGAGCGGTTCTTTGCTCTCACGGAAAGTGCCACGTTGAGTATTGATCGTAGTAAGAATACAACGCTCACAAGGTTTGAGAGATTCGAACTCCACTTCCCCGATTCGGATGCGCTTCCAAGAATCTTCTTCAAATGGCTTGGTATCAGATACGACTAAGTTTGTGCGGAACTGATCCATGGAGTGTTGCTCAGAACTTCTTTTGTTCAATTCCTCTAGCGAAGCTTGGCTGATCACCAACACTGGATAGCCGTCAGCAAAACTCACATTTTGTCCCAGGCTTTCACGGACACGATTGGATTGTTCACCGCTAAAAAGCAACTCTACGCGCTGTCCCAATACCTGACTAAACCAATCATCCGCATCATCGGTAGTCGTGTAAGCGGTGAAGGTATCTTTCCAAACCGTTGCAGGTGTCTCCTGCATTTTGAAATCTTGATAACGGATTTTAAGTGGTTCCATTCCCAAGCTACTGAACACCACCCCATCGGCAAGCAACGCTGATTTCACGGTTACCATTTGAGGGTACTTTCGCGCAGTGATCATCGAACCATCGGCTTTGGCAATCATAAAACGACGGTCAAAACTCAACCCTTGTTTTTCTACCCATGCGGACGAAAGCGACACACCTCCGACTGATTTAACCGGAAAAACATTGATTTGGGATAAAACGGGTTGCGACATAGCCTTCTTCCTACGGGGGATCTTTATTTGTTGCAGTA
>NZ_JAWOTK010000331.1:0-1177 GCF_033338855.1 Vibrio sp. Vb0937 | reverse complement strand
ATCTGAGTAAAACGACACGTACAACTAAGCAAGATGCGTTGGAACTATCCCTCAAAATAATGCAACACAAGGAGGCGTTATGATTACCCATATAAGCCCCGCTGGTAGCATGGACTTGCTATCCCAACTGGAAGTTGAACGCTTAAAGAAAACCGCTTCGAGTGATCTTTACCAGCTTTATCGTAACTGTACGTTAGCGGTATTGAACTCTGGTAGCCACACAGATAACTCCAAAGAGCTTCTCGATAAACACCAATCGTTTGATGTGAATGTAGTGCGCCGCGAGCGTGGCATTAAGCTAGAGCTGACCGACCCACCAGAGCATGCGTTTGTCGATGGAGAGATCATTAAAGGCATTCAAGAACACTTATTCTCTGTACTGCGTGACATCGTTTACGTGAACATGCACTTGGCTGACAGTCAGCGCCTCAATCTCACTAACCCAACGCATATTACCAACCTTGTGTTTGGTATTTTGCGTAACGCAGGCGCGCTCACTCCCGGTATTGAACCAAATCTCGTCGTCTGTTGGGGCGGCCATTCAATCAATGGCGTTGAATACCAATACACGCGCGAAGTGGGTAACGAGCTTGGCTTACGTGAACTTAATATCTGTACGGGTTGTGGACCAGGTGCGATGGAAGGCCCGATGAAAGGAGCGGCAATCGGTCACGCTAAACAGCGTTACACCGAGCAACGCTACCTTGGCTTGACGGAGCCTTCAATCATTGCCGCTGAGCCGCCAAATCCAATCGTTAACGAGCTGATCATCATGCCGGACATCGAAAAACGTTTAGAAGCGTTTGTTCGTATGGCACATGGTATTGTGATCTTCCCGGGTGGTCCGGGTACTGCTGAAGAGTTGCTGTACATTCTTGGTATCATGATGCATCCAGACAATGCTGATCAGCCGATGCCGATTGTGTTAACCGGACCAAAAGAGAGCGAAGAATACTTCCGTTCTATCGATGCGTTTATTCGCGATACCTTAGGTGAAGAAGGTCAAAAACACTACCAAATCGTCATTGATGATCCTGCCGAAGTTGCACGTATCATGAAGCGCTCGATGGAAGATGTACGCCTTCACCGTAAAGAAAAAGGCGATGCTTACAGCTTCAACTGGTCATTGAAAATCGAACCGGATTTCCAACTGCCATTTGACCCAACGCATACATCA
>NZ_JAWOTK010000330.1:0-1177 GCF_033338855.1 Vibrio sp. Vb0937 | reverse complement strand
CAATGGTTGATTAATTTCATGTGCGATACTGCTGCCTAATTCTCCCACAATCGTAATACGTTGAGCGTGTTCCAACATGCTACTCTTGCGACGTAAATCATTGTGGGTAGCTTTCAACTTTTCTCTACTACGTTTGAACGTCCACTCTAGCCAAAAGTGATAGATAGTCAGTAACACCAATGTTAGCAGCGCTGCGATAGCGACTGCTTGGTTTTTATGTAGCCACTCTTGAACCTTTTGCGCCCAAGGTTTCTGTAAGGGATGTAAGTCCAAATGCTTGTAGACTTTATCTACGTTAACGCTAGGCGCAGGTAGCGTCCAACCCACATTGTTGGCAGCAATAGCGGCTGAATGCGATGCAGGCATTGCAAACAGGGTTTGTGCGACCTTTTGCCCAACATCTACTGGAGCACGCTCCGTCATGGCCATGGTCCAATTTGGGTACAGAGGAGTACTAACTGCGCAAACCGAATCAGCAGGCCTTCTTTCGTTGAGCACTCTCAAATTATGCAGCTCTATCTTGCCTTCGGCCGCCATGTTTTCCAGCGTACAAGCAGGAACAATTGCAACATCAATTTGGTCGTCGATCACATCGAGAATCAACTGATCGGTCGGTGGGCCAGTAAAGTGGATTGTTTCAAAGAACGATGAGTTGAAATACCCAAGTTTGTCGAGCTCATAACGTAGAGCAAGAAAACCACCAAACGCCTTTTCTGATACAGCGGCGATACTGGCTTCATTGATGTCTCTCAGTGTTTTAAAAGGCGATTCTTCACGCACAACAACGACTGATGCTATCGACTTGTTCGGCACATTGCTGTAAGCCGTTTTCTGCGTTGCTAGCCAGTTAATAGGGTACTCACGAGCAAGCTTAGTTGCCTGTCCTGGGCTCGTTAATATGAAATCCAACCAACCGTGTAAAAAGGCTTCTTCTAGTTGGTCAAAATCGTAAGTATGTAAGTTGAATTCATAGTTAGGGTTTTGTTCTTCCAACCATGTCATTGTGGGTTGCCAAGATTCTTTAGCGTGAGAATGCCCTCTCAATGCCAACACACCTACATCAAATGTTGCCCTATCAGGCTGATGTTCTGCTTTGACTTGAGAAATACAGGTAAAACCAACAAATACAATAGAATAAAGGAGTTTTTGAAAATAATTTTTAGTCACTTAATAAAGC
>NZ_JAWOTK010000329.1:0-1179 GCF_033338855.1 Vibrio sp. Vb0937 | reverse complement strand
GATGACCTTCTGGGTATAACGCTTCAGACATACGTTCCCAAATCAAACCGTATGGACGGTTGTCATAACGTTGCGCACGCTCATTTTTCACCGTAGATCGTTGAATTTCAAATTTGCGCTGTGAAACCGCATCAAGTAAAAAGCCCATACGATCCGATTCAAGCCACAGCATTTTTTCCAGCTGATTCGCAGGAACGGTTTCAAAGTAATTGGTGCGATCGCGATTGGTCGTACCGTTTAACGTACCACCCGCCTCTGTGATGATTTTGAAGTGCTCTTGATCGCCAACGTTCTCTGAACCTTGGAACATCATATGTTCAAAGAAGTGCGCAAAGCCCGACTTACCGATTTCTTCACGAGCTGAACCGACGTGATACGTGACATCAACGTGTACCAATGGATCAGAGCCCTCTGGCGCTAGAATTACGGTCAAGCCGTTATCGAGTTTGTATTTTTGATATGGGATCTTAACTTTGCCGTCTTCTGCTTTCGATGATTCGACGAAAGTCACCCCTTTTGGCAACGATGAAACAGGGGAATTTGATGCACAGCCCGTGATCACTAACAGTGAGCACGCGCCAACCCAAAACATTCTCATGTACTTTCCTTAAAATAATCCGAGATAAATGGCCGCCAACAAGCTGTACCGAGCGGCTTTTCCTAAAAATATTAAAATCACACACGGCAGAAATTTCATCCTTAACCATCCAGCCGCGAGACACAACGGATCACCAATAATTGGTAACCAACTGAAAAACAATCCCCAGTAGCCATATTTTGCTAGCCACTTTAAAGCGGTATGACCATGTTTTTCTTCTTGGGTTTTATTGGGGATCCATAACCCAAGCCAGTAATTGGTTAAGCCACCAAGCGTATTACCTATTGTGGCAACCAAAAGAATAGAAGAAACCGCATATTGATTGAGTGAGAGAGTTGCTATCAGCCCAGCTTCAGAGCCACCAGGCAGTAAGGTGGCGCTCAGAAAGCCCGTTAAAAAAAGCACCCACAATGCTGAATCAGAAAACCAAAGGGCTAAATGTTCAAAAGCTGAATTGAATGCGTCTAGCATGTCATATCAAGTAATACCTTGCCTCTCGTTCGCCCCGATTCCACTTGCTGGTGTGCGGCGATAACTTCAGTCATTGGGTAAATGTGTTGCACTTCTGTTTTAAGTAATCC
>NZ_JAWOTK010000328.1:0-1179 GCF_033338855.1 Vibrio sp. Vb0937 | reverse complement strand
TCTTCTTGCGTAATTGGACGAAAGCCAACCGCAGCGGACATGTCGATAACAGGAACGGTGAGATCACGAATGGTCACCGTACCAATCACATGGTGATGGGAGTACGGGGTTTTTGTGGTTGGCATGTAGGGTACAATTTCACGAACTTTAAGTGTCCCTATTGCGAAGTTTTGTTGCAGGGTGAGCTTAAACATCAACATACCCTGAGATTGATTCGCCTTACTAACGACTTTTGCCATGAAATAACCTTATAAATGCCACCGATTTGTGTCTAATCATATCTTATAAAGCGACAGCTTCAACCGTATAGGAAGTAAATGTGAGCTTTTTAAGCAATCTCTTTATAAATCGAGGTCAATATTACCCGTGTTGCACAGGTTTTCATCACCTAGCCAAGTGTTTTTGGGGCAAGCCATGGCCTAAAATGGGTAAGGTGGAGAAATGTTTGGCGCAAACCAGTGTATTCGGTAAACTTGCGCCACCAGAATAGTGAGAGATAAACACATGGCAAACACAGCAGCCGCATTGCACATTCTTGTTAAGCACAAAGAACAAGCTGAAGACATCATCAAGCAACTGAAAAAAGGCGCTAAATTCCAAACACTAGCGAAAAAGTATTCAACTTGCCCGTCTGGCAAACGTGGTGGTGACCTCGGTGAGTTCCGTCGCGGTCAAATGGTGCCTCAATTCGACAAAGTTTGTTTTTCTGGTGAAGTGTTAACTCCGCACTTGGTCAAAACAAAATTTGGCTGGCATGTGGTCAAGGTTCTCTACAGAACATAGCCTCTACCCAGAGCTCATGAGCTGACTTTCGAGTTTCTTGAACGCCAGTACATACGAGCAGAAATCATGGTAAGCACGAATTGGCTTGCCATGATTCATTTATTCTTGCCCAAAATCATTCAGAGTCAGAAACTCTATTTAATTCCTTTCACACTATTAGTTCTAATGGCTTCAAGCTGACTGTAAATAGACAACGTACCTCAATAGCAACCCTTACGTTCCCCAAAAACTTAGTCTTTAACAAATATAAGTTGGAGCGACGACCGTTCTCCCTTTGACTTACCTTGAGAAAACAACTCATACAAGATCAACGCACACTAACGCATTGTTAAATTAATGTTTAATAAGTGAGAGTTTTGTTGCTCTTTTACTAATGTCTAATATTCCTACCCATAG
>NZ_JAWOTK010000327.1:0-1180 GCF_033338855.1 Vibrio sp. Vb0937 | reverse complement strand
TTGAAGTTAGGTTGTCATGACCACCTAGCGCTTTTAGGTATTGACGAGCTAGGTCACCACTTTTTGCTTCACCTGCTGGTGCTGCTGCTTGGCTATCATCATCTTCACGGCCTGGCGATTTTAGGTTAAACGCGCGGATTGCGAAGCTGAATGTGAAGAAGTAAAGAGCACCGAAGCCAAGACCAACTGCACCTAGTAGTAGAGGTTTAGTTGCTAGACCGTAGTTCAACAAGTAGTCAATTAGACCAGCAGAGAATGTGAAGCCGTGTAGCGTACCAAGCATGTTAGCAACAACTAGCGATAGACCAGTGAACACTGCGTGAATCGCGTATAGAGCAGGAGCTAGGAATACGAACATGAACTCTAGAGGCTCTGTGATACCAGTTAGGAATGAACAGAATGCAACAGAGAACAATGCACCACCAACTTGGCTACGTTTCTCAACAGGAGCCGCTAGGTACATAGCAAGTGCTGCACCTGGTAGACCAAACATCATTACTGGGAAGAAACCGTTCATGAATACACCAGCGCTCTTATCGCCGCCGAAGAAACGGTGTAGGTCACCAGATTTAACTGTTTCAGTTACTTCTTTAACAGTTGCTGTAATTTCTGGAGTTACTGAGTTAGCGAATTCAAATGTGTGAGTTTGACCAGCAACAAGAGTCTTAGCTAGAGCTGGGTCAACACAAAGTTGTTGTAGTGCAGGAAGAGCTTGACCAGCAGCTGTTGCGCCAGAAACTAGCACTTCTTGACAAGAACCCATACCAAACCAGAAGAAAGAGTTCAGTACGTGGTGTAGACCTACAGGAATTAGAGCACGGTTAAGCGTACCGTATACAAACTGACCGATTGCGCCAGAAGTAGAGATACCGTGAGCAAGTGCATCTAGACCACCTTGGATTGTTGGCCATACAATACCTGAAACAGCACCAGCAACTAGGGCGAACAAACCAGCCATAATTGGCACTAGGCGCTTACCAGAGAAGAATGCTAACCACTCAGGAAGGCGTGTAGCATGGAAAGCGTTGTAAGAATGGCCAGCAATAATACCTGCGATGATACCACCGAAGAATGACATGTTAACTGACGCATCGATTGTTGACGCTGTCGCAGTAAGTACGAAGTACGCAACCGCACCAGCAAGACCTGCAGCACCTTGACCGTCTTTTGATAAGCCGAT
>NZ_JAWOTK010000326.1:0-1180 GCF_033338855.1 Vibrio sp. Vb0937 | reverse complement strand
AAAATGATCCGCAATGCAACACACGTTCTTGTGTATCAAAAGTTCTCAGCGAACTTGGTTTCTTGTTAGAAAAGAAGAGCTCTGAATACACATCGTCTTCAATCAAATACACATCGTGTTTATCAGCAAGCTCGACGATACGCTGCTTCTGCTCATCATTTAATGATGTTCCGGTTGGGTTGTGAAAGTTCGTCATCAACCAACACGCGCGAACATCATGGCCAGTAAAAGCCGCTTCAATTTGTTGCAAAGAGTGCCCGATGCGCGGGTCTACTGAGATTTCTATCGCCTTTAAGCCCAAACGTTCTATCGCTTGAAGCGCTCCGTAAAATGTTGGCGATTCAACCACGATAGTATCTCCCGGTTGTGTCACGGCCTGAAGGCTCAAATTCAACGCTTCTAACGCCCCTGAAGTAATGACAATGTCATCATGGGTTAACACCATACCTTGTTGAATGTAACGTTGAGCAATCAAACGACGCAGTGATTCAGAGCCTGGCGGTAAGTTATCCAATAACGTCTCTGGCCCCATCTTCCTACCAGAACTGGCCAGATTGCGATTCAACGCATCCAATGGAAACAACGCAGGATCTGGAAAGGCAGATCCGAACTTCATCGCATCCGGTGACGCTTGATTTTTGAGGTAGTCGTAAAGCTCATCATTGATGTTAGAGCGATAAACAGAGGTCGCAGGAGGGCTCGGTTCCAAACGATCCAGCTCTGCGGTAACAAAGTAGCCAGACTGAGGTTTTGCCGCGACCCAGCCTTGCGCTTCGAGCAACTGATAAGCTTGTAACACCGTTCCGGCGCTGACGGAATGATTTCGGCTGGTGACACGCACTGACGGCAGCTTTTCTCCTGCTCTCCATGTGTTTTGCTGAATCTGCGTTTTGAACAGCTCAGCCAGTTGACGGTATCGGTTCATGTTTCCCTCATTTATCACGACCGAGCGAACCTTAGCATACTTCGCGCCCGTATTCTGATAACGCGACTATCAATCTCGAAACGTAATTAATCAATCTTAGTGATATCAATTCGCGATACGAAGTGAGAATTTATGTTCCATACTTTCAAAGGTATGACTTTTATTTCGGGAGAAAATGATGAAAGTATTTACTATGGATGACCTCTCATACCGAGGTGCTCATAAAGGCGTACACAGCTGGGATCACCCAGCCAG
>NZ_JAWOTK010000325.1:0-1183 GCF_033338855.1 Vibrio sp. Vb0937 | reverse complement strand
TTGGCAACCGCAGGACCAAGTTGGAGCCGATTCCGCTTTAGTCAACAAACGGGGCTCAAATACGATGGCGGCTCAACCTCCGGCGAAGTGGAAGATCATCCAATCACTATCACCGAAAATGGCGTATCTATTCAGCATTTCCCAAGTGCAGAAGACTACGCAACGGTAGCGTTTGAGGATAACTGGCCATACACCGCAGACTACGACATGAACGACGTCGTCATTCAGTTCCGAATCACAGAAACGCGTATGGAAGGTGTGGTCGAGAACATTCAAATCACCGGTGACCTCGCCGCTTACGGTGCAGGATACAAAAATGGCTTTGCTATTCGTTTACCGGGCATAGCAAAAGCAAGCATCGAGAATGGCTTAACTACCCTGTCGTTTAACGGCGTTCAACAAGCAAGCAATGGATTGGAAACTATCTCGGAAGAGGCCATTTTCATCATCAGCGATGATCTCAGCCAATACACGCAAAGCAATTGTACCTACTTCCGAACTCAATCAGGATGTGATGACAACGTTGCTTTCTCTTTTACGTTGACGGTTTACTTTAAGGAAGGCTCCGACCGCTCTGGCTTACAAGCCATGCCTTACGACCCATTTATCTTTGCAACACCAAACACTTACCACGGTGACGGTATTACCTTCCAACCAGGCCGAAAATGGGAAGTACACCTACCGGATCAAGCGCCAACCGAGCAGTTTGATGATACCAACTTATATGGACTCGGGGTTGATGCAAGTGATCCTGTACAAGGTACGTACTTCAAAACCAGCAACAACCTACCTTGGGCTCTGCTGATTGTTGAGGACTGGGAGTGGCCATTGGAAAACGTAGACTTGGTTGACGCGTATCCACAATTTGCCACTTACGCTGAATCAGCCGGCAGTCAAAATGCTAACTGGCATGCCTCACCAAAAGCAAACAAATGCTACATTCCATAGGAGACCACATTATGAAAAATTTAATCACAATCATCATGGGATTAGCGTTAACAGCCTGCGGCGGTGGAGGTGGCGGCGGTGATAAAAGCGGTGACAGCTCAACGCCTCCACCAACTCAGACCACCATCGTGGTCGAAGAACCAAGCATGCAAACGCTGAACGTACCAGATGGCTACGACTACGATCCGATCGTCGCTCGTGCTCTATCTGTTGACATTAGTGGCTACTCTTCACA
>NZ_JAWOTK010000324.1:0-1184 GCF_033338855.1 Vibrio sp. Vb0937 | reverse complement strand
TAAATACCAAGCAGAGGTTAAACCGATAACACCGCTGCCTAATACGATGACTTCCATTGAGGTACTCCACACATTTATCAGTAGCGGTTAGTTTCTTTTCTTTACCTTTTGTTAACAATCGATATAAATTACACACAGCGTTTAGAAAAACTATAGGCTTAGTGATGAGAAGTAACGTGATAAGTGGTTTATGGTTGTTTAACCAAGTGGCGGCACATGCCAGTTTTACGGGCGCTGCTAAGCATCTACACCTTACGACAGGGGCTGTAAGCCAACAAATAATCCACTTAGAAGAGTCGTTAGGTTTTACTCTTTTTGAACGCCACTCTCGAGGTATCCTCCTCACCGAAAAGGGAATACAACTGCAACAAGCCACGCAGTTGCATTTCTCTGAGTTAGGCAAGTTGCTTGATGATCTGAGAGTAGAAAAGCATATCAATGAGATTCGCTTGAAGCTCACTCCCTCATTCGCCTTTAAGTGGCTAGTGCCTAAACTCGAAAGCTTTCAACTAGAGAACCCAGAAATTCAAGTGCAGATCTTTGCGGAAGGAGCGCTAGTCAACAGCGATTTGAAAGACTATGACGTCGCCATTGACTACGGTCTTCACCCTTATCGAGACCATGATGCCGAGTTGATTCTCGATGAACAATTGCTGCCAGTGATGAGCCCTAAATACCTTGAGGATCATCGGTGGCTAAAAACTCCTTTTGGTGATCAAACATCGTCGATGTCTGCGAATCAATGGCAAGCGTCTACGTTGTTGCACGACGCGATGCCGTGGGAAAAAGCGACACGTGACTATGAGTGGTTGTATTGGGCTTCGGCAATGGGATTGGATTTTAAAACCGATGTTGGTCACTTTTTCAATCGAACAGACATGGCGATGTCTGCGGCGGAAGCTGGAGTCGGGATCGCGATGGCACGCATGGCGTTGATTGAGGATGAATTGACGACGAAACGTTTGGTTTCTCCATTCCCCCCCATTCCTGCCAATGCTGGGTATTACTTGATCATGAATACAAGAAGCCAGTCAACTGAGCGATTTAGAGAGTGGCTTTTGAAGCAGATTGAGTCACGACGATGATTTAAGTGTTTAAGAAATAATAAAAATAAATTTCTTAATTACATATTATCTTGAGCCACTTCCCACAAATTATCTTCACTTTATTAACTTCTCTCTCTT
>NZ_JAWOTK010000323.1:0-1185 GCF_033338855.1 Vibrio sp. Vb0937 | reverse complement strand
GTTGTCATGGACACAATAAATACACATCAGCAGCATGTAATTGGTTTGGACTTCGGATCGGACTCCGTACGTGCGCTTATTGTTAATGCCGAAACAGGCCAGGAAGTTTCCTCGTCTGTGGTGTACTACTCACGATGGATGAAGGGGCTCTATTGCCAACCTGCGCAATCGCAATTCAGACATCACCCGCAAGATTATTTGGATGCAATGACCAGCGCGATCCAAGAGGTACTGGCAACAGTGCCACAGACTCTGGCCGATTCTGTTGTCGGCATAGGCGTCGACACAACAGGCTCAACCCCAGCTCCAATAGATGAAAACGGCACTGTTTTGGCGCTGCTTCCTGAGTTTGAGCACAACCCAAATGCAATGTTCGTCCTCTGGAAAGATCACACATCCGTAGCCAAAGCAGATCGAATTAATGAACTCGCCCATTCGGGAAGATTCACCGATTACACGCGTTACGTCGGCGGTGTGTACTCTTCAGAGTGGTTTTGGGCAAAAGCAGCTTGGGTCAGCGAACAAGATGAACAAGTTGCAAAACGTGCTTTCAGCTGGGTCGAGCTGTGCGATTGGATCCCAGCAATTTTGGCTGATACTCAACATCCACAAAAATTGCGTCGTGGCATCTGCGCTGCTGGACACAAAGCGATGTGGCATGAAAGCTGGGGCGGACTACCTGAACAAGCGTTTTTAAGCGCAATTTCACCGACGTTAGACGGTATTCGCGACCGTATGTTCACAGAAGTCTTTACCTCCGATCAGGCGGCCGGGTACCTATCAAAAGCATGGGCAATAAAATTAGGCTTACCAGAAGGCATCGCGATTGCAATCGGCGAGTTTGATTGCCACATGGGCGCCGTTGGTGCCGGTGCTGGTGCCAACGATTTAGTTAAAGTCATTGGCACTTCTACCTGTGACATTTTGATGGTTGAATCACAAAACGTCGGTGACCGCACTATTCATGGTATTTGTGGTCAAGTCGAAGGCAGTGCTATGCCCGAGTTGCTAGCACTTGAAGCCGGACAGTCCGCTTTTGGCGACATGTATGCCTGGTTCAAAAACGTCTTAATGTGGCCACTACAGGCTTATGCCGAACACAATCCAGACTTTGCCTTAACTGCCGAAGAAATTGCGTCAGAACTTTTGCCGATGCTCTCGCAAGCTGCCGAGCAGCAAGGTATC
>NZ_JAWOTK010000322.1:0-1185 GCF_033338855.1 Vibrio sp. Vb0937 | reverse complement strand
CCTTTACGCCTGCCGCCAAAAGCTCCTCAAACATGATCGTCACTTTCTGACCATTAGGAGTCCCCATTGAGTAAAGCTGGAATGGGTGCTCTCCAACTGGCAACTCTTGCTCGTGACGTGCGCCAGAATCGGGACGATTAATGCTCGCCCATTGACCGCCATTTTCACTGTCGTTAGTCCAAACTCTTGGTGGTGTGTATTCGTTAGCCATTGTTATTCCTTATCGTGTTTGAATGCACCTGTAGGCTGGTTCAAATCGCTACCAGCAGCAATGCTTAAAAATCCCCACCTTAAATTGGCTGGGCATAATCAAGATATTAGGTCGGAATCTTCAAATAAAAGCCCTTCCATCTCGATTAATTAGAACCTTTGGTTATGGAAATTTCTTTCACGATATGAGGAAAAACGTCGCGGTAATGTGAACTAGGTTCGAGATGCCAACAATGAGGAACAGATAAGGTTTAGAGGCCCATCCAACATATCAGTCTTAATCAAGCTTGCATCGTGGCAACAGCTAATCGACAGCGCAAAACCGTGTAGGTAATCTGCCAATAGATCCAAACTGTCTTGCTCTACTTGCTGGGATAAACCCAAAGGTTGAACAATCAATTGATAGCGCTCAGTAAACACTTGAGCAGGTCCGTGGGATGTCATGCTCAACATAGTTTGCAACAGCCCGTTATACTCACGCAGCAGCTCAATATAACTAACGCACAGGTGTTTGAGTTCGCTTTGCCAATCTTCATTCGCTTGCGGTTGATAAATGTCTTCCACCAGTGATGTCGTTAACGCTTCAAGCAAAGCATTTTTGTTTTTGAAGTAGTAATAGATCGCCATAGGATCCACATCCAATTGGGTCGCTAGCAGACGAACACTTGGTATCTTTCCGTCTTTTTTCATCAATAATTTAGCCGACTCCAGGATGCTTTCTGCACTCAGTTGTGACTGCTTTGCGGTCGGTCTTCCGCGTTTCTTTTCGTTGACAGACATTTGATCTTCTCGATAAACTCAGAATTATTCTACATTGTAGAATTAATTTTAAACCAACCTTTAACTTGGCTCAAGCATCACCATTTTGATGAGGTACTCATGGCAAACATCGTATTTATTGCAACCAGTCTGGACGGTTACATCGCAGATAAACAAGGCAAACTCGACTGGCTACAATCCGTACCAAATCCAGAC
>NZ_JAWOTK010000321.1:0-1186 GCF_033338855.1 Vibrio sp. Vb0937 | reverse complement strand
AGGCTCTGTGGAAAAGCAAAAATGTAAGAAAATAGGAATACGTAATGGAATTACGATTAGCGGAATATAAGGACTATGAGCGCATTGCTCAATTGCATGCGGACAGTTGGAAACGTCACTACCGAGGCATTTTAACGAACACTTACCTGGACAGCGAAGCCATCGACGACAAATTGTTGATTTGGCAGACTCGCTTAACCAATCCTCCATTTAACCAACATATCGTTCTTGCAGAAGAGGGTGGCTTGTTACTCGGCTTTGTCTGTGTTTTCGGCAACCATGACTTTGAGCGCGGTACATTCATTGACGCTCTGCATGTTGATGATAGCTATCGTGGTCGTGGTATCGGCAAACAACTCTTGCTTGCCGTTGCAGAGTGGCAACAGCAATACTTCAAAGATTCAGGATTGTATCTAGAAGTTGTCTCGCAAAACACACCAGCGATTTCGTTCTATCAACATATTGGTGGACAAGAATGCCAAGAGCGTACGTGGCGTGCTCCGGGCGGAACAGAAGTAATGGAAAAAGTGTTCCGTTGGTCTAACGCGCAAGCGCTGGTAAATGGCATTGAGGAAAACGTCATCTATTCATAACGCTTGCTAAGCGAAAGAACGGAGACGATAAGAGCAGCACTGACGCTGCTCTTTTTTGTTTGCGAGATAGTTAACAATCTGGCGAGTCAAAAAGACAGGCCCATTTCCTTTAACTCACTTTCACATTGGCTCGCGTTTTCAAACTGAATAGCAGCCATGCCCACCTGTTTGGCCCCTTCGACGTTGTAAGGCATATCATCCAGAAAAACGGTTTCTGATGGGTTTAAGTCGTAGCGGGAGAGAAGCGCTTGATAAATTTCCGGTTGAGGTTTTAAAAGTGCGACTTCGGCAGACACAATCGCGCCATCAAAAAGTGGCCAAAAATTGTACGTTGATTTTAAGTGTTCGACAATTTCTACAACATTATCAGTTAGTGCGTAGACACCGTAACCCGCTTGCTTCACCTTTTGTAGAAGCTCAACACTGCCGAACAGTTGAATCTGAGTCTGTTTTACGTAGTAGAAGAAACAGCAACATTCTTTAGCCGTTAAGTCGAGTTCTTGTTGATAACGGTGTATTGCTTCTTCTTCGCTGATCAAACCTTTGTTGAGGTCTAGCCAAATCTTGTTTGAGAACAGTCTTTTCGCCATTTG
>NZ_JAWOTK010000320.1:0-1188 GCF_033338855.1 Vibrio sp. Vb0937 | reverse complement strand
GATGGCTTCGTGTTTTACACCAACTTAGGTAGTCGCAAAGCGCAGCATCTTGAGCATAACAGCAACATCAGCCTGCATTTCCCTTGGCATCCACTAGAGCGCCAAGTTCACATTACTGGTGTGGCTGAAAAGCTGACTGCGATGGAAAACATGAAGTATTTTACTTCCCGCCCTAAAGATAGCCAGTTGGCGGCCATTGCGAGTAAGCAAAGTAGCCGTATTTCTGCTCGTGGAGTGCTGGAAGGTAAGTTCCTTGAGCTCAAACAGAAATTTGCCAAAGGTGAAATTCCAATGCCAACATTTTGGGGCGGCTTTAGAGTTAAACCGCAAAGCATTGAGTTTTGGCAAGGCGGTGAGCATCGTCTGCATGACCGTTTCCTATTCTCTCAACACGATGGTGAATGGGATATCGACCGTCTCGCGCCATAGGGCATCTTATTTAACGCCTAACAAAACACCGCCTTTAAGGCGGTGTTTGTGTTTATAAAGATAAAGCGGCGTGGCGTTAGCGCTCTCCATTCAAAACAACAGAAAGCTGATGTTTAAGCAGCGTTTTGGGTACAACAGAGCCATAGCCTGCCTCCATTGCTTTATCGATCAGCTCGTTCTTACTATTCGCTTCAAACTTGTTTCTTAGACGTGCGACGTGCCCTTCTACCGTTTTTGTGGAGATGCCCATCACTTGAGAAATAAACTGAGGTTTTTTGCCGTAAAGCAGTAAAAATAGCGTTTCTTGCTCGCGGCATGTGAGCTTTTCTGGCTTCGGGTTCAGATTCGAAAAACGGAAAATGGATTGATGGTTTAAGTCTGTACCGATGGCTCGACACACCCAGTAGCCCACTTCAATCACGGCGGTGTCGGTTAACTCTCGGCCATAAAAAATGGTGCCGAGGATGTTGCCTTGTTCATCTCGCCAAGGGGTTTTCGTGAAAATATGTGCGCGCCAACGCCCGTCAGGGTAAGGATGAATATCAAGGATCTTCAACGATTCGCCCGTTTCGATCACATGTTTATCTTGGCGTTGAAATTCTTGCGCGCATTCAGTGGTTGGGCTCGACATCTCGAAGTCAGTTTTACCAATGCACTCTTCTGGTGAGGTATGGCCCAATAATTCGGCGTATTCCTGGTTCACATAACGGAATACCGAATCTTTATCTTTGCATCCCCAACAACCCGGTAGCTGTCGGA
>NZ_JAWOTK010000319.1:0-1189 GCF_033338855.1 Vibrio sp. Vb0937 | reverse complement strand
TAATGCAGAAGTCGACGGAGCCGATTAATGTCGGTTTGATAATGATCGCTTTCACGCCTGTCAGATCTTCAAGGCTAAAGTCTTCTCGACGAACGGCATCTTGCAGCGTTTCATCCCAAGCAATCGCGATACCAGTATTAATGGCAAAAGACATGCTGTCGCCTGGAGCTCGGCATGGCTCTTCCAAAAACGTAATTCGTTGGCGAAGAGACGGTGTAATGTACTTAGCGAACTGCTGCGATTTTTCGGGAGTCCAAGCGCGGTTCGCATCCAGTCGAAGCGTTAATTGAGGGATAGATTCAAGGAAGAGATTCACAAGCATGCCGTCGCGAATGGGCTCATACAGACCCACTTTCACTTTTGCCACTTTCTCGCCTTCCATCTCGTTGAGTTTTGGAATCAACTCATCGGGATCGCCCGTACACAGTGGAGCAGTTTGATATTTACCTTGCGTCGGCAAACCACCTTCTAACTCCAATTGAGCCATAGATAAGCCAAACGCAACCGAAGGATACATATTGGCATAATCAACCGGTATACCCGCGACCCAGCGTTCAGCCTGTTCTTGTAACTGAATGCCAGCCTCTTCGGTACTTTCCAAGCTAAAACCAAAAAGCGGTGCGACTTCACCTAATCCCGTGTTCTCGCCATCAGATAGCTCAACAATGTAGCCGATGCGTTCCGTCAGCTTGTTATCACGCAGTATTACGCCACTGTCCATTGGAAGGCAGTAACGGTAAATCTTTGCTTTACGCATAATTCCTGTCCTATTACGTACAACCCAAGCTTGCTGGCTATAAGAACGAACCATCCTCCCTGAGGGCGAGGCGCTCGGGACTAAAAACGAAGCAGAGGAGCACTCTGGCTCCTCTTTATTTACGGATTATGGGTTACGAGGGAACTTGTCGAAGTCTGGGCGACGTTTCTCGTTGAATGCGTTACGACCTTCTTGTCCTTCATCTGTCATGTAGAACATCATCGTTGCGTTGCCCGCAAGCTCTTGAAGACCAGCTTGACCATCACAATCGGCGTTCAATGCCGCTTTCAGGCAGCGTAGCGCCATTGGGCTATGCTGAAGAACTTCACGACACCATCGAACGGTTTCTTTCTCTAGATCTTCTAGAGGCACAACCGTGTTGACCAAGCCCATGTCTAACGCTTCTTGCGCGATGTAGAAACGACATAGGAA
>NZ_JAWOTK010000318.1:0-1189 GCF_033338855.1 Vibrio sp. Vb0937 | reverse complement strand
TAAACGCTACAAAATACCATTGACGCAATAATGATAATAATGAACAGACGCAATGAAATGTATGTCTTGCTTTGGCTTGGATTACTAAGTATGGCGTGGAGCAATATTGGCCTTTGTGCGAACTCACCCAACAGTTTTTCTGAGTTACCGAGTCCTGAAAACTTTTCTTTTGATAAGTTTAACAATATTAGCTTGAAACTAGAATTGGTGATCAATCAAAGAGCGACGGGGCATATTACCGAAGTCGAGCGCATTGGCGAGCAGTACTTTCTCCAGCGGCAAGTTATCATAGCGGTTGGCGTTACGGCCCAATCGTTGCCAGGAACGGAAGACAGGATTGACGTTTCTTCCATCGCTGGGGTTAACGTGCGTTATTTGCAATCGTCACTGCAACTGGCGATCGACGTTCCGCCGAACTGGCTGCCGATGCAGAGTTTATCTGCACACGACATGGGGCGATTTTCTCCAGCTAAGTTTGGTCGTGGGGGACTGTTTAACTACAACGTTTTTGGTGTGTATGAAAACGAAAGCCAACAAAAGGAGGTTTCTATCGATCATGAAATCAGAGCCTTTTCTGAGTTTGGTGTTTTTTCTACAACGGGAATATTTAAATCCAATTTTCACCGCGATGTTCAGTCTCAGCAAAGCAGTCAATACACCCGTTTCGATACAGGGTATGAGTACGCCAATCAGGCGCGCCGACTTCGTTTGGAAGTCGGAGACTACATCGTCCGTCCTTTGTCTTGGAGTCAGCCGGTGAGAATGGCGGGCATTCAGTTGTCGCATGACTTTTCTATGCGCCCCGACGTAGTGACGACGCCATTGCCAGCGTTTTATGGTGAGGTCACTGCGCCCACGACCTTGGATTTATTCATCAATGCCTGTAAAACCGACTCAATGGCCGTCGGGCCAGGCCCTTTCGTTATTAACGACATTCCTATGATCTCTGGCGCGGGTGAAGCAACCGTCATTGCGACTGATGCTCAAGGCCGACAAACGGTCATGACCAGCCCGTTTTTCCTCTCTTCCGATTTGTTGAAAACAGGATTTACTTCCTACAGTGCCAGTATTGGTGCGCTCAGAGAAGATTTTGGAAACGCATCGAATGAATATGGTGCTGGTGGCGTTGTTGTAGCGATGCGTCATGGCATGACAGATTGGTTAACCTTGGAAACGCAAGCTGAAGCAA
>NZ_JAWOTK010000317.1:0-1189 GCF_033338855.1 Vibrio sp. Vb0937 | reverse complement strand
CGAAATAGATGTCTTAGTTCATTTATTGTCATCGCTATCCCTGCTCTAACTTTCCCATTGCTCCTAAATAAGCATGGTCTACCTGAACAAAATAGGGAGAGAAATTCGAATAGATATAATGAAGTGGTATAAAAAAACGCCACTTATATCGTGGCGTTTTTAAAACTGAAGAAAGGAATCGAATTAAAATGAGTATTCCGCGCTAACAAAGAAGCCATTTGCGAAGATAAACTCTTTACCTAAGCTTGAAAGAAACACTTCCGACTCTAAATCGATCACGCGGTATCCACCACGAAAAGCCAACTGAGCGTCTTGTAGTGGCACATGGTATTGAATGCCAGCCATTAAGTCCGTGCTCTTGATGCCTTTGTTGTCACCAAAGTTTATCTCACCAATCACATCAAAGTTCGTATTAGGCACTTGTATCTCTGCGTAGCCGTACCAAGCCCAGATAAGCTCATCAAACTCTTCAGTACGCTTATTTGTACCAGCATCAATGTATTTCGTATCGCTTAGATTGCTGAATGTAACACCCGCATCAAAATGCAATAGATCATGGTCTAGCACTTGGTAGTACATGGTTAAATCGAGTTTATCAAAGCCCATGTAATCGGCATCAACACTTGAGTAACGTAGACGTGCATTCGGTACGTATTTCACATCGTGCTCAATGGCAGCGTAAAAAGTACCCGTTGTACTGCTATCTCTTCTTACTTCATTAACTTTTGTATCTGCACCCCATACTTCTGCCCCCACTTTTGCGGAAAAAGAAGATTCTGCGAATGTAGGAAGAGATGCGGCTAATGATAATGCTGTTAAAGCGATGGTCGCTTTATTTGTCATGGAATGTGTACTCCGAGATAGCTGATATTCAACAATGAGGGCGTGAGGGGAAATATACCATACTCTCACGCCTCGCTATCAACTAAATCGTCTATACCCAACTATTTATAACGCGGTTGGGCAACGAAGTTTTTAAAGAACCAAATACCCAATGCGATGACTATCAGCCATGGTAATAGTTTGAGTACCGCGCCGATCATGCCAAGTAAAAACATCACAACCAACGCAATACCTGTTGCTGCGAACACTGTCATCATCGTGATGCCTGTTACTAATAAGGTCGCGGCAAATACTAAAATAAAGATTAGCTCCAACATAATCACTTCTCCATTTGTTTTCAACTACT
>NZ_JAWOTK010000316.1:0-1190 GCF_033338855.1 Vibrio sp. Vb0937 | reverse complement strand
TTTTCGGTACTAAGTAATTAGTTACTCCGAATAAAACAAAGGCTTGGTTTTCACCAAGCCTTTTTTGTTGCTGTTTATTTAGAAAGGTTAAAGTGCGCCACTTAAAAGTCGCGCAGTCGAATTACTTCGCGCTTTCTTCTTCCATTTGAGCGTTATCAACCACGTGGTTTTCACCAAGGTCGTGTGGCAGCACTAGGTTAAGAAGGATTGCCACGATACCACATAGGCTTACACCTTGTAGGCTGAACTCGCCGATACCGAAAGCCATACCACCGATACCAAATACCAGTGTTACTGCAACGATCACTAGGTTACGAGACTTGTGTAGATCAACGTTGTTTTTAATCAGCGTATTCAAACCGACGGTTGCGATAGAACCGAACAGAAGAATCATGATGCCGCCCATTACTGGCACAGGAATGGTTTGCAGAATCGCACCTAGCTTACCTACCAGCGCAAGAACAATAGCGGTAATGGCAGCCCAAGTCATGATCACTGGGTTGAAAGCTTTGGTCAGCATTACCGCGCCTGTTACTTCACTGTAAGTAGTGTTTGGCGGCGCACCAACCATTGATGCTGCAATTGTCGCGATTCCGTCACCCGCGATAGTGCGGTGTAGGCCTGGTTTCTTCAGGTAGTTTTTACCCGTTACATTTGAGATAGCCAACATGTCACCCACGTGCTCTACCGCAGGAGCGATTGCAACTGGGATCATGAATAGAATCGCGTTGATGTTGAACTCAGGCATGGTGAAGTTGGGCATTGCAAGCCAAGCTGCTTGAGCCACAGGTGTAAAGTCAACCACACCGTAGAATAGGGATACTGAATAGCCCGCCAAAATACCACCCACGATAGGAACCAGTTTTAGGAACCCTTTTGCGAACACGCTAAGTGCAATCGTCGTTAGCAGCGAAACCGCAGAGATAATGACCGCAGCATCGCCATTTACTAACTGAACCGCACCGTCGCCCGTTTTACCTACCGCCATGTTGACTGCCGTTGGCGCAAGGCCAAGGCCGATAACCATGATCACTGGGCCAACTACAACCGGTGGCAAAATCTTATGGATAAACCCTACACCACGCACTTTGATCATCGCGCCAAGTGCAACGTAAACCAAACCTGCCGCCATCAAGCCACCCATAGTTGCACCAATACCCCAAGTTTGGATACCGAACATAATAGGAGCA
>NZ_JAWOTK010000315.1:0-1190 GCF_033338855.1 Vibrio sp. Vb0937 | reverse complement strand
ATTGAAGAGGCAAATGCCATGACTAAACATTGGTCTAAAATTCAGTATCTGCACCAAGTGGTGCAAAACGCCAACATCCATATTAAAGGTACTCACAGTTATTACAGCGATTGCTGGGATAATGGTTTTGAGCAATCCGTCGTTCGTTATCTGCTGGGGGATGAAATCAGCAAGCAGTGGCAACCCCGTTGGGAAGTCGACCAACTCTATATTGGTGACTACGTTTGTATCGCCGCCGAAGCGGTGATTTTAATGGGTGGCAACCACAATCATCGAACCGATTGGTTCTGCTTGTATCCGTTTCTTGATGATGTCGAACGTTCCTATCAAAGCAGGGGCGACACGATTATCGGAGATGCTGTTTGGATTGGAATGCGCGCGATGATCATGCCAGGCGTTACGATTGGAGAGGGCGCGGTGATTGCCGCAAACAGTGTCGTGACGAAAAACGTGCCGCCGTACACCGTGGTTGCGGGCTCTCCTGCTAAGCCGATCAAAACTCGTTTTGACTCAGAGACGATTGATAAGTTATTGGCTCTTAAGATGTATTCTTGGGATGAGGCTAAGTTTAACGCGCTTCGCTCTTTTATCTGTGGAAATGATATTGAGCAGTTAATCATTGCGGAAAGTAACTATAAAGATGGCGAATGTCACTGAAATGAGGAAAATTATCAGCGATATGTTATAATCTCGCTCCGTTGTGACGAAAACTATTGTTGCAGCTTGTGCGTTTCCTTGGCATCGATTCGTTTAAATCACCATGAGTCAGAGTTGAAAAACTACGATAGGAACAAGCAAACTCAATTGTTTGAACGCGATCTCGGCGTTTTGACGGTTACAGCGGGAAGGAACTTTGTTCGATAGTAATCGACGCATTCTGTTTAAGTAAGGGAGCCCATTGCGCGGTTCAGAAAGTGTCACTAGAACTTACTCACAACATTATACCCGGCGCATTGACCACGCGTTTTTGGTTGAGGCAAAGGGCATTTGAAGGAGCTGTAAAGGCTCCTTTCACATTTAAGGGCGGCAAACAGCAAACCATTGGCACAATGCTTAACAAGCGCCCTTAAACTAGCCTAAGGCGCATGACACCATCTAATGAGTATTTTCGGAAATAAAGCGAGAAAATTTGCTATTGAACGAAGGTTAAACTAACACTCATTCATTACGGAGAATGAAGAGAACAATAA
>NZ_JAWOTK010000314.1:0-1190 GCF_033338855.1 Vibrio sp. Vb0937 | reverse complement strand
TATGAATTAGTCGAAGATCTTAGCAACAACACCAGCACCTACTGTACGGCCACCTTCACGGATCGCGAAACGTAGACCTTCGTCCATTGCGATTGGTGCGATTAGCTCTACAGTCATCTGTACGTTGTCGCCTGGCATTACCATTTCTACGCCGTCTGGTAGCTGGATGTCACCAGTTACGTCAGTTGTACGGAAGTAGAACTGTGGACGGTAGCCTTTGAAGAATGGAGTGTGACGACCACCTTCATCTTTAGACAGTACGTATACTTCTGATTCGAACTTAGTGTGTGGAGTGATTGAACCAGGCTTAGCTAGTACTTGACCACGTTCAACTTCGTCACGCTTAGTACCACGTAGAAGTGCACCAACGTTCTCACCTGCACGGCCTTCGTCTAGAAGCTTACGGAACATCTCAACACCAGTACATGTAGTTGTAGTAGTGTCTTTGATACCTACGATAGCAACTTCGTCACCTACAGTTAGGATACCACGCTCGATACGGCCAGTTACTACTGTACCACGACCTTGGATTGAGAATACGTCTTCGATAGGCATTAGGAATGGCTGATCTACCGCACGCTCTGGCTCAGGGATGTAAGTATCTAGAGCTTCTGCTAGTTCAACGATTTTCGCTTCCCACTGCTCTTCGCCGTTTAGTGCGCCTAGTGCAGAACCTTGGATAACTGGTAGGTCATCACCTGGGAAATCGTATTCAGATAGAAGTTCACGAACTTCCATTTCTACTAGTTCTAGTAGCTCTTCGTCGTCAACCATGTCACATTTGTTCATGAATACGATGATGTATGGGATACCAACCTGACGGCCTAGTAGGATGTGCTCACGAGTTTGTGGCATTGGGCCATCTGTCGCAGCAACAACTAGGATACCACCGTCCATCTGTGCAGCACCAGTGATCATGTTTTTAACATAGTCAGCGTGTCCTGGACAGTCAACGTGTGCGTAGTGGCGTGATGGAGTGTCGTACTCAACGTGAGAAGTTGCGATTGTGATACCGCGCTCACGCTCTTCTGGAGCGTTATCGATAGATGCGAAGTCTTTAGCTACACCGCCGTAAACTTTAGCAAGAGTAGTACAGATAGCTGCAGTTAGAGTTGTTTTACCGTGGTCAACGTGGCCGATAGTACCAACGTTAACGTGCGGTTTCGTACGTTCAAATTTTTCTTTAGACA
>NZ_JAWOTK010000313.1:0-1191 GCF_033338855.1 Vibrio sp. Vb0937 | reverse complement strand
GTTGACGAACGCTGACAATGCCGTAGCAATAGCCAAGCCGACGTAACCGTAGAAATAGGCGAAAATTGCGTTGAACACCATGTTAGTCACCATCGCGATGATGCCGTATTTCACTGGCGTTTTTGTGTCTTGACGTGAGTAATAGCCTGGCGCCAACACTTTAATTAACATGAAATTCAATAGGCCAGATGCGTAAGCGAGCAACGACAGAGACGCTTGGTGCACATCTTGTGGAGAGAACTCACCGCGCATAAATAGCACCATCAACATCGGCTTCGCCAACGCCATCAAACCCAACATCGCCGGAATCCCGAGCAGCGTTACCATGCGAACGCCCCAATCCATGGTATGTGCAAAACCTTCGCTCTGCGAGTCCACATGTTTACGAGACAGCGCAGGCAAAATCACCGTCGCAATCGCAATACCAAACAGCCCCAGCGGGAACTCCAACAAACGATCGGAATAATACAACCAACTGATTGAGCCAGTTTGTAGAAAGCTGGCAATAAAAGTATCAAATAGCAGGTTGATTTGACTGACAGAGACGCCAAACAAAGCGGGAATCATCAACGTGCGGATTTTTACCACCCCAGGATCGCGCCACCCCCACTTAGGCTTAACCATCACGCCCGCTTTAATAAGGAAAGGAATTTGGAATAAGAACTGAACCAAACCACCTAAAAACACACCGATAGCCAGACCGATTTCCGGTTGAGACATCTGTGGCGAGATAAACCAAGCCGCCAGAATGATCATGACATTCAAAAAGACCGGAGTGAATGAGGAGACGGCAAACTTGCCGAGTGTATTAAGAATGGCTCCGGAAAGCGCAACAAAGGTGATGAACCATAAATAAGGGAAGGTAATTTTGAGCATCAGACTGGCTAGCTCAAAGTTCTCTGCGGCCGGCCCACCATGCATCCAGTCTAAAAACCAGCCAAAACCAAACAGCGCGGTTACCACACCAGAGCCCAGCACGCCCAGCACGGTAACAATAGAGACAATAACCCCTAACGTACCGGCAGCACGAGCAATCAACTCGCGTGTTTTGTCCATATCACCTTGAGCGTGATTCTCCGTTAAAACAGGGACAAACGCTTGAGAAAAAGCCCCCTCAGCAAACAAACGTCGTAAAAAATTAGGAATTTTATTGGCGAAGAAAAAGACGTCTGCGCTTGCTCCTGCCCCCAT
>NZ_JAWOTK010000312.1:0-1192 GCF_033338855.1 Vibrio sp. Vb0937 | reverse complement strand
TCAGTGAAGCGTTTAGAGCTAAGTGCAGGATTATCAAGCAGACCGCTACTGGCTCAGATCAAGTCCAACCACCACGCAATTCAAGCGAAGCTCAGTTTGCTACTTACTTGCCTATTTATTGCGATAACTGGGTGGATACTCGGTAAAGTAGTGTGGTTAGCAATCCCTCAAACGTCTGATGTGCCAGAATGGAGGCCGTCGGCGGGTAACGTTATTGCCAGCAATAAATCGAATACGATTGATTTCAATGCCCTTCAAAGCGCCAACTTATTTGGCAAATACACCGAACAAAAGCCTGTGGTCGTTGAGCAACCTGTTGTGAAAGACGCTCCAAAAACACGCCTGAATCTTACCCTTGTTGGCGCCGTTGCTAGCAGCAATCCTCAAACCAGCTTAGCGGTGATCGCTAACCGTGGTAAGCAAGCGACCTACGGAATTAGCGAAGAAATTGAAGGTACGCGTGCCACACTAAAAGCGGTGTTGGTCGATCGCGTGATCATCGATAACGAAGGCCGAGATGAAACTCTAATGCTGGAAGGCGTTGAGTATAAAAAATTGTCAGAATCGCCGCAGGCTACTCGAGTGCAAGCTGCACAGAAAGAACCTGCGTCAGACGTGAGTGACAAACTAGAGCAAATCCGAGAGGAGATTGCGAAAGATCCACAGAGTGTCTTTAAATACATCACCATTTCTCCAGTGAAAAAAGACGACGCCATTATTGGCTACCGAGTTTCTCCGGGTCGTGATGCGGCGTTATTTAATGATGTGGGTCTAGAACCTGGTGATATTGCGGTGCAACTTAATGGGATCGATTTAAGTGATCCGTCTTCTTCAGTACAACTGATGCAAGTGATGAGCGATCCGCAAGAACTGAATTTGACTGTTGAGCGAGATGGTCAGCAGTACGACATCTATATCCAATTGTAATACTTAGGCAACCAGCGTAAGTTCAGGGAGACATACGTGAAACATTGGTTTAGCAAAAGTGCTTGGTTACTGGCAGGGAGTCTACTCTGCGTTCCAGGTGCTATGGCAAATGAATTTAGTGCGAGTTTCAAAGGCACTGACATTCAAGAATTCATCAACATTGTTGGTCGTAACTTAGAAAAGACCATCATCGTTGACCCTTCGGTGCGCGGTAAAATCGACGTTCGCAGCTACGACGTGTTAAACGAAGAGCAATATTACAGCT
>NZ_JAWOTK010000311.1:0-1193 GCF_033338855.1 Vibrio sp. Vb0937 | reverse complement strand
CACTTTTAATATATCTTGCGTCACTTCCGTGAAGGTGTAACGACTAGTTATCAACTCTTTCAAAAGCTGATTGGATTTTCCATGTCCTCGTAAGTCGATCAGCAACAAATTAAAGTGCTGCTTATATGCTTTAATTTGTTTAAACCATATCGAAGAACTGCCACCAGCACCATGCACGAAAACAACCCACTCATTACTAGTAGGATGCAAATAGGTTTTGTGAAAAAGCAGTGGCTGAGTCATGAGTCAGTATAAGTAAGATTCTTTGTGATAGAGAGTGACAGAATCCTATCACACTCCGTAAAACCAAGGTAATAAAGGCACCTCAATAGGTGCCTTTGGTTACACTTTTTATCAAACTTGCGTCAATTTAACGCTGAACGATAGAGTTGCAAATACGATTCTGCGGCCTTCCGCCAGCAAAAATCTTTTTGCATTGCATGCAGTTGTACTCTTTGCACTTCCGTCAGGTTTTGCGCATACAACAGCAACGCTCGCAGCATAGTAAGTAGCAGCGCTTGAGGCGTCGGTTCATAAAATACAAATCCAGTAGCGTCACAAGGGTCTACGTCGTAATCATTCACACTGTCTTTTAAGCCACCTACCCCTCTCACGATAGGCAAGGTGCCATAAGCCATGCTGTAGATCTGATTTAAGCCACATGGTTCGAATTCAGAAGGCATTAAGAAGAAATCCGAACCAGCTTCAACTAAATGCGCGAGTTCATTGTCATACGCCTCAACAAATACAAACTTGTCGGAGAATTGCGCCGCAACCTCTTCCAATTGTGCAGCCAAAACGGGATCACCCGTCCCAACAACAACAACTTGAACATCATGCTTCAAAAAATCCGCCAAAGCCGGCAGCAAGTAATGCACGCCTTTTTGCTGAGTCAAACGACAAACCATACCAAACATGGCTACATCTTTTTCAGCAAGGTTTAGCCTCTGCTGTAATGCGCGCTTACAAGTGTTTTTACCTAGAACCATACTTTGTTTGTCGGCACTATAGTTCATTGGTAAATAAGCATCAGTTTCCGGATTCCAAGCACTGTAATCGCAGCCATTTAAAATTCCGACTAAATCCCCTGCACGTTGCTGAAACTCCCAAGCCATTCCATGACTGCCAAGTTCTGTCTTTAGCTCTTCAGCGTACGTTGGGCTGACTGCATTTATCTTATCGGCATTCATTAC
>NZ_JAWOTK010000310.1:0-1193 GCF_033338855.1 Vibrio sp. Vb0937 | reverse complement strand
TACTTTGCCTGACCATTCACAAATCGCGTAAACGCCATTTATGCCAACGGCTCAGGCACAATCTAAAGATAAGTTACTTAGATATTAGGTGGACTTGTTGCTAATTGATTCGAAATAAGTACAAAACTTGACCCCAAACTCAACCTTGAATCTGGGGTCTGTAGCTTGAGTGATGTGCCTCGAAAATTGACACAAAGCAGTGGCTTGTGCCTTCCAAATCAGTAAGAAATAATTTTATTGATAGTGAGCTGAGCTTGCTCCAAATAATGCCCACCGAACAAATTACAATGATTGAGGATGTGATAGAGGTTGTAGATATCTTTTCGTTCATGATAGCCAGGCAGCAATGGCATCACCGATTCATACCCTTGATAGAACTCAGGTTGGAACCCTCCAAACAATTCAGTCATCGCGATGTCGCATTCTCGGTCCCCCCAATAGCATGCAGGATCGAAACAAATCGGGCCAAACGCGGTGAGAGCGACATTACCATTCCATAAATCACCATGTAGAAGAGACGGTTCTGGCGTATGGTTCGCAAGAAGCAGTTTTACAACGTCAATAAAGTCGTCGATATCAACTAGCGTCACGCCTTTCTCTTTTAATAACTGCAGTTGCCAACCAATACGTTGCTCAGCGAAGAACATGCACCATTTTTTGTGCCATTGATTCGGCTGCAGGGTGGAACCGAGATAATTGTCGGTATCGAAACCAAACTCTTTCTGTTCTCCCCATTGATGCAGTTGAGCTAATTGCTGACCAAATTTAAAGCTGTTTTCAGGGTCATCTAGGGGTTTGGTAGGAAGGTAGTTCAAAATAATGAAAGCGTTGTTTTTGGTCTTACCGACCAATACCACTTCAGGGACAAATATTGTCGAAGTTTCGCGTAACAAGTGCAGGCTCTCGGCCTCAACTTCAAACTTGTGCAAGAATTCTCGGTCGTTGATTTTGACAAAATAGCGTTGCTCACCGTCGTTTATCATATAGCTTTCGCTAATGTCTCCGCCGGATAGTCGAACTTTTTCGGTGATCTGATATTCAAACAGTAAAGTATCAGAAAGTTGTTGCGATATTGCTTGCCACATACAAAACCTCGCGAATCTATTTGACCACCAATAGTTTAGAATAAACGACAAGAGATTGGCGCGGAGTTGAGCATACTTCGGCAAGAAAACTTTGATTAAAAACACCTA
>NZ_JAWOTK010000309.1:0-1194 GCF_033338855.1 Vibrio sp. Vb0937 | reverse complement strand
TACGCAACCGTTTACTTTTTACCTTTACAGGATTCGATCATGCTCGAAAGGCTCTTTAAACTTAGTGAAAACGGCACAAATGTGCGCACTGAGATCATTGCAGGTATTACGACCTTCCTTACCATGGCTTACATTATTTTTGTAAACCCAGCTATTTTGTCTGATACCGGTATGGATCGTGGTGCGATCTTTGTTGCAACGTGTCTTGCCGCCGCGATTGGCTGTTTCATTATGGGCTTAGTCGCAAACTACCCAATTGCTCAGGCTCCGGGCATGGGTCTAAACGCATTCTTCACATATTCCGTTGTGTTAGGCATGGGTTACACATGGCAAGTCGCGCTGGCTGCAGTGTTTGTTTCTGGTGTTTTGTTTATTCTGCTGAGCATTTTTAAGATTCGTGAGTGGATCATTAACTCGATCCCGCATTCGCTTCGCACCGGCATTTCTGCAGGTATTGGCCTTTTCTTGGCGTTTATCGCCCTTAAAAACGCAGGTATTGTGGTTGATAACCCAGCGACATTGGTTTCAATGGGCGATATCACGTCATTGCCATCAGTGTTGGCGGCGATTGGTTTCTTCCTTACTATCGCGCTTGTTCACCGTGGTGTGAAAGGTGCGGTGATGATCGCGATTTTGGGTGTGACGGCGCTTGGTCTTCTATTTGGTGATGTGCAATGGAACGGTGTCATGTCAACACCACCAAGTATCGCACCAACATTCTTACAATTGGATTTCTCGGGTCTATTTGAAGTCGGCATGATCTCTGTTGTGTTCGCTTTCTTGTTCGTCGACTTATTTGATACGGCTGGCACGCTCGTTGGTGTTTCTCAAAAAGCCGGTCTAACGGATGAGAATGGCAACATTCCTCGTCTAAACAAAGCACTACTTGCTGACTCAACAGCGACTTCTGTTGGTGCGTTGCTAGGTACGTCAAACACGACTTCATACATTGAAAGTGTTTCGGGCGTGGCTGCTGGTGGTCGTACTGGTCTAACCGCAGTGGTTGTTGGTGTACTCTTCCTGCTTGCGCTATTGTTCTCGCCACTAGCGGGTATGATCCCTGCGTATGCAACGTCAGGTGCATTGTTCTATGTAGCAATTTTGATGCTTTCTGGCTTGGTGAGCATTGATTGGCGTGACCTAACTGAAGCATCTCCAGTTGTTGTAACTTGTCTTGTGATGCCGCTTACATTC
>NZ_JAWOTK010000308.1:0-1196 GCF_033338855.1 Vibrio sp. Vb0937 | reverse complement strand
GACCACATCTTGATAGTCCACTTTTTCCGAGTTGCTAGAGCTACCTTGTTTTTTACTACTCATCACAGCTGTCGTCAGCGCATGGTCGGTTACACCCATCGAATACGTAAGTACAGACAAGTCAAACCAGGTAAATAGCACCATGATCAAAACGGGTAAGCCCATCGCAACTTCGACCGTCAAACTTCCTTTTTGAAACTTGATCATAATTCAACGTACCTTTTCTTCGTGTAATCAACGACAAAAGCACCTTTGATATTCATGTTTTCAAGAAACTTCTTTGCATCATCTATATCGCTAAACTCACCAACGCAATAACGCTTCCATAAGCCGTGAGTGTAGGAATACACTTTGCCATAGTTGCCTTTCAGATAGTTTAGGTAATCTGACGGAATGACTTTATAGGTTGCTAATACTTGAATTCGATAAATTGACGGCGCTTTAGGACGTAAGTTTTGCGGGTCTAATACTGAGCGCGCTACGTACTTTGGTTTCAAATCGACAGATTTCGTATCCATTTCCATATTTTTCTTTTCCTTTGACTTCGCGACCTGTTTGGGTGGAACTTTTGTATCTATTTTTTTATTCAGAGGTTTAACGCTCTTCATGAGCTTTTTCAGTTTGACTCGTGCGTCTTGCTCGCTACTGTCGTGTTTCAAAACCTCCAACGCCACATCCGGACGATTCGACCGAGTCGACGCCAAAAGGAGATTTGAACGTACCTTTTCATCATTTGGATTGGCAGCAAACAAGCCATAGAGCAGCTCCATCGCGGGCTCTGGTCTGCCTTGCAGCATCATCACTACCGCAATATTGTTGTTTGCCTCACGGTCTGATGCGCCATTCTTCTTACTGTCATTGAAGTGAGAAATTGCACCATCGTAGTCTTTTTTACGCGCAAGTATTTTGCCTTTTAGAAGGTAGTAATCACCCTCTGGACCGCCATTATCTAAATACTCTTCTAAGTAACGTTCACTCGCATCGTAATTGGATTTTAAATATTCGAGCTTAGCTAAGATATAAATAATATCTGGGTCTTTTAGATCCTTTTTCTCTAGAGTATTTATGTATAACTCAGCAGATTTTTGGTCTTTATTATCCAAATATAAATTGATCAGTTTTATCTTATAACTCGGGACTTCGACTAAGTTCGCTTTATAAAATTCAATAAGCTGTTCAGTTTGCCCAGAGTTAGT
>NZ_JAWOTK010000307.1:0-1196 GCF_033338855.1 Vibrio sp. Vb0937 | reverse complement strand
CATCACAGCATTGCTGCAGAGCGTGTTGCCAGTCAGTCATCAACGGTGAAGGAATAGCGAAGCGAAACATAATTAGTAAAGTATCCTGAAGTGCCCACAAATATTTATAGGAATGTCGCCGTGTTTGGCGGCTGGGCTTTGGTTATATCGTATCCAACGCTTGAACAATTCCAAGCGACTGAAGGCACTTTCGATCAATAAAATGTTAGCGAGCTCTCTTTTTTATCCAACTCGTTTCATTTCTCCGTTTTCATATTGTCCTAGGTTTTTCGGGTATGACCAACTATTGCGACGCGTTCGCCGTCTTGGCTTTTTTACCCCAAGTCACCTGTTGGATGACCAAACCACTGATGATTAAGACAAGTCCAATCAACGTCGATGGATGAATTTTTTCACCAATAATGGTGGCCAGTAACATCAACGAGATAAATGGCGAAGCAAATATCAGGTTGCTGATGCGCGCCGTGTTTTGGGTTAACTTCAAGGCGCTCAACCACAGCACAAACGTCACTCCCATCTCAAACAATCCGACGTATGTCACCGCCGCCCAGCCTTTGATGGAGATAGATTGCCAGCTTGCGCCTTCGTACCAACTCAATGCGATAGTGAATGGGATGGCAACCAAAAAGCCCAGCAAAACACCAACCACCGGATCGGCTTTGTTTTTGGTGTTGAGAATCCAGTAACCCGCCCAAAGTAACGTCGACAGCAGTGCCAAGCCAACGCCAAGCGGACTCTCAAACTGCATGCCAAGCACATTGCCTTGCGTTGCAATCACGATCACGCCGAGGTAACTGAATCCACACGCTATCCAATCTTTGCCACGAATCTTCTGCCCCAAAAACACCGCTGCCATCAGGGTGAGCGTAATGGCCCAGCTGTAGTTGATGGCCTGCGCTTGAGAAGCGGGCAGCAAATCGTACGCTTTAAATAGGATCAAGTAATACGCCAACGGGTTGATCAAACCAAGCAGCAAGTAGTACCAAGGATTAGAGAGAAAAGTAGCACTTAGCTGGTTTAATTTACCTTGCACACCGCACACAATCGTAAGCGCGATGGCAGAAACCATACTGGCGATACACAGCATTTGGATCGGCGTAAATTCCGCTAATGTCAGTGTAAATGCGGTTGCAACGGTAGACCAAAGTAATACTGCTGAGAGCCCAAATCCTAGGGCGCGACGCTCGTTCATGATG
>NZ_JAWOTK010000306.1:0-1197 GCF_033338855.1 Vibrio sp. Vb0937 | reverse complement strand
CTATCTGGTTTTACTGCAAAATTGGCTGGCACAGAGCGAGGCATTACTGAGCCAACACCAACATTCTCTGCATGTTTTGGCGCAGCGTTCCTAACGCTTCACCCAACTAAATACGCAGAAGTACTGGTAAAACGTATGGAAGCCGCAGGTGCAGAAGCATACCTAGTGAACACCGGCTGGAACGGAACAGGTAAACGTATCTCTATCCAAGATACGCGCGGCATCATTGATGCGATCCTAGATGGCTCGATTGAAGATGCGCCAACTAAGCACATCCCAATCTTCAACCTTGAAGTACCGACTTCACTACCAGGTGTGGATCCAAGCATCCTTGACCCTCGTGACACGTACGTTGACCCACTACAATGGGAAAGCAAAGCGAAAGACTTGGCTGAGCGCTTTATCAATAACTTTGATAAGTACACAGACAACGCGGAAGGTAAAGCACTGGTTGCGGCTGGTCCTCAACTGGACTAATACCGAAGCAAAACTGAGTGACCTGTGATTTGATGACAACAGTGACTTAGTTACAAAAATGCTCTTCAAGCCCCTCTTTTGAGGGGCTTTTTATTGAATCCCACACCAGATTGATACAAGCTAAAGCCTAACTGGGTTATTTGTATAACTGACCTCATCAGTTTTCCGACACTTCACTTACAGGTTCTGGCAGGGATGAAAACAGCGCGTCGAATTCTAATTCTCTTACTGGTGGTATTGATTGTCCTTCCGGCGACCATTATTGCGCTGTTAACCACCTCATACGCCAATTCTACATGGCAATGGGTTTCACCCTACCTTGGCTTACCGATCCAAGCGGAGCGTGTTCAATACGACTTCCCTTACCACCTTTCGCTGCAAAACGTTCGCTCCCAAGACGATCATCTGCCTTATATTGAACAAGTCGACGTATGGCTGAACCCTGACATACGACGAGATGGAAAATGGATTATCGATAGCTTGCTGATAGATGGGGTGAGTCTAAAAAAAGGCATACCGACACGGCCTAACTTAGAGTCGATCCAGTTCCACCAGATTGCGCTGAAAAATATTGATTACGCGGAGGCGCGCTTTTCCGTAACTGGATTGAGTATCCAAATCCAAGATCCTACTTGGCTAAACGCTCAACAATTATGGCCTTACGGCGCTATTCAGGCCTCTGCAGAGCAAATGTATTGGCACGGTGAGGCGATACAAAAA
>NZ_JAWOTK010000305.1:0-1173 GCF_033338855.1 Vibrio sp. Vb0937 | reverse complement strand
TTGTGGGTATCTGAGCGTATGTCGCTGATCCATGCCTCCAGCCATGACGCGCTGGATCAACTGGCGCAAGACCGCGAGTTTGTGAAACCGGATGTGGTGTATCTCGACCCGATGTACCCACACCCAGAAAACAAAAAGAAATCCGCGTTGGTGAAAAAAGAGATGCGCGTCTTCCAATCTTTGGTGGGAGCGGATTTGGATGCCGATGGATTGCTCGAGCCTGCTCTGGCGTTGGCAACGAAACGCGTGGTGGTTAAGCGCCCGGACTACGCGAATTGGCTGAACGAGCAAAAGCCAAGTATGGCGATTGAAACCAAAAAGAACCGTTTCGACGTCTACGTCAAAGCCTCGATGGCATAACCTCCTGACTCGCAAAAACTTCTCGTCACAGCATTGAACCAAGTGCTGTGACGCTGCCATTCTTTCCTGAACACTATTGATAGTTTTCACTTGCTAATTCGACACACTGACTGTATATCTAACTAAGAATTATTATTATTTCACTTGTTGTGATGCTGTCGATAATTGGGAAGCTGGAGTAGTCGAATGTCTAAACGCTTATGTAAGATGAACCGCAAACAAATTGCGGCCAACTTGGGTGACATTCACCGTTTGGTCGTCGCACCTAAGTTCGTTTGTCGCTCTTGTGCACGCTCTTCCGCTTCTAAAGACTCATTGTGTAAGCCTGCCGCAATTCCTCCACAAAAATGCCAAGACAAGCCGTTAAACGAGCAACAAGCATGCGGTCTGTTAGCTGAAGCGCTGCCTGCGCAATCCATTTCCGTCACGTCAAAACACAGCGCAGAAAAGGCGGCGATCGTGAAACGTGTGGTCGAGCGAGTGAAAGAGAAGAAACAAGCCGCGAAAGTGGTGACACCAGTGTCGATGGCGGCTCCTGCACTGTTTGATTTGGCCGATAAAAAAGCGCTTAAGAAAGCGAAAAAGGCACTGAAAAAACACTACAAACAGCAGAAAAAGCTGCTAAAAGTGGCAAAAAAGCAGCAGAAGTTGCTCAAGCGTCAACGCAAACTGGAAGCCCGCAATGCGAAGTTGGAAGTGTTGTTACCAACGCCGCCTAATGCGTTGATGGGCGCAAGCTCGCAAGCCAAAGTGCATTAATTGAATTAAAAAAAAACGCTCTCCAGTTGGAGAGCGTTTTTTATTGATGGAATA
>NZ_JAWOTK010000304.1:0-1198 GCF_033338855.1 Vibrio sp. Vb0937 | reverse complement strand
GGAATTGGCTCATTGTGCTTTTGAGCGATCTGGCTTAGGGTAGGCGGGAAATTATCGGTATGAGATCACCATGCAATCAGACCACAAAGAAAAAATCGCCATTCTCGTTGACGTTCAAAACGTTTATTACACTTGTCGCGAAGCGTATCGCAGTAACTTTGACTACAACCAGTTTTGGTATGTCGCGACACAAGAAAAGGAAGTAGTAAGCGCAAAAGCTTATGCCATTGCCAGTAACGATCCGAAGCAACGCCAGTTTCATCACATTCTAAGAGGTGTGGGATTTGAGGTGATGTTGAAGCCTTACATTCAGCGTCGAGATGGCAGCGCCAAAGGGGATTGGGATGTCGGTATCACGCTCGATGCGATTGAGATTGCGCCTGATGTTGACCGCGTGATTTTGGTTTCTGGTGATGGCGACTTCAGTTTGCTGGTGGAACGTATTCAGCAGCGCTACAACAAGAAGGTCACCGTCTATGGTGTACCAAGGTTAACCTCGCAAACCTTGATTGATTGTGCGGATAATTTCGTCGCGATTGATGATGATTTCTTGCTGTAATCATTAGACCAGACAAAGAAAAGGCGAGTCATTCAGGCTGTACTTATGCGTACAATGACTCGCCTTCCAATTTTACTTTACAGGTTGTTTATGAAGGAATGATGATTTGTCCTAGTACGTAACCTAAGCAACACGCGCCGATCACACCAATCAAACCTACCGACATAAATGAATGGTTGAAGTACCACTTACCAATCTTAGTTGTACCTGATGTATCGAAGTTCACTGTTGCGATATCAGAAGGGTAGTTCGGAATAAAGAAGTAACCGTACACCGCTGGCATTAGGCCGATAAGCAGTGCAGGATCCAGACCCAAGCCAAGACCAACAGGCAGCATCATACGAGCCGTTGCTGCTTGAGAGTTCACCACAACCGACACAATGAACAACGCAAGCGCGAACGTCCAAGGGTAGTTCGTTACCATCTCTACAATGCCAGATTTGAATTGAGGCATTGCGTATTGGAAGTAAGTATCAGACATCCATGCGATACCGAAGATAGCAATTGCCGCCACCATACCTGATTTGAATACCACACCGTTTGGCACGTCACGCGGGTCAGTTTTGGTTGCAAGAAGAATGATACCGCCGAAGCAGAGCATCATCATTTGAATGACAACTGCCATGCTAATTGGCTTCG
>NZ_JAWOTK010000303.1:0-1198 GCF_033338855.1 Vibrio sp. Vb0937 | reverse complement strand
ATTGACCAACGCATCTGCACCGGAAATCACTTCTTCTTCTAGCCGATTCAGCTCATTCAAACGTTCAGGTGATGCTTTTTCCAACACCCAAGGCGTTTTAGCTACAATCGCGCAAGTCGACAGCACTGGCTCCATTCGAGCGTAAATACGATAGCCTACATGCATCGCAATAATTTTCTCTCGAGTATTGCCATCGAAGTTTGCCGTGCGCTCGAAAAATATCGCTTCGCTTTTTAACGAATGGATACAAAGCGCAAGTATTACGTCTTCTTTGCTGCAAAAATGATTGTAGATGGTGCCCTTAGAATAAGAGCTAGCCGAGGTCAGCTTATCCATAGTGAGGTTCGCAAACCCCTGCTCTTGGACGAGTGACTTAGCCAGTTGAATAAGCTCAACTTCTCTATCCGCAATCGCTTGTTGCTTTTTGGTTAGCCCGGACGAGACACGACACCCGTCTCGCTTACCATCCTTTTTACAGCGAAAGTTAAACATAATCCTTTGATCCGTATACCCACACACTCCTGATAATTGTAACACGATTATGTAAAACAGGAACGTCACAATTTTTGACGAACCGTCATAATTGACACTTCGTCATAATAGATCAAAAAACAAACATTACAAGTATGAATTTATCCATAACGAAAAATTACAAAAATCTATAGTTTTATCATTAAAATGCAAAAACAAAGGCTAGACAAACTGATGTGCTGAAGATTTAGGCGAGAGATAGACGTTAAGCCAAGAGCTTACAAACTCGATATTTCCCAATACCTAAGATGCAAGCCATTGGCTCTGAGAGATAAGTGAATGGATTAAATTGAAAGGCTTGGTTTATCCCCTGCTGCTGCAATTGCGTAGCGAATATCGTCAATAAAACGAGATTCTGTTTCTACAATTCCATCAGAGAATGTCACTGGTTGATGTGGCCCAGCAAGTAGAACTACGTTTGTGAAGTCGGAAACATTAAAGTTTTCAGCGACAACATTCTTCGAGTGAAAATCAATCACCGTTTTCGCTACTTGATCTTCAAGCTCCAGCAACTGTTCTTCCGTAATTTTCATTCGCGCCAAAGCAACACGAACGCATTTATCATGTGTCGTTGTTTGCTCTTTGATTATCTCGGTGTACTTATCGTTTAACTTCGAGTTTTCTGCGTAGCTGTAGTACAGCGGGCCGTGCAACGTAATACTTTTGT
>NZ_JAWOTK010000302.1:0-1202 GCF_033338855.1 Vibrio sp. Vb0937 | reverse complement strand
ACCAGCAGCTTCATACGCCACGAGACAAGCCCACTAAACTCATCAGTGCAGCGATGCCAATCACCAGCATCAGCGCGGTCGCCGTAAAGATTTCGCGCAAACCAGAGCTCGCCACGTACTTAAGTAACGGGCGGCTTAAAAAGTGTCCGCCAACCACAACAATTGCAATCGAGGCAGTGATGACAATTCCGTATGCCCAGCCCGGCAAATCGGCCACGAGGTTTAAATCGTCATGATGCTGCGCAGCAGTTTGAACGGCATTTTGTGCTTGTTCGACTAACTCCGGCAGGGCCAACAATGGAATAAAGGCCAACATCGGGATAACGGCGATATCTTGAAAGAGCAGAACAGAAAACGCGTTTTTACCACCTTCTGTTTTGGTTAGCCCTTTTTCGCTAAAGGTTTGCAGCACAATGGCGGTTGATGACAGCGCGAAAATTAGGCCAATCGCCAGAGCAATCGTCCAAGGCTGCTCAAAATACAAGGCGATACCCATAATCGCGGCGACAGTGCCGCCAACTTGCAAGCCACCTAACCCCATCAAGCGATTACGCATCGCCCACAGCATTTTAGGTTCGAGTTCTAAACCAACAAGGAACAGCATCATTACAACGCCAAACTCCGCAAAATGTTGGATGGTTGTGGTCTCTTCACCTACGAGGCCGATGATTGGGCCAATCACCACGCCGGCAATTAAGTAGCCCAACACAGAGCCTAAACCTAAGCGTTTTGCTAACGGAACCGCGATAACGGCGGCTACAAGGTACACAAAGGCTTGTAAGAATATTCCTGTCATGACGCCTCCTTGATGAGCTCCGGCAATGCACTGTTAAGTTTAATGAGCGAAGCGGCGGCCTCGACATCCAATCGGTCTTCGACCAGTGCCGTTAAGAGCTTTTTATAGCGTTCAATATGGCGCGGGATACGACCTTCTTCGGCTGCGGTACGCGAACCAAACAAAGCAAGAGGCGCAATATAGTGCATACCCGTGAGTGCGGACATTTGCTCGATAGGAGCGAGCAGTTCCCGAATCGTAAAATGGTTGTAGCCTTCGGCTTTGTAGGCTTCTTCTTTGCCGCCGGCAGAAAGCACGCACAGCATGGTTTTGCCTTGCAGTTCGGTTCCTTCGGTGCCGTATGCAAAGCCGTATTCCAACACCAAATCTTGCCATTCTTTCAAAATCGCTGGTGTTGAGTACCAGT
>NZ_JAWOTK010000301.1:0-1203 GCF_033338855.1 Vibrio sp. Vb0937 | reverse complement strand
AGATGCGGCTTACGAAGAGATTCCCACCTCACTAATCTCGCCTCTACCTTCACGCAAACTACTCTATTCGTAACATCACTACTGACGAAAAACGCTCGTTCCACAAGCAAAAAATTTTGCTTCAAACCGACAAACTCACAAGCACAACGCATCAATAAGTCGGTAATTATTAATTTTATCTATTGGAAATGAACACTGTTCATTTATAATCAGCGAACCTAACGCAGTAACAAGGAATCCACTTCATGAAACGCATTGCGCTTCTCTTTGCCATGTTTGCATTACTTTCTGGTTGTAGCAGCATGTCGCCAGAACAATGCCAAACCGCAGATTGGTATCGCGTCGGCTACCAAGATGGCCGCTCAGGCAATAACCCAAACATTTTGTACGAATACATTAAAGACTGTCGCGAAGCAGGCGTAACGCCAAATCACGTTGAGTGGCAAGACGGTTTTGATAAAGGCACCATTCTTTACTGTTCGCCAGACAATGGTTACACGGTGGGTGTAGAAGGAAAAACCTACTATGGCGTTTGCTCTAACGATCTTTTCCTTAAAAACTATCAGTTAGGCCATCAAGAATATCAGCGTCAACAACGCATTAACGCGTTAGATGCGGAGATATCACGCCTTGATCATCAATTGGATGCAAACTTAGATAAAGACAACGCGAAGCGCATTAGAGAGAGAAGAAAACAACTGGCGCGTGAGCGTGCATCACTCATCTCGCCAGGAGCTAATTACTACTTTAACTTTTAGTTGCGACGGGCTACAACGCTAGGGTCATAAAGCGGCTGTTTGGATCAGGTTGATAGTCACCAAACGGCTCGCAGTACGCGAAGCCATGTTTTTCATATAGGCGATGCGCGGGTTCAAAAAATGCCATCGACCCAGTTTCCAAACTTAAACGTTGTATCCCCTGATGTTTCGCTTGCTCAATCACGTGATTGAGTAAGCGGGATGCCACGCCCAGTTTTCTCGCCGATGGCGTCGTACGCATCGATTTCAACTCTGCGTGACCATCTTCTAGTTGGCTCATTGCCACACATCCCAATAGCTGCTCACCATCCCAGCCTGTCCAAAACGTGATTGAAGGCAGCTTCAACTTGCTTACATCTAACGCATGCACGCTCTCTGGTGGCGATGTAGCGTACATGTCCTGTAAATGCTCTTCCAACAACGCAAGCACCTGCGGCCGTTCTAA
>NZ_JAWOTK010000300.1:0-1203 GCF_033338855.1 Vibrio sp. Vb0937 | reverse complement strand
GTGTTATTGATAACGGATAAAGTGACTTGAGAAATGAAAAGTGCGGCGGTTAGATTTGACCGCTGCGCTTATTAGCGTTTGGTGTTCTTGAATATCTGGAAAGGGAGTTAGGTATAATTTTTATCTTGGTTTCTTTAGACGTGAATGTCGAGAAGGCTGCCAATTACCTCGTTATTTTTTTCCACAACGGACGCACCAATACGGTTGTAACTTGCGGCTTGAGTAACTTCGATAAGAGGTTCGATAACAGTGGCATGTGCGGCTAGGGAAGGGGTCGCGGCGAAAGCCACGTTTTTAGCGAGTTCGACTTTATTGAATGATAAGTCTTCACCGCCTTTTACGAAGGTTTGTTGAATCTCATGTGCAGCTTTATCCGCCATCTTGTGCGACAACTGCATGATTTGTTGACCGGAGTGAATCCCTGAAACTGGCATGATTATAATTCCACTTATTATGCTGCTGTTAGCATAGGAAGCGTTTATAAAACGTGCAAGTGATTTATATCAATAACTTAATCAAACAAACAGTTTAGATAACATTTCACGCTCTTCAGTGGAGAGCAATGGCTTTTCCTTTTTGTTCAGCGTCATGCTGATTTCGCCTTGCAATGTTTTTAACTGACTTGCCGTCAGGTCTCCAAGCTTCTTTTTTAGCTCTTTAAATTGTTGCGCTTTCATCTCTGTATCCTCGCTGTACTCAGGTTTATCCTTCATGTCCTGTCTAACGGCCTCCGTGGCCACACAACATACTTATTCAATAGAATTAGATTAGAATTTGATCGATGGTTTTTTGTCCGAGTATTGTCAAGGTGCGTTAAGTGATACGTAAGACTTTTCCTATGAAAGGTAATTTTACCTACTTCGGGTTATCTAAAATTAAAAAAGGGAAGCAAAAGTGCTTCCCTAATTGCATAAAGAACGCGTGTTAAGTCACATGCACCTTTAAGTTAGTCTCTCTAAGGTCGAGTTAGTTCACACGAACGGCAAATTTGCTCGCCAGCGAGTGAAGCTCAGGCAACATGCGATAAATAAGGTGGAGTTGTTGAAGCACCATACGCGCCGAGCTGTCATCCTCATCGCGCCATTCGTTCAAACGCTGCTCAAGTCCCGCATCGTCAATGTTGGATAAATCGCACTCTTCGCAATGTTGGTGTAATTGTTGATGCAACACATCCAAATGCTGGTGGATACAACGGTGAGCATC
>NZ_JAWOTK010000299.1:0-1206 GCF_033338855.1 Vibrio sp. Vb0937 | reverse complement strand
GGGTTACAACCATCCTGAAATTAACCAAGCGTTAAAAGAGCAGTTAGACTCTGGTCTGCCTTATCAAACTCTTGATATTGCCACTTCTGCTAAAACTCACTTTATTAAGTCTGTTAAGTCTTTTCTTCCTCAAGAGCTGGGCGATAACTGTGTTATTCAGTTCTGTGGACCATCGGGTGCTGATGCGGTTGAAGCTGCGATCAAGCTAGCGAAACAAACGACAGGTCGTAATACCATGTTTGCTTTCCGTGGGGCATACCACGGTATGACAAACGGTACGATGGGCATGATGGGTAATTTAGGAACAAAAGCGCGTCGTACTGGCTTAATGTCAGATGTGCACTTTATGCCTTTCCCATACAACCTACGCTGTCCATTTGGTCTTGGCGGTGACGAAGGTGCGAAAGCAAGCATTCGTTATATCGAGCGTTTATTGAACGATGATGAAGCGGGTATCATGAAACCTGCTGCGATCATCGTAGAGCCAGTTCAAGGTGAGGGCGGTGTAATTCCTGCTCCAGCATTCTGGTTGCGCGAACTACGTCGTATTTGTGATGAGCACGGTATCCTACTGATTTTTGATGAAATCCAGTGTGGTGTGGGTAAATCTGGTTACAACTTCGCTTTCGAAGAAGCGGGTATCGTGCCTGATGTATTGTGTCTTTCTAAAGCGATTGGCGGCGGCTTGCCAATGTCACTGCTTGTGATCAATAAGCAACACGATACGTGGAAGCCAGGCGAGCACACGGGCACATTCCGTGGTAACCAACTTGCAATGGTTTCAGGTGCTAAAGCGCTTGAAATTATCCAACGTGACAACCTTGTTGAGCATGCGAACGTTGCTGGCCAATACCTACGTTTTGGTCTCGAAAGCATCCAAAAACGTGTTAACTGTATTGCTGAAGTTCGTGGCAAAGGCTTGATGCTAGGCGTTGAAATCAAGAATCCTAACGGCGAGCTTAACAAGTTTGGTGAACCTCTTGCGGACGGTCAGTTGACCCTAGCGATTCAACGTGCTGCGCTTGAGCGTGGTTTGATGGTTGAGAAAGGCGGCCGCGAAGGTTCTGTTATTCGCTTCCTTCCACCGCTTATCATTTCATTCGAACAGATTGACTTCGCATTACGTGTGCTTGAAGAAGCGATCATCGCCGCAGGCGGTAGCCGCGTTGAAGCTGCACCACAAGAATCGTGGAAAAAGCACTTCAT
>NZ_JAWOTK010000298.1:0-1208 GCF_033338855.1 Vibrio sp. Vb0937 | reverse complement strand
TCTCGTTTACCAAAGTTGAATATTCCGCCATGTGCTTTATAGCCTATCAATAACTTTTTACTGTTATCGCCGCCAAAACTGCACGCCAAAGAGGCTGCTCTTTGTAGTGTTTGCGCTTCTTTTGGGGACATATCCTTAAGGACTTTCAGCGCTTTCATCGACGTGGAACCTGGGTTGGTCACTTCACGCTTCATTACTTGCGCCCACAACTTCTGCATTGAACTGTTGTGGATGTCTTGGGCCATATCAAAAAATCGATACAACCAATCTTGATCGGGTTCGCCTGCGGTTTCATCGCGGCAAGCGCTGTGCGCGAGTTTTAGGATTTGCTCAAGGTTTTTTTGTCTTTGCTCTTGGCGTCGTTGGTCTCGCAGTTGTGCTCTTTCTAATGCGGATTTGGCAGGAGGGTCAGTTTGCAACAGAGCGTCGAGGCCATGAGATTGAGCGATGTTTTTAATTCTGCTCGCACTGTCTTTGATGTAACCCGTTTTCTTGTCGTGGTGACCGTTTTTCTGCGTATTAGGCTGGTGTTCAATCACTACAGGTTGTTTCGTTGGTTCTGCCATGTATTTTCCTACCAAGAGCTTGCGTTTGACGCTTGCCTCAATTTACACCTTAATCCGCGAGGCGACCAGAGAGAGCGTCTCAGATTTTGAAGGAATAGGTCTATCCAAAATGATAATGAGTTGTTAAAATTGTTATCGTTATTTTGGAGGGGCGATGAAGTTCTCGGAAGCAAGTAAACTGAAAAAGCACCTGTCGATAGCGTTTCTTTTGATTCTTTATGTGGGCGTGTTAGCGTACTTATCGCGCTACATTGTTTAACATTTAAAGATGACAAAGGCGCCGATGCGACGCCTTTGGTGTACCTCGAAATCGACGACTACATATCGTCGTAGGCTTCGATTTTTGAACCTTCAATCACATACGCTGTTTCTGCCAGTTCATGGTTAATGGTTTCGGTTTTTAACGTTCCCACCACGTAAATGACATCCCAAAGTTCCTGTACTGGTGCGCCTTTCGGAAATTTCACGTAAATGATTGGGTTTGGTGGTGGTGGTGGTACGTGGATACACGCCCCAAAATACGGCACCAACAAAAATTCCGTCACCGTGTTGGCATCCCCCTCAAGAGGAATCACGAAGCCAGGGATTTTGACCTGACTGCCATTGAGCTCTGGTCTGACGTTACCGATTTTTGATTGCTGC
>NZ_JAWOTK010000297.1:0-1209 GCF_033338855.1 Vibrio sp. Vb0937 | reverse complement strand
GAACATCATCAGCACGAACATGGTGTAGAAACGGCGCAGCCTGAGTATGCACCGACTGAATTGTTACCACAGCTACCGAAACAGACGTTACGTACGCGGGCTACCCAATCGGTTGAAGCGGCAAGCGTTGTTTGTGACGTAGAATCGTTCACAACCACCAACAGCAACGACTTGATCAACGCGATAAAAACTCAAGGTGCAAATTGCATCAACGAGCTGTTCTCTGCTCAAAGCCGAGTGCAAGAAGCGGCGTTTGATTCTGACCACATGTACAACGTGGCAAAGCATACGGTGACTTTGGCGAAGGCCTATACTGGCGGTGGTAGTGATGAGCTTGAAGCCTTGTACTTGTATTTGCGCGCTGGCTATTACGCCGAGTTTTACAACAACAATATCTCGTTTGTTTCTTGGGTCACGCCCGCAGTGCAAGAGGCGGTAGACGCGTTTGTAAACAACGCTAATTTTTACGAAAACAGCGACCCGCACGGCAAGGTATTAAGTGAAGTGATCATCACGATGGACAGTGCGGGGCTGCAACACGCTTATTTACCGCAAGTGACGGAGTGGCTGACGCGCTGGAATGACCAATACGCTCAAAACTGGTACATGCGCAACGCGGTGAATGGGGTGTTCACCATCTTATTTGGTGGTCAGTGGAACGACCAATATTTGCAAACCATCGGTAACCAAACCGAACTTGCAAAAGCATTGGGTTACTTTGCGTTGAGAGAGTCCTCGATAGGAGCGAGCGACGAGTTTATGGTGGCAAATGCGGGTCGCGAATTGGGGCGTCTGACCAAATATTCGGGCAGCGCTGCCACAACGGTGAGTAGCAAGTTAAAAGATATTTTTGCTCGCTACGAGATGTATGGAAAAGGGGATGCCGTTTGGCTTGCTGCTGCGGATACGGTCTCGTACTACGCCGAATGCAGCGAGTACGGAATTTGTGATTTCGAAACCAAGCTCAAAGGTTTGGTGTTATCGCAAACCTACACTTGTAGCCCAACCATCCGTATTTTGTCGCAAAACATGACGCAAGAGCAGCATGTGGCCGCTTGTAGCAAAATGGGTTACGAAGAAGGGTATTTTCATCAATCTTTGGAAACTGGCGAGCAGCCAGTCGCTGATGATCATAATACACAGCTTCAAGTGAATATTTTTGATTCCAGCGATGACTACGGCAAATATGCGGGGCCAATCTTTGATATC
>NZ_JAWOTK010000296.1:0-1210 GCF_033338855.1 Vibrio sp. Vb0937 | reverse complement strand
CCACGACTTTTCCGCAACAGCAAACAATGAGTAAGTCCACTCAGTCAGCGAGCGTCCCCCCATGGTTTTATATTCGTGGAAATTTTTTCTCAGTCTTGGCGAAACCGAAAAATCGACGCTCCAAGCTGAAAAAGAGATCGGCACATCTAAACGAACCGCGGTGTGCAGTTCATCTTTACGAGATGTTTCTGAAGTTGGAATGGTGAGCTGACCCGCAACGCCGATTTTCCCTGTATCTCCAAAGCGATATAGGTTCGTGTATTGCAAGCCCAACACCGAATCTGTCGCGTAGGTGCCGACTTCATCTTCTAGGGCACGATAGCCCCCCGTAGAAAAATAGGCTTTTGTGTCGCTCGAAAAGGAATAAACGAGATCGCCTCCCCACGAGAAATTGCGGACAGAACGGTAGTCGTCTTTATCGTAAATGTTTGTATCGTAAGATAGGTAAACGGCCCCACTAAACTTACAAACAATACAGGACGTGTCTCCTTCATTTTGTGTAGATTCAGGCGTGCTAGTGCTATCAATTACACTCGTTTCCACCGCGAATGATGGCGCTGAAAACAGCGTACCCAACAACATTGCAAGCGGCGTCATCATCCACTTTGTTGTGTGCTGCATGTTTTGAAACTTCCATGAGAATTAAGTTTATTAGAATAAACTTAAAGACAAACAGATTATTGGGATGAAATTCCATAAAAATTCAGCTAATCAACCCCAATAAACCTATCAACCATAAAATTACTCTTATGGTTAAATCCTTATTTAATTTTTTAATACTATTTATCTTAGTATTGTCACGTTCTACTTTGCTTAAAAACGTACTTTAAAATGACTTTTTATAAATAAAGCCACTCACCACAACATTAAAGAAGCAGCAAAGCAACGCCATTAAAACAAAAGTCAAAAGACAATTATTATCAACAACTTAAAATCAACAAAAACAGTTAAAATGAATGAGTCAAAATGTATAAGTTAAAATACAACAAAAATATAAGAACATCATTCCGTTTAATTTTAGTCGTTATTGTATTGAGAAAGTTTAATTTTCAATTTCTAAAATTGGTGGGATACACATAAGAGAAATCATCAAAACCATCCGTTGTTAATAATGAATTTCGCATTTAAAACAAAAGATAGAAACAAGATCAAATTCATGTTTTCTAATATATCGATTCAACCTTTCACAAGTTTGAATAGAAAATCAAAC
>NZ_JAWOTK010000295.1:0-1211 GCF_033338855.1 Vibrio sp. Vb0937 | reverse complement strand
TGGTATAAGCGCTTTAGTTCTGCTGGCGTCATGGTTTCTCCAGCGCTGGCTTATCCGAACCAACTTTGCTCAATAGAGCATTGAGACGCGCTTCAACGCGAGAAGCTTGGCTGCGTACCTCATCCACTTGATCGCAAAAATACGCGACTTCCAATGGTGCGGGTGCCAATTTCCACTCTTCTGTGACCACTTGAGCAAGGTGACGCTGATGTTTTTCCGCTTGAGAAACGAAGAAACCACCCACGTTTTTGGTGCCTTGTACCAAAGTGTGTGCAACCACATCGCCTGTTACGCGAGATAACCACTCTTCAATGTCCGGTTTGCAATCGGTCATCAACTGAGAAAATTTCTGCGCCAGTTGAATATCACCTTCAAGTTCAAGCTTGTCTTGCTTAATCAAGCGAGTGATGTTGGCTTGGTCACGCAGCTCAGGCAGCACGCTCAAGTTCAACGAGAGATAGCAGTCAGGCTGACCTTCGTAGTTACCCAGCACATCAATCTGCTGACTGAAAACAAACGTCAGCGTCTTGTCGATTTCTTTGAGGTGAACTTGGATAACTTGGCCCTTGAGACGCGCTAAACGACGACCCAATGCAGGATCGTCTTTAATCAGTGTGTTCAGCGAAGTTTCAATGACAGCAGTGATAAGAGGTTCAAATGGCATGCCGTTAACCCTTAGAATTTGTAACCACGGTGCAACGCCACAATACCACCCGTTAGGTTGTAGTATTTGGTGTTTTCGAAGCCAGCGTCTTGCATCATGCCTTCCAGTGTTTCTTGGTCTGGGTGCATGCGAATAGATTCAGCAAGGTAGCGGTAGCTTTCTGCGTCATTCGCGACCAATTCGCCCATTTTTGGCAATAGGTGGAATGAGTACGCGTCGTACACTTTTGATAGTGGTTCGAGAACTGGTTTAGAGAATTCCAAAACCAATAGACGACCACCTGGCTTGAGGACGCGGAACATTGAACGCAGTGCTTTGTCTTTGTCGGTTACGTTACGAAGACAGAAGCTGATGGTGATCACATCGAAGTAATCATCTGGGAAAGGCAGTTCTTCTGCGTTAGCTTGTACGTAGTGTACGTTACCCACAATGCCGTTATCGCGCAGTTTATCGCGGCCAACATTCAGCATTGAGTTGTTAATATCTGCCAGAACAACGTGGCCTTGGTCACCCACAATACGCGAGAATTTCGCGGTTAGGTCACCCG
>NZ_JAWOTK010000294.1:0-1211 GCF_033338855.1 Vibrio sp. Vb0937 | reverse complement strand
TTAGCAAGATCTTCTTTGCTAATAAGCCGACGCTGGTGAAGGACTTTCAATCGGCTTGATAGTCACTGAGTCACTCCCCATGTAACCCAAGTAAGAGCTCAATCAAAGTCCGTAAGCATATTGAGAAAAGTTTGGCGGTCTTCCGCTGTACTACCTCGATGAGCAGTGTATTCGACGTGTTCATCCGCGCTGGCTTTTGGGGATAGATTGATGCCCCACAGCGCATTAATTTGGTTTGGCACGATGGAGTAACGCACATCAACAATTCGCATTTCGTCATCCGGGTCTTGCACTACAAAACCATTTGAGAACCAACGGAAACGTTCAATATCTTTCGCTTGCTGCGATTGCGGGTCGAGCCATGGAAATTGTGTTTTCACATTGAGCTTTGGTGTGGATTCGCCAGGATAGATTTTTATTGAGCGCCCCACTCTTACCGCATCCACATAGTAGTTATCTTCCGTTTCATAAATCACTTTCCAGACCAAAAGATTGCCGAAGGTTGGTTTTGCTTTTAGCTGCACAGCGCTGTGCTGTCGCTCTTGGACGATTTTCCACCCGGCCGCTTCTGCTCTATCTCGTTGAATAACCCCAAGAGTCAGATAAGCCAGAGACCATAGAAATGCGACACGCGCGTAATTTCGATTTCGCTTCAGTGCGGCAAACAAAAGCAGGATCAAAATAGGAAGTGAGAAAGCGGGGTCGATAACCGAGATCGAGTTCCAGGCATAGCGTGTGTTGCTTATCGGCCAAAAAAGCTGAGTCCCATAGCTGGTGCAAGCATCTAACAGCGCATGGGTGCTATAACCAAGGGCACAATAAAACCAACTCTGTTGAAAGTTTAGCTCTCGTCTTTTTGCAAACAACGGATACAACACTAAAGCACAGAGAAAACTGCCAAAAGGGATAAACAACAATGAATGGGTAAAGTGTCGGTGATATTCCAAAAACAGTAATGGGTCACTTGATGAACGGATAAGTACGTCCAAATCCGGAGCCATCCCAGCGGCCACGCCTAACACGCCAGCAGCCACAATATGCCGCTTGTTACTTGCAGACTGCGGCAAAGCAGCGCCCAGTAAACCTTGCGTTAACGGGTCCATTATTTAAGCCCACCACGATAACGTAGGCGAGAGAGAAGGCATGTGCGCTTCAAAATCGGTTCAAATTTAAAAACCAGAACGTTCTCCGACATAAATTATCCGTATTTA
>NZ_JAWOTK010000293.1:0-1213 GCF_033338855.1 Vibrio sp. Vb0937 | reverse complement strand
CGATACTGTTTTTGAACTGCGTAAAGTGCTCCACCATCCATGCGTTTAATGCCAGCACAACCTGCTTTGCTTGTATTTGTGCGTCAGGAGTGCTCACGGTAGCTGGTTGGCCAAAATCCAATTTGGTCATTGGTGTGTTTTCGAAGATTTCGATCCCCATTTCTAATGCGACTCGGCGCAAACCTCTAGCCAACATCGCGGGTTGGACGCTAGCAGCAACCGAAGAATGGAAACCTTCAAGATGACGGGGGGAGCCTGTATTTGCGTGCAGCTCATCTTCTTTGCAGCGACGCCAACTATTGACGCCTAAACGTGAAAGCTCATCGACGACAGGTTGCATGCTGCCCGCTTGCGCGTGATTTGTTGCAGTGTAATACACGCCTTCAAGCGACAACTGAGCATCAATATGGTGCTGTTTACAAAACGCGTCAATTTCAAGCACGGCTTGTTCGGACTCTTTGACTAACCAAGCAGCCTGAGCTTCACCAAACAAACGTTTTAAGGTCGGAAACTTTGTCGACCAAGTCAGCATGCAACCACCATTCGCTCCAGACGCGCCACTACCGCACAGCCCCTTTTCTATCACAACAACATGCTTTTTCGGTGCTTGCTGTTTGATCATAATGGCGGTCCAAAGTCCGGTGTAACCACCACCAATAATCGCGACATCAGCGTCGATATCTTCATTCAGTGGCTTAGCTGGTTGAGGCTGTTCAAGTTCAAGCGCTTGCTTAAACCAGTAAGATAGGTGTGCCATTGTTTTTCCTTCGTGTCATTCATGAACTTGTTTTCGAGAAGCTCACTGTACAAACGATGCGCAGTTTCAACGAGCAAGAAAAACTATCGCTGCGCGTAAGAAAAAATGACGCCACGCGGCAAAGTGTCCTGACACTTCCTTACTCACTCATACAATACCTGCCGCGGTTTTTCTCTTAGAATTCCGAACAAACGAACACTGTTCAAAATTAATTTTGAGTACGTTGGAATCAGCAAGAACACACCTCCTATTTATGCCTTGTGCATCTCTCCATTTTCGTGTTCCTCGCTGTTATTTCTCGTGCTGTTAAAACAGAACCCCAGTTAAGACAAGCTCTTAAGTGAGTCGGGAGTGAAAATGACTGCAAATAAATCCATTTTTGATCATACCAAAGTGATCTATGCTGATGAGTACGCCAACACCTATAACCCTATTCGGGTATATAGAATGAAGTTC
>NZ_JAWOTK010000292.1:0-1214 GCF_033338855.1 Vibrio sp. Vb0937 | reverse complement strand
CACTCTTCGCTACAGGACTAGCAATTGCTATGGCACTGCCTTTAGGTGCTCAGGCTGCAGACTACGTTATCGATACGAAAGGTGCTCACGCGTCTATCAACTTCAAAGTTAGCCACTTAGGTTACAGCTTCATCAAAGGTCGTTTTAATACTTTTTCTGGTGACTTTTCTTTTGATGAAAACAACATTGCTGACTCAAAAGTAAACGTAGTAGTAGACACCACAAGCTTAGACTCAAACCACGCTGAGCGTGATAAACACATCCGCAGCGGCGATTTTATTGATGCTGGCAAATACAGCGAAGCGACTTTTAAGAGCACGAAAGTGGTTGATAAAGGTAATGGTAAGCTAGACGTAACGGGTGATCTAACGCTACACGGTGTTACTAAGCCTATTACTATCGAAGCTGAGTTTGTTGGCGCAGGTAACGACCCATGGGGTGGTGAGCGTGCTGGTTTTGTTGGCACAACTCGTCTAGAGCTTGCTGATTTCGATATCCCAGTAATGGGTTCATCAAGCTACGTTGATATGGAACTGCATATCGAAGGCGTGAAGAAGTAATTACGCTTTGAATAAATGAAAGCGCTCTTGGTTTCAAGAGCGCTTTTTTATTGGTGCCATGTAACGCTGTTAGTTTCTAACAATTAGCGTTTTGTTATTGTTCGTTCTTTCTTTATTGTTTAAGCAGTTTCTAGTGCTTTATCTTCAACAAGGTTTAGTCGCTCACCGAATACTGGACGTAGGGCTTTAAGGACTTCTTGGCGAGTAACAACACCAACCATTTGACCATTTTCAAGAACCGGCAATACTTGCGGTTTGCTAACCTTCATGCTTTTCGCTCGTTCTTCTAGAGATAGAGAAGTTAGGCGAGTTGCAATCCCCATGCTGCTTGTTGGGTATAGTTGCTCTTTGTCGATGCATAGGAACTCGACCACATCCACCAAACGATCGCCAGCATCAATTGCAACGACATCACGGCTCATCAAATCAACCACTTTTTGATCTTTCACTGGGATGTAATCTTGACACCACAGTTCAACCATCACGTCGTGTGCAGAGAAGAAACCAACTAAACGATTGTGGAGATCCACCACTGGTGCGCTTGTTAGATTGTTGTCTAATAGAGTATCAAGAGCTGCGGCTACAGGCATTTCCACGCTGAGTGTAACCGGTTTTGGATTCATTGTTTCCTTTTCGGAAGATGCGTTTTTCATT
>NZ_JAWOTK010000291.1:0-1215 GCF_033338855.1 Vibrio sp. Vb0937 | reverse complement strand
GCTTGGTGGGGCAAACGCCACAAGGGTTAATTTTTCCAAGAGCTGATCAGAACTTTATCCCCTACACCGTCGATGAAGCGGTTGGCTTGGCATTTGAATTACACCCAGTGATTCAAATCGCATTGGCGGATGTGGATTCTGCCAAGTTCCAATACAAACAATCGAAAGGCGTTAACTACCCGACGATCTCGATTGAAGCTTCTCAAACTTGGAAAGACGATGCGGATGGCTTAAAAGGTCGAAGCGATGAAACTCTCGCCATGTTGCGTTTACGCTATAACTTGTTCAACGGCGGTAGCGATGCGGCAAATTCAGAAAACTTCGCATACCAACTCAACAAAGCGAAAGACTTACGTGAAGGCGCGTACCGTAATGTTGAGGAAGGGCTTCGCTTATCTTGGAGTGCTCTGGACTTAACGCTGCAACAAAAAGAATTTTTAGCAGACCACGTTGATTCGGCAGCTGAGACGGTCATCGCGTATGAAAAGCAATATCGAATCGGTAAACGAACCTTACTAGACGTTCTGAACACTGAAAACGAGTTGTTTGAAGCGCGTAAAGATTACCTTGATTCAAAATATGCAGAGCAATATGCCAAATATCGTGTGATGAACGCAACTGGCCAATTGTTGAGTGCGTTAAGAGTCGAAATGCCGAAAGAATGGCTAGAAAAAGTGGAGTATTAATTATGAAAAACATAACTATTATTGCACTGTCATTAGTTGTTGCTGCATGTAGCTCTTCGAGTGATCGAGGCGACGAATACGATTACATCGACACTCCTATTGCAGATCAATGGGCCGACCACCAAGATGACGACAGCGACGGTGTCATTAACCAGCGCGATTTATGTCCAGGCACACCATTAGGAGCAGAAATTGATAATGATGGCTGCGGATCTTACGCAAACTCATCACAACAAATGCAAATTCGAGTGTTATTTGCGAATGATTCAGACGAAATCAACCCGGTTTTCGCGAAGCAGATTCGAGAACTCTCAGATTTCTTGAAAGAATACCCAAGCACATCCATTGAGTTGCAAGGTTATGCGAGCCGCACAGGTGGATCTGAGCACAATTTAGATCTCTCCAAACGCCGAGCAGAGAACGTAAGAAAGGCGCTGCTTCAAAACGGTATTACTCCTGATCGAGTTACTATTGTTGGCTACGGCGATACGGTTTTAGCAACAACCGGAACAGACGAAGTAAGCCATGC
>NZ_JAWOTK010000290.1:0-1216 GCF_033338855.1 Vibrio sp. Vb0937 | reverse complement strand
GAAAAGAACTCCCAATTGGGCAAAGTACAAGACCCTTTCCATGACCTGGATTACCAGACCACTTTGCTCAACACGCTCAATGGTTGTTTGACTGAATACCCCTTGAGCGAAGACGAACGCACGACATTAACTCGCCTGTATGAACAAAAATGGCAGCATCTTCCCGTTCATCTTGATAACGTTCTCCTCACAAGCGAAACCATGCGCAAGCAACTCACCGCTTCAAGTTGGTTATCAGCAAAAAGCCGCAATCAAACTGCTCATGTCAGTGAAACCTTTCATGCGCTAAATGCCATGTATGAGACGCCTAAAGGGGTCATTTCGCGCTTACCCTCTTTCTCCTTCGTGCAATATCAAGAGGAAATGGAAAAGTCTCGCTTGATGGGTAAGGTTTACTTCACTTTGAACAGCACTTCTGAGTGGCTTGATGTCACCACAAAATTGCTAGAAGAAAATCAGGAGCGCATTGTGTGTGGAAAGAATCGAGACACCACACAATTTCGCTATTTGAAAAATGTTTTCCAGTCAATTTATGTTGAAGAAGTACAGCCATACCTCGCCTTTGTCGACAGTACATATCAGCAGTTGAATGATGGTGCAATACTCATTGAGCAGAGAATGGAACTTCATGAGGAAAGTTATGGCGTGATAAAAGCGCATGAGCAATTTAGAACAAAGACCCTCGAACATGTTAAGTTCTGGCAGGGTCTTTTTAAACGTTGTGGCATGGTAGTTGGAAACTCACCTACTCCTTGAATCGTTCTCTCAAAAAGCGAGCGAATCTTGGTTTCCCCGTTTGGGTAAACCCGTTGTATCTAAACGTAATGGTAGAACCGATTTTCGGCGGATGGCGACGAACTTCATCCGTAAAACCGCTGCCGATGTAAAACTCTGTACCATCTGGCAAACGCACGAGCATTGCGCCCATCATCCCAAGCAAACGCCCCGTTCCCGGTTTGTAGCCAACCACTTGAGCTTCCGTGTCGGCGTAGCGCTTTAGCTTAAGTAAGTCGCTTCCTCTGCCCGCTTGGTAACGGCTCGACACTTTACGCAGCATCACGCCTTCGCCATCGGACAAGGAAATTTTATCCAGTTGAGCAAACAAATGTTGCTCGTTTTGGATGGCTCGGTGCTCAACGTATTTGATGTGGTGCTCATCAATATCAAACACTAAATCCTGAATGTTGTAATAACGTTTTCGGTAATCTCCTGCGGA
>NZ_JAWOTK010000289.1:0-1217 GCF_033338855.1 Vibrio sp. Vb0937 | reverse complement strand
AGAATTAACCAATCTATGGACCGCGGGAATAGAAAATGAAAAAATTGCTTCCACTATTTATCAGTGCAGCGCTAGGTGGCATAAGTTCTTCTGCATGGGCAGATTCTTTAGCTGAAATCTACGACTTAGCAAAGCAAAATGATCCACAATTGCTCAGTGTAGCAGCACAGCGTGACCGAGCTTTTGAAGCAATCACCTCTAGCCGTAGTGCTCTATTACCACAAATCAACCTAACAGCGGGTTACAACCTGACTCGTGGCGACACCGACTACGACGATAGCGCTTTAGGCAAATCATCAAACGATCAAGACGCCTTAACCGCTGGTGTTAGCTTTTCTCAAACACTTTATAACCGTGCATCTTGGATTTCTCTAGACACCGCAGAGAAAAGCGCTCGTCAAGCAGACGCAACTTACGCAGCAACCCAACAAGGTTTGATCCTTCGTGTCTCTCAAGCGTACTTCGAAGTATTGCGCGCTCAAGACAATCTAGTCTTCGTTCGTGCAGAAAAAGCAGCCGTTGGTCGCCAACTAGAACAAACAAAACAACGCTTTGAAGTTGGTTTGTCGGCAATTACTGACGTTCACGACGCACAAGCTCAGTACGATGCTGTACTAGCGGATGAAGTGTTGGCAGAAAATGATCTGATCAACAGCTACGAATCGCTACGTGAAATCACAGGTCAAGAACACAAAAACTTAAACGTTCTTGATACTAACCGTTTCTCTGCGACTCGCACTAGCAGCCCTGCTGAAACATTGATCGAAGAAGCGAAAACGAAGAACCTTAGCCTATTGTCAGCTCGTATTTCTCAAGACATCGCGCGCGACAACATCTCACTAGCTAGCTCTGGTCACCTACCAACTTTATCTCTAGATGGTGGTTACAACTACGGTGATTATTCAGGCACAGAAAGTAACTACAACAGTGGCCTTGGCCGTAATGCAAATAGTGACCGTACAAGCGACGGCTTCAATATTGGCGTTAACCTAGCAGTGCCACTTTACACTGGCGGCAACGTGACATCACAAACCAAACAAGCTGAGTTTGCGTACGTTTCAGCAAGCGAAGATCTTGAAGCTCAGTACCGTAGCGTAGTGAAAGATGTTCGTGCACAAAACAACAACATCAACGCTTCTATTGGTGCGTTAAAAGCGTATGAGCAATCGGTAGTTTCAGCGAGATCTGCGCTAGAAGCGACAGAAGCAGGTTTTGAT
>NZ_JAWOTK010000288.1:0-1218 GCF_033338855.1 Vibrio sp. Vb0937 | reverse complement strand
ATGAGCTTGGCACCTTGGCAGATGCCTGCGTTGATATGCAAGCGAAGTTGCTTACTTTGGTCGACAGTATCTCGTCAACCACAGCTCAAGTAGGCACCGCTATTGAAGAAGTGAGCGCGATTTCCGAACAGACTTCAACAGGCATGGATGAACAACAAGTTCAGCTAAACCTTATCGCAACAGCAATGAACGAAATGCAAGCGACAGTAAATGAAGTCGCCAGCAACACCGAAGCCGCGTCAGAAACGGCAAACAGTGCTTCTCACGATGCGAAAGAAGGCCGCGGTGTCGTTCAAGAATGTATTAACCAAATCCACGAAGCGTCATTGGCGATTCAATCGGTTGGCAACATGGTGACAGAACTGGAACAAGATGCGTCTAACATTAGCGTTGTGGTTGACGTTATCCAAGACATCGCGGAACAAACCAACTTGCTTGCGCTTAACGCTGCCATTGAAGCTGCGCGCGCTGGTGAACAAGGCCGCGGTTTTGCCGTTGTAGCCGATGAAGTCCGAACGCTGGCAAGTCGTACACAACAAGCCACGGTAGAAATCCAAGCCATGATTGAGAAGCTGCAATCGGAAAGCCAAAACATCGCTTCGATTACTGGCAGAACGGTCAAGCAAGCCCAAACAAGCAGCCAGTTGATCGATGAAATTGGTCAAGATGTCACAGCGATTGCGGACTCTGCTCGTTCATTGATGGACATGAGCATTCAAATCTCCACTTCCGCGGAGGAACAAAGTGCGGTTGCGAATGATATCGCCTCTGAGCTTGCTGATATCCGTACTCAGTCCAGCACAATTCGAGAGGTGGCGGAGCAGTCTACTGTTGGTGTCGCGAACTTAACCAAAGCGTCGGTTTCACTCGGTGAAGTATTAGAGCGTTACCGCACTGCTTGATAACAAGGTAATAACAAATAAAGGCTCCTAATTGGGAGCCTTTATTTTCTACATTTGTATTCACTTATTTGTTTCGAGAATATAACTCGCATTCACTTTCTCTACGTACTTGTCTCGTACTCATTCTCAGGTGTAATAAAACCGAACTTATTGAATAATTTGAAGTCTATTTGAGGAACGAAAGGAAAATAGCATTGATCAAATACCGATTGGGAAACGGTTTATTTTGAAGTGAATCTCAAGTTCTCCTTGTACCTGATGAAATAATGTTCAAGCGGACGGCGTTCCGCTATGCTTAACCTGCCAATTCCAATTT
>NZ_JAWOTK010000287.1:0-1218 GCF_033338855.1 Vibrio sp. Vb0937 | reverse complement strand
CGAATGGTTTAACGGATATTTCACTGACACTATTCCATGTTTACGATGTATTACCATACAGCTCAGTGATTTCTATTCTGTCGATTGTTTTGATTTTGGTGTTCTTTATCACCTCATCTGACTCCGGTTCATTGGTTATCGACAGTATCACTGCGGGCGGTAAGATTGATGCTCCCGTTCCACAGCGAATCTTTTGGGCGTGTATTGAGGGTTCAATTGCCGCTGTTATGCTCTGGGTTGGCGGTAAAGAAGCCTTACAAGCGCTACAGTCTGGTGTGGTTGCGACCGGCTTGCCATTTACCTTTGTTCTACTGTTGATGTGTGTGAGTTTGGTGAAAGGTTTACGTACCGAGCTTTCCGCTTACCGCTAATCGATGTTGATAAATTAATACTCAATGCCGAGCATTCATTGCTCGGCATTTTTATTTCTGCTTTTCTTTTTAAAAAATTCCGTTACAGTTTGGGCTTCTATTTCATCACTCAACTGCATTATGTCGCTTGCTAAACTTATTCTCATTCGTGGTCTTCCTGGCTCAGGAAAAACAACCTTGGCGAAACAATTGGTGAAAGATTTCGATGCGAAGCATTTCGAAGCCGACATGTATTTTGAGAATGAGAAAGGCGAGTACCACTTCAATCCGTCTTTGCTTCCGCAAGCGCACGAATGGTGTTTTGAACAAACGCGAAAATGGTTGAACAAAGGGGAAATCGTGATTGTGAGTAATACCTTTGTACGACATTGGGAAATGAAGCGGTATTTAGATTACTGCCGAAAGAAATCTATCGAGGTGGAAGTGATGGTGTGCTCGGGCGAATATCAGAGCATTCATAATGTGCCACCAGCGACAATCGAGAAGATGCGTCGCCAGTGGCAAGAGTAGCAAAATAGACTCGAAGCATTACTGGCCGCGTCCATCAATCATTACGATAAGCGTTTTGCTCATGATAGAAAGATCCATCGTGATCCACGAGTAAAACGACCCAAGGCTTAGTGCATAGCTGTGGTCAAAACCAACTTTTCTTCTCACGTCTTCAATGCAAGCATCGTAACCTTGGTTTACTTGCGCCAAGCCTGTAATACCTGGCAGTACGCCGTATGTGCGCTCTACAAAGTAGGGAATTTCATCTTCCAACTTTTGATAGAAGGCTGGGCGCTCAGGGCGAGGGCCAATCATAGACATTTCACCTTTCAATACATTGAATAGTTGCGGTAACTCA
>NZ_JAWOTK010000286.1:0-1221 GCF_033338855.1 Vibrio sp. Vb0937 | reverse complement strand
GTCATGACACAAGTTAAGTTATCTTGAATCAATAAGTTATTGGCAAAGTACTTAGACGAACCGTTGGTTACCGTAATTTCATATTCGATGTTTCCACCGGGCACATATTCTGATGCGGTGGTTGTTTTAGAAATGGCAATATCGGAGTCAGAAACGTTCAGCACTTTTTCTGCATTGACTGTATCTGCGACGTTTGCGCTCTGAACTAATGAACCTGATTCATCTTTGACGGCAGCAGCAAAGCCTTGAAGCGTACCAATGGTGATTGGCGTCAGTGTAGCTTCAACTAGGTAAGTGATTGACTCACCGGGGTAGATCGACACCGTATCGTCAAAATCGACATCAGTTTGAACTCCACTTGCTTGATAGGCAGATAAGGAGTTAGAGCCAATGTTGTTGACCGTTACAGTCCACGTTGAGAATGGATTTCCGGTCACATCGGTGTTGTTAAAAGCAGACGAGAGATCGTTCGCCAAGCCATTGTTGGTAAGTAACGTGTTGATGTTCTGGGTAACGTGGTAACCATGTGCAATCGCACCACCGTTGTTACTGACTTTGATTTCGAAATTGAGCTTACCGTTTATTAAATAAGGTGTCGAAGACAAAAGTGTATGGGTAAGCGTAACGTTCGGCGTCGCTGGAGGCGTGACAAGAACATTGCTTTCTACAGGGCCATCGCGCGTTAACGCCGACGCCTTAGTTGTAATGTCAGAAACCAGATCATTCGCAACGGTCGCTTTGATGGTGTAAGTGATGTAACCACCCACGGATAGCTCCGCATTCTCTACCGACAAATCATCTTCTTTCGAAAATGTTCCCGTATTACTCCCAGAAGAAGCGACAGCACTGATCTCGACATGACTAAAAACTGGAGCGTTGGCACCGCTTAGAACCTCACCAGTAAGAGACAAAAAAGGTTGGGTTATGTCTAAGCCTTTTACTGCAAACAGGCCAGTATTTTTTGCGGTGAGCGTGTACGTCAAAACGTTTGCGACTTGATATTCAGCTGGCGTTACCGCTGCATCTAGCGTGTATTTGTATTCTGCAGGTTCAAACGTGACGCTGGTTGTATCAACGAATGTATTCTCTGCCCCAGCAATCATCGCTTTTACTTGTGCGCCACCTAATACGATGTTTTCAGCACTCTCATGAGACACTGTCGCGCTAACATGATAAGTAACTCGACCAAATGGCAGCAATGTCGCGCCAGTCACTTCTAAG
>NZ_JAWOTK010000285.1:0-1224 GCF_033338855.1 Vibrio sp. Vb0937 | reverse complement strand
GGATTGCTCTTAGGGTTCATAACCAAATCTCTGCATACAAGCTGACGGGGCGATTCGTCTTCAAAAAACTAGTTAGTCTAGTCTTCAAAAACGTCAGGCATCAAAAAAGGCGCGTATTTTATGAGAAATTCGCGCCTCTGTCATGCGTTGAGCAAATTATTGTTAGAACATCTGTAACTGCGAGTTGCCATCATTGGCAGGGAAGGGGGCTAAATCTGGCAGGGTGACATGCTTTTGTAGATTCTTGTAAATGTTCGCTGCCAGCTCAGGTGCAATAATATTGTCTGCTGTGTGAATCATCACATATGGTTGTTTACCTTCCGCAATCCATTGTGGCAATTTACTTAGCCAAGGCACAAAGAAGTCGTAATTTTGTTGTTCTTCCGGATGGCCAATAAAACGAATCATCGGGTGTGAAGCGGTTGCAATCGCATGAACGGGAACTTTGGGCTTCTTCATTTGAGCATCAATGATGGCTTCATTGTCAGGCTTTGCCGCAAACACAGGGCGGCTATCCATGATTATTCGGTCAATACCGTTTTCCACCAACCACTGATTAAGCGCTCGCTCTTCCTCGCCTTTAGAGAAAAAGGCCATATGACGTACTTCTACGCCCAGTGGAAAGTTAGGCGGGAAACTGGCGCAAAACTTTTTCAAACGTTCAAGATACTCTGGGCCAAAAGCTGCTGGGAGTTGTATCGTCCATTGACCGACGCGCTCATGCAGGGGCTCCATGATTTTCATAAAATCACGAAGTTGCTCGTTGCAGCCTCTTAGCATTTGTTCATGAGTGATAGCCTTAGGGAGCTTAAACGTAAACTTAAAATCGTCGTGCGTTGCCGCTTTCCAATTTTGCACCGTGTTGTGTGTCGGCGTGGCGTAAAAGGTGGTATTTCCTTCCACAGTATGAAATACCTGAGCGTATTTTTCTAAACGCTCAGCAGGTTTAGTTCCACTACCGTAAAAGCTTTGTTGCCATTGGTTGTGAGACCACATGGTTAAACCAAGTCGAAGGGGTAAATTATCCATCATTCTTTATTGTTTGTATCTCCTGTACGCACTTTACGAGAGTTTTGCTGAAATAGGTAATTTCACGCTATAATCCCCACCAATTTTTTCGCTTTGGTGCGCTTTTGAACATTTGTTGTACTAAAAAGCACCAGTGAATGATAAAACACACTTAATTGTATGTTGAGTAGTCGATTTTCATAGACTTTCAGCGTA
>NZ_JAWOTK010000284.1:0-1224 GCF_033338855.1 Vibrio sp. Vb0937 | reverse complement strand
TGAAATTCGGTCGATCCCCAAGTCATAAGCAATTTGGTAGTAAAACGTATCAACAGACTCTTCAATGGATTTAATGACATCCACGCGGCCATGTCCCCAACGCAACCAGTCACGGAATGGACGGGTGTCTGAGTTAGGAATGCGCCAATAACCTGGGTCGTTGCGAGTAGTATTTGGCGTGATTACGCCTTCTTGCAACGCTGCGACTGCCATAAATGGCTTGATTGTTGAAGCTGGCGGATAAATACCTAGCGTCGTGCGGTTTACCAACGGGCGGTTTTTATCGTTCAACAAGTCGCGATAGGCTTTACCTGAAATGCCGTGGACAAAAGCGTTCGGGTCGTAACTTGGGCTAGACACCATAGCTAGCACCCCATTGTCACGAGGATCAAGCACGATAGCGCTGCCACGTCGACCATCCAAAAGCTGATGAACGTAAAGCTGCAAGTTGATATCGAGGTTTAAGACAATGTCTTTGCCCGGAACTGGCGGTACGTACTTTAACGTGCGAATCACGCGTCCTCGGCTGTTGACTTCCACTTCTTGGTAGCCAGCAGTGCCGTGCAGCAGATCTTCGTAGTATTTTTCGATGCCCAACTTACCGATGTCACGAGTCGCTTGGTAGTTGGCGTCTTTTTCTTCTCGAATCAAACGCTGCATGTCGCGGTCATTGATACGAGAAACATAGCCGATTACGTGCGTTAACACTTCCCCGTAAGGGTAGTAACGTTTGAGTGTGGCACTGATTTCAACACCAGGAAAACGGTATTGGTTGACGGAAAAGACCGCGACCTGCTTTTCGTTCAGCTGGGTTAGCAATGGGACGGATTTGAATCGACGGGTACGCTTACGCTCACGATGGAAGCGTTCGATCTGTTCTGGTGTGATTTCCAGAATGGTTTGCAATTCTTGGATAGTAGCGTCGATGTCTTTGATTTTTTCTGGAGTCAGCTCCAAGTTAAAGACAGGACGGTTTTCGGCTAACAGGACACCATTTCGGTCGTAGATAAGACCGCGGTTTGGCGCAATAGGAACCACTTTGATGCGGTTGTCATTTGAACGGGTTTGATAATCTTGAAACTGGTTCACCTGAATGTTGTACATATTGGCGACCAGCAAGCCCATCAAAACAACGATGCCGAAAAAAGCAACGATAGCGCGGCTAGCGAATAGGCGCGCTTCGGCTTGATAATCTCGGATTTGACTGCGGCGTCTACGAATCAT
>NZ_JAWOTK010000283.1:0-1226 GCF_033338855.1 Vibrio sp. Vb0937 | reverse complement strand
ATCACCACTGACAGCATCTGCACCAGAGTGAACCCCTTGCAGTTCCACTAATTCTAGGTATTCACCTGCTTTGATTTCTGACGCACTGCTGTTGCCTGTCGCAATCACTTTATGATTTGCCGATACGTCTAGGCTCGATTTCGCACTGCGAGATGCACTTGCCGTCGACACTGCACCTAAATAACTCGCTGTTTGGCTATTGTGCAATAGCGTATTCAGTTGGCCATTGGCGATCAACACATTGTCTTGAGTGGCAAAACCTTCACTATCAAACCCTGCGATAGCCATACCATTTGGCATGTATGCCGCATCGGTAAAGGTGAGAAGTTCACTTGCTACGCTTTGACCAAGCTTGTCACCCAGTGGCGAGATGCCTTTCATCGCACTCACACCAGAAAACGCACTGCCGAATGCACCAAACAGGCTGCTTAACGCATTGATGTGGAAGATGGCTGGATAGTTACCTGTCGCAACTGGTGCGCCATCAAGGAGGTCGCGAGCAAGGTTGTAACCGCCTTCAATGCAGTAAGTTGGATTCAACTCATCAAAACGGCGACCTAGCGACATTCTACCTGCCATCGACTGTTTGCCATCTTTTTCAAATAAGGTATACGCGTAACAAGTGAAAGAGCGCTCGAAATGTTGACATAACGTACCTTGAGTATTCGCGATGATGAGCTGAGTTTCGCCGTCACTATAACCATTGTATGGTGAGCTTGAAGCGTGAGGCTGAGCCACAACACCTTGTTCAAGCGCGAGGGACAGTTCAATTTTCTCATCGACCGATGTGGTATCGTCTTGCGCAATTTCTGCAATATCAGTGGTGATTTTGCTGTTTACGCAGCTGATGGTTTGATGTTCATCTTGCTTAGAAAAACGAGCACTTTGCAGCGCGTTTGTGAGCATCAAATCTAAACTTGGTTGCTCTAGTGATTCAGAATAACTGGTCGCGACACGAGCATCTTTAATGACTCGAACACCCAGCACTTGGCTTGAGCTGACTTTGTACTCATCCAGCTTGCCTTGGTTTGCTTTCAGCGAAAAGCTGCTGTTACGGTTCACAATCACATCCGCTTCCGCACCTTGGCGTTTGGCTTCTGACAGGACGTAATCAACCGCGTTAAGAAGTTGTTGTTCTTGGCTCATTAGTTACCGCCTCCTACCAGAATATTGTCCACTTTAAGGGTTGGTTGGCCGACTGTTGTAGGTACTGAGCCACTCACTGA
>NZ_JAWOTK010000282.1:0-1226 GCF_033338855.1 Vibrio sp. Vb0937 | reverse complement strand
GTAATCATCTGAGGGAATAATGCGGGTATTTTTGGAAAAGGTTAACGCCGCTGTGTGACGAAAATCGAAGACTTCCCCTTCAGCTCTTTCTAAGTTTTCGTCTAATAGAACAAGTTCACTGACGCTGCCTAGCGTGAGCAAATAATTGCAAACACCAACTCCAACGGCGCCAGCGCCAATCACACCAATTTTCATCTTACTCTCCCTGAAAAAATGCGGCTCTTGAAAGATACGTCGCTCTTTAAAAATGAGCGGCAAGAACATAAAAGTCCAACGTCATTTTGTAGCTCAGAATCTGTTACCAATCTAGTCTTTCATTTCCGCACCATGCTTGTCTGGTGAAAATTACACCGTTGAATCGTGACGTTACCGCCCTGAAGAAGCCTTTCACCTCTATATCAATGGCCAAAAGCGAGTACAATCTGGACATCTCATTCAAGAAGGCAAACAAAATGGAAACTCTGTTAATTGGTCACCGCGGCGTTGCCGGCTCGTTCCCAGAAAATACAAAAGTCAGCGTTCAAGCTGCAATTGATCTCGGCCTAAAATGGGTAGAAGTGGATGTTCAGCCAACAAAAGATAACGTACTTGTGGTTTGCCACGATCATACGTTAAATCGATGCAGCAATGGCAAAGGACGAGTTGATGCGCATACGTTGAAAGAACTAAGACAATTAGATTTCGGTGGCTGGTTCAGCGAAGATTTTGCTGGCGAAACTATCATGACTCTTGAGGAGCTATTAAGCTTGGCTACTGAGCGAGGTCTAAATCTGAATATTGAAGTTAAAGTAGACCGCCATCCAGCGGATGAAGTCGCACAAACGCTAGCAAAAGTGCTTACCGAAAGTTCAATGCCTAGAGAGAACCTTTTACTCTCAAGCTTTAGTCATGATGTCATCAGAGCACTTTACCAGCATTGCGAAGGTTATCGTTTGGGTGTTTTAAGTGAGTTTTTTACAAAAAAAGACGGGCTATTGTTAGATGAAGTGAAAGCGTACAGCTGTAACCTAAATATTAACTGGGTTCGTTCGCGTCAGATCATTAAGCTGCAAGAAGCGGGCTATAAGGTCATGTGTTACACGGTCAACAACCCGAATAAGCTCAAGCACCTTCCGCAATTAGATGGCATTTTTAGTGACCATCCAAAACGTTTTATGAAGTAACCTTTCAAAGCTCCCGTGGGATAACGAGTCCTACCACTCGATCGTGATCGGTGTTCCCATGGT
>NZ_JAWOTK010000281.1:0-1226 GCF_033338855.1 Vibrio sp. Vb0937 | reverse complement strand
AAAGCAGCATTAGCGAAAGACAAGCTTGATGCTGAGTGGTTATTTGATGTGAAAGATAACGGTGACTTGTCTGGTAAGGTTTCTTTACTGAATGTCTCATCTGAGAAGCCAACTATTGACGGTAAGGTTGCGCTTTCTACGTTCCACTTGGACTTCTTGGCTCCGTTGATCGGGGAATACAGCTTGTTCAAGGCTAATATGAATACTGATTTGGCCTTGTCTGGTGATGTAATGCATCCAAAAGTGAATGGTCAGTTCCTTATCGATCAAATGAAGCTGCAAGGCGAAGTGACGCCAATCGACATCAACTCCGGACAAGTCGTGATCAACTTCAAAGGTCACCAAGCGGATCTGGATGCTGGGATCATTACGCCTGACGGTAAGCTAGAAATCACCGGTGATGCTGACTGGCGTGACTTGCAAGACTGGCGCACTCGTGCCCGCGTGTTTGCAAAAGAACTAAAAGTTGATATGCCGCCGATGGTCAAAATCAAAGTTGAGCCGGACATGACCATTGATGTCACGCCGCAGTTGGCGAAGGTGGAAGGTAACATCAATCTGCCATGGGGACGTATCGTCATTGAGGAACTGCCACCAAGTGCGGTTGGGGTGTCGAGTGATACCGTGATTTTAAACAAGGATTTACAGCCAGTTGATGAAGTGACGGCTATGCCATTCAACGTCGAAACGGACATCAACATCAAGATTGGTGACGACTTCCAACTTGCGGCGTTTGGCTTGAAGGGCGGCTTGAAAGGTAGCCTTAACGTGACACAAAAAGACAAAGGACCATTCATCGTTGGTGAGGTAAACATCGTTGACGGTTCTTACCGTTCATTTGGTCAAGATTTGGTGATCGAAGAAGGTAAGATCTTAATGAACGGTCCAGCGGATCAACCGTATGTATCGATCAAAGCGATTCGTAACCCTGACAATACTCAAGACGATGTGATCGCGGGTGTGCGTGTGACTGGCCCAGCTTCCGATCCGAGTGTGGAAATTTTCTCGGAGCCTGCGATGCCACAAGCCAACGCGTTGTCTTACCTGCTTCGTGGTCAAGATATTGATGGTGAGTCGGGTGGTAACGCGATGACGACCACATTAATTGGTCTGAGTTTGGCGAAAAGCGGTCGTGTTGTTGGAGAAATCGGTGAAGCCTTTGGCGTACAAGATTTACAGCTTGATACGGCTGGCTCGGGTGATGACTCTCAAGTGACGGTGAGTGG
>NZ_JAWOTK010000280.1:0-1228 GCF_033338855.1 Vibrio sp. Vb0937 | reverse complement strand
TACTTTATCCAGTTCATCCGAGAACTGGAGTGCATGGCGGGTATCGATCATGACTGCGACCTCATCCGTAAACTTCTTCTTATATTCTCGACCCGCTTTAAACGCTTTTGGATGCGGACCATGAGTAAAGCCTGCCGGATGAAACGTCACCATACCCGCTTCAATGTTATCGCGACTAAAGAAGTCACCTGCGTGGTAGAACAACACTTCGTCATAGTCATCATTGTTATGGTAGAACGGTACTTTAAGTGCACCAGGGTCACTCTCAATTGGACGAGGAACAAACGTACACACTACAAATCCCGCTCCTACAAATGTAGTATGCGCCGACGGTGGTAAGTGGTAGCGATGTGACATAAGTGGACGTATATCACGCCAATTCACTTTCACTACTGCTAAGTCGCCATGCCAACCAATCGCGTCTAAAGGATTAAACGGATAGGTAATCACGCTAACTTTATCGTGGCGTTTTACCTGAACCTCGGTGCGGTTTTCAGAATATTGCGCACGAAACTCATCATTGATAGATGGAACTTCCAACACCGCTGGGTCAAATACCGCGTGATTCCCTACCATGCCCTTTTCCGGTAAGGAGTACGCTGCATCGGTGTTTTCAATCATGAGAATGAACATGGGTTCGCTCGGCTCTAAACGCCAACTCGTTGAGCGCGGGATCATGACGTAATCCCCTTCGCTCACTTTCAGATGACCATAGTCACAGTAAAGATCTGCCGCACCTTGGTGGATGAATAGCAGCTCGTCGCCATCTGCATTTCTTACCAAGAAATCCATCTTTTCATCCATGCGCCATACACGTATTTTACAGTTAGCGTTGTGCAGTAGGTGCGATACTGACCAAGGAGAGATTTGACTGGCTTTATCCACTAAGGTGAAGTCAAAAGCGCGTGGGCGTAAGTCACCTTCCCACTCACACCAACCGGTTGGCGCATGTTGATGATGAAAATGTGCCGCAGGGCCGAAGAACCCACTTCGGCCAGCTTCACGTTCATAAATTGCCTCATCCGGGAAATCCGCATGTGCTTGTTTAGAGCACACTCCCTCCCGATGCGGAAATGTGATCCATTTATGCATCGCTTAGTACTCCTCGGCGAATTTGATCTTCTTCAATCGATTCAAATAGCGCTTTGAAGTTACCTTCACCAAAGCCTTCGTTGCCTTTGCGCTGAATGATTTCAAAGAACACAGGGCCAATAACAGTCTGAGTAAA
>NZ_JAWOTK010000279.1:0-1228 GCF_033338855.1 Vibrio sp. Vb0937 | reverse complement strand
GGCAAAAATTACTGGCAAACACAGTAAAGACATCATCTCTATTTTGGGTCATGACTACGGCTCAGAAGTGATTCATCGCGATGATCTTGTCGTCATTCAAGAATAGAAATTGAGGGAAGCAACGTGGATTTAACGAATATGGGTAAAGCTGCTAAAGATGCAGCTTTCGAATTGGCGACGGCGCCAACTGCTCAAAAGAACCAAGCTCTAGCGATCATCGCAGATGAGCTAGAAGCAAACTCAGCTGCGATTTTGGCAGCAAACGCAAAAGACATCGAACTTGGTCGCGAAGCTGGTCTGACCGATGCGCTGTTAGACCGTCTACTGCTGAATGAAGAACGCTTAACGGGCATTGCAAATGATGTTCGCAATGTGATCAGCCTAAACGATCCTGTGGGCAGCGAAATCGACAGTAAAGTGCTAGAAAACGGCATGTCTCTCTCTCGCCGCCGTGTACCACTTGGTGTTGTGGGTGTGATTTATGAAGCGCGTCCAAATGTGACCATCGACATTGCCGCACTGTGCCTGAAAACGGGTAACGCCAGCATCCTACGCGGTGGTAAAGAGACGTTTTTCTCTAACATGGAACTTGTGAAAGTTATCCAATCAGCCCTTGCAAAAGCAAACTTGCCAGCCGCTTCAGTACAGTACATTGAAAAACCAGATCGCGAGCTGGTTTCTCAACTGCTTAAACTGGATGACTACGTTGATATGATCATCCCACGTGGTGGAGCGGGTCTGCACAAAATGTGTAAAGAGAACAGCACAATTCCAGTGATCATCGGCGGTTTTGGTATCAGTCACATTTTTGTTGATGAATCCGCGGACCTAGAGAAATCGCTAAACGTGGTTGAAAACTCGAAAGTTCAACGTCCTTCGGCATGTAACTCGCTAGACACACTGCTTGTTCACGAGAAAGTGGCGGCGAAATTCTTGCCAATGATTGTCGAGCGAATGAGTGACAAAGTGACGTTTGTAGCAGAACCAAAAGCGAAAGCGCTAATGGCTCAAGCTACGCAAATTCGCGATGCCGCAGAAGGTGATTTTGATACCGAATGGCTAAGCTACACGTTAGGTGTAAAAGTTGTCGCTGACGTGAAAGATGCGATTGATCACATGCGAGTTCACAATGCGAGTCACTCAGATGCAATCATGACCAACAGCTTGATTAACTCGGAGTTGTTCATCAATTCGGTGGGCTCGGCTGCAGTTTATGTGAATGCGGCAA
>NZ_JAWOTK010000278.1:0-1229 GCF_033338855.1 Vibrio sp. Vb0937 | reverse complement strand
AGAATTTACTAAAGATAATGTTCGTTTGGTTGCTCAGGCAGTAGCAAACATCACTAACAGAGAATCAGTGGCAGATCGTGGCTTTGTCATTGGCTATGACCGACGTTTTCTGTCTGATAAAGCGGGCCGTTGGTTTGCCGAAGTTTTAGCGGCAAATGGCATTGTAGTTAGCTTTATCGATAAGTTTGTTCCAACACCAATCGTGATGTTCAAAGCAAAAGAGATGGGCTGTGCATACTCAGCGTGCATCACCGCATCGCATAACCCTGCAGATTACAATGGCATCAAAGTCTTCATTGAAGGTGGTCGTGATGCAGATGAAATCATTACCGAGAAAATTGAAACTCAAATTTCCGCACTTACCGCACAAGATGTGAAAAGTGTCGATTTTGATCAAGCGGTTGAAGACAAGTTGATTGAAATCATCAACCCGATGAACGAGTTTGTTGATTCAATCATCGACTTTATCGACATTGAAGCAATCAAAAAAGCCAACCTTCGTGTGCTGATTGACCCGATGTTTGGTGTCGCGAAAAACGCACTACAAACCGTCCTAATCAACGGCCGCTGTGAAGTAGACGTGATCAACGACGGAAAAAACCCAGACTTCGGCGGTTTAATGCCTTCTCCAAGTGCTGCGACCCTGTACCGCTTGATGCACCTTGTCGAGCAAGAAGGCTACGACATCGGTATTGGGACTGACGGCGATGCAGACCGTCTTGGTATCATCGATGAGAAAGGCAACTTCATTCATCCAAATGAAGTGCTGATTCTTCTGTATTACTACCTATTGAAATACAAAGGTTGGAAAGGCTCAGTCGTACGTAACATCGCAACAACACACCTATTAGACAAAATCGCCGAAGATCACGGTGAGAAATGTTTTGAGGTTCCAGTTGGCTTCAAACACATCAGCTCGCAAATGGAAGCAGATGACTCACTGATTGGTGGAGAAAGCTCTGGTGGTTTAACTATTCGCGGTCATATCAAAGGTAAAGATGGTGTGTTCGCATCGAGCTTACTGGTTGAAATGATCTCGGTAACGGGCAAAAAGTTGTCTGAGCTACTGGATGAAATCTATGGCAAGTACGGCTACGCGTACATGGCAGAAGGTGATTGCAAATTCAAACCAGCGCAAAAAGAAGTCCTATTCAACAAGATATATGTTGAAAAACAACTGCCTGAGTTTGAGTTCGATATTGAAAAAGTCAGCTACGAAGATGGCGCGA
>NZ_JAWOTK010000277.1:0-1231 GCF_033338855.1 Vibrio sp. Vb0937 | reverse complement strand
TGCTGAAGTGACGTTCCGTACTGAAGATGCCGCTTTAGCGATCAAAAACATGCGCGAAGCGTACCCAGAGATGCTGATTGGCGCGGGAACTGTGCTGACAAGCGCGCAAGTGGATGAAGCGATTGATGCGGGCGTGGACTTTATTGTGAGCCCAGGTTTCAACCCAACTACAGTGAAATACTGCCAACAGCGTAACGTGACCATCGTCCCTGGTGTCAACAACCCAAGCTTGGTTGAACAAGCAATGGAAATGGGTCTGCGTACGCTGAAGTTTTTCCCAGCAGAACCGTCAGGCGGCGTCGCGATGCTAAAAGCATTATCTGCGGTTTATCCTGTAAAATTCATGCCAACCGGTGGCGTGAGCCCAAGCAATGTTAAAGATTACTTGTCTATTTCTTCAGTCTTAGCGTGTGGTGGTACTTGGATGGTACCCGGCGATTTGATTGACAACGAGCAATGGGATGAACTGGCGAAGCTGGTTCGTGAAGTTGCGGGAATTATCGAATAATTCCTCACCCCGGTTAGCGCCGAGAACTATCGTAGATAGTCGAACGATCTTTTGAGCAATTTGCCAACGCCTGCGGCTCCACCGTAGGCGTTTTTTTATGTGCAGTTTTGGCGAGTTAAAAAGCCAGCTTTCCACTAGGCGCGACACAAAACAACGCGCCCAATACGGTTTACTTACCCATTTACTTACTTAGTTTTTGTTTCTGCCAAGCACGTTTAGAGTGCTGGGTAGGTTGTAGTAGGAACAAGCTAAACAGCAACACGATGCAGCCAATTGCGACAAAGATGGATTGAGAAGAGCCCGCTAACACGACGCCGGCAAGAATCAGTAACATGCCCGCCAACGCTGTGATGGAGCCGACATAAAGTCCTTGCTTATGATTGATAGGGGACTGCTCCTCGTCGCTGATCGGTGTGGCTAGTTGAATCGCAAGTGCAGTGCGACTTTGCTGGATTGATGGTGGCTCTTTGGCATAAAAGACCCGCGTAAACAGGAAGAAGCCTCCCGTCACCAGTAAATGAACGGCAAGCGTTGCGACCACGGACAGGTCTTTGCTTTCTCTTGGTGTTAATGGCGAGGAAGAGAGCCACTGTACATCAAAGATAAACATCATAAAGAGCGATACTGCGCATCCGACCATAACGGTGGCCCATCCCGACCAGTTTGGTGTTTTCAAACTGACGAGCGCAAGCAGAGATGGGATGTTGATTGGCATCTGAATGA
>NZ_JAWOTK010000276.1:0-1234 GCF_033338855.1 Vibrio sp. Vb0937 | reverse complement strand
CCATATTATCCACCAACGACAGTATGAGCGTTTGACTGCACTGCTTGCGGATGCCAAAACCCAAGGCGGAAGCCTCCATACCGTTGAAGCGTCACCTCAAGAGGAACGGCTTTTGTACCCTCATTTGGTCACAAACGTGTCAGCGGGTATGCGAATCATGCAAGAGGAAATCTTTGGGCCACTTCTACCCATCAAGCCATACAAAAGCTTAGAAGAAGCGATTGACTACATTAATCAGCACCAGCGACCACTTGCGCTGTATGTTATGTCGGACGACAAATCGACCATCAAACATATCGTGCGCAACACACACAGTGGCGGCGTCGGCATTAACGACACGGTATTACACGTTGGCGCTGAAGATGCACCTTTCGGTGGCATTGGTCAATCGGGCATTGGTCATTATCACGGAGTGGAAGGATTCAGAACCTTTAGTCATGCGAAAACCGTACTCCACACTCCGAAATGGCTGCCAAGAACGGGGGCTTTAATGCGTCGCAGAGCAATGGCGATAAAAGCGATTCAAAAGATTTTTGTTCGATAGTAATTGGATTGATAAAAAACCGCCCAAACGGGCGGTTTTTTGGTTTCTATGCGTTCTAAATTGCGGATTACCAAAGGCCGAGAAGCTTCCACCACGCACCGCCAACAAAAACAAAGATTGGAATGACGATGAGTGAGAAGATAAACCCGATTTTCCACCAGTTTTGCAGAGTGTGGAAACCAGCACCAAACAAGATTGGCGCAGGGCCAGACGAGTAATGCGTGGTCGACATATACAAGTTACTGAAAATACCAAGAACAATCGCAGCAAGCATCGGAGGCGCGCCAGCAGAGATCGCAATTGCCAGGAACGCGGAGTACATCGCACTGATGTGTGCCATTGCACTCGCCATCAAATAGTGACTGTAGTAGTAAACCAAAAGAAGCACGACGATGGTTGTCACCCAGCCAAAGCCGGACAGTGACTCGGCCATAGACTCGCTGAACCAGCTGATAAATCCGAGTTTGTTAAGTTGCGCAGCCATCATTACCAATACAGCGAACCAAGTTATGGTGTGCCATGCTTCTTTTTCGCCAAGAACGGCGTCCCATGTGATGGTGTGAGTGAGAAGCAAGAAAACTAACCCAAGTAAAGCCGTAACCGTTGCATGAATACCTAATGTTGGGCCCAATACCCAAAGTGAAACCATACCGATAAAGGTGATACAAACCATCAGCTCGTCACGCGTCA
>NZ_JAWOTK010000275.1:0-1234 GCF_033338855.1 Vibrio sp. Vb0937 | reverse complement strand
CTTTGCGAGTACTGATTCTGAATTTGATGCCCAAGAAAATCGAAACAGAAACGCAGTTTCTTCGCCTCCTTTCAAACAGTCCATTGCAAGTAAACGTCGAGCTACTGCGCATCGATAATCGACCAAGCAAAAACACACCAACCGAGCATTTAGATACATTTTACCGTCAGTTTGAGATGGTAAAAGGGAAGAATTTCGACGGTCTTATCATCACTGGTGCGCCACTTGGTCTGGTGCAATTTGAAGATGTGATCTATTGGGATCATTTAAAAACCATCATGGAATGGGCGAAAGACCATGTTACCTCGACGTTGTATGTGTGTTGGGCAGCGCAAGCTGGCTTAAAGTTATTGTATGACTTGCCGAAAAAAACGCGTAAAGAAAAGCTTTCCGGTGTATATCATCACCAAATTCATAATCCATTCCACCCTATTTTGCGTGGGTTTGATGATACGTTTTTAGCGCCCCATTCGCGTTATGCCGATTTTTCGCCACACTTTTTAGAAGAACATACTGACTTAGATATTCTCGCCACATCCGATGTGGCGGGCGTATATCTGGCAACGACCAAAGACAAGCGAAACGTGTTTGTTACCGGCCATCCAGAGTATGACTCGCACACTCTTCACAATGAGTACATTCGGGATTTGGGTGAAGGGATGGAGCCAGCTATTCCGGTCAATTACTACCCGAACAACAACCCAGATAATCCTCCCATTGCGAGTTGGCGAAGCCACGGACACTTGCTGTTCTTGAACTGGCTCAACTACTGCGTATACCAACAAACGCCTTACGATCTGGATCACTTCAGCGAAGATGCTTTCACTAAAGACGATTAAATCAACGAATTAAGTTTGTGAACCGAGCCGCCATCTGGCGGCTTTTTCATATCAGTTTGCAAACCTGATCGCATAGTGCTTTTTCCTCAATGGGCTTTTGCTACGTAATTCATATCATGCTGTCAGATTCAGGGATGTGGGGAAGAAGAATGAAAACCGTAACGCTCAGTGCACTAATGTTGATGACGCAGTTTGCACTTGTAGGCTGTGTTACCGTAAAAGAAAACGGCGCTCCTATCGTGAAGGCCGATCCTGTTGCTATGGCAGAATCTCGCATCGCTCTTGGGCTTGGTTATCTCGAAGGTGGCAATATGATCCGAGCGCACGACAATTTGCAACAAGCATTGAGCCACGCCCCACAATACTATCGCGCACAGCTTTCTATGGCACACTAC
>NZ_JAWOTK010000274.1:0-1237 GCF_033338855.1 Vibrio sp. Vb0937 | reverse complement strand
GCCGTTATTTTGATCATCTTTTGTTTGATGCGCGGTGTTGCGTGGCTAAAGGAGCAGCTTGCTGGTTCAGAAATGCTGGAAGAGCGAGGAAGAATGATCTTGGCGGGGCGAGTTGAGCAATACGCCAAGGGAGATAAAAAAGAGTGGCCTTACACCGCGAGTGAAGCACTCGATGTGTTGATTGAAGAATTACAGGATGCGCGCCAGGAGCGCAGCCGCTTTGATACCTTTATCCGCACTCAAACTTTTCTCGATAAGCTCACTGGAACAGCCAATCGAGTGCTCTTTGATAGCAAGCTGGAATCGGCTCTTTTAGAGAGTGGCGCACGTGGCGCGGTCTTGCTGATTCGTATTCAAGATTGGAAGCTCGTGGAAGAAGAGCAAGATAAGCAAATCACCGACGAGTTTATTGTTGAAGTCGGCAGCTTGTTATCCAATTTAGTGCAGCGTTACCCAGACGTGGTGTTCTCTCGTTATTACGATGCCGATTTTGCACTGTTCTTACCTCATCAAAGCGCCAAAGATGTTGCCAACTTGGCCTCACAATGTATTCGTCAACTAGAGAAACTTACGCCGCCAGATCCGCTCGACCCCGACAACTGGTGCCATATTGGTATCACAATGTACAAAGAGGGAGAGCGACACAGCCAAATTATTGATGAGGCGGAAACGGCACTCAGAAGTGCGCAGCTACAAAACAACAATAACTGGAGCCGTTTTAAGAAATGGAACCACGATGAAGAAGCGCGCGGAAGTGTGAGATGGCGTACGTTATTTGATACGGCACTTACATCAGAAAATGTGATACTCTACGCACAATCGGTTCACTCAATAAGTGATGCGACGCATAAAAAAGCCTTACACGAAGAGTTAACATGTCGAATTCGGGATCCTGAAAATGGCATTGTTAAAGCGTCCCGGTTTATCTCTGCTATCAGACAAGTGGGCTATGAAGCTCAAATGGATAGAGCTGTACTTCATAAATTCTTAAAAGACTTTAAAGAGAATTTTGACAGCTCTAAAAATTATGCTCTAAATCTAAATGTGACGCCTTTTTCGAGTCGCGAATACTTCAAGTGGTTTCGTGATGAACTCTTACAGTTGTCACGCGAGCAGAGAAAGTGTCTCAATTTTGAGTTTGTGGAAGCACAATTTGTAAGACACTTAGACTTTATGCGACCAGTCGCTAAAATGCTGGCCGGTTTGGGATGCCATCTCATGGTGGGGCAAGCGGGAC
>NZ_JAWOTK010000273.1:0-1237 GCF_033338855.1 Vibrio sp. Vb0937 | reverse complement strand
GCTACTGATTCCACTTTCTTACGCGGCGATATTTGGCGGCACATTAACGCTTATCGGTACTTCGACCAACCTTATTATTAATAGCTTTGTGGAAGATGCAGGGCTACCGAGTCTGAGCTTTTTTACTCCGACGATGATTGGCTTGGCTGTCTTAGCGGGTGGTCTTTTAATTCTTATTCCGCTGAGCTATTTGCTGCCAAGTTACGATGACCAAAACCAAGAAGACTTACCGTATTTCCTTGAATCTCGTGTTGAACCAGGTTCCCCTTTGGTTGGCCGTACCATCAGTGAAAACAATCTGCGTGCGCTGCGTAAGTTGTTTCTTGCAGAGGTGGTTCGTGATGGCGTGACGGTATCGTCAGTAGGCCCCGACTTCGTGCTGAAAGCGAAAGATCGCCTGCTGTTTTGTGGTGATGTCGAAAGTGTGGCGACCTTGCAAGAAATTCCGGGGCTGACGCTATTTGGGCAACAGCATTTGAATGGCCAAAACTTTATTGAAGTGGTGGTCAGCTCCTCTGCAACCTTCTGCCATAAGACCTTGAAAGAAAGCCGCTTCCGCGATCGTTTTGATGCGGTCGTTGTCGCCATTCGTCGTGGGCATGAGCGTTTGGAAGGTGGATTGGGCAGTATTACCTTAGCTCCGGGCGATACTTTAGTGTTGGTGCCGGGCAAGCGTTTTGAGTCTGAGCGTCGAGCGCACCGTAAAGAATTTGTGTTAGTGCACGACTTAGATTCCAGCGCACGTTTGGACTCCAATAAATCGACGATTGTGTTGATTGGTTTTGCTGCGGTTATCGCCTGTGCACTACTAGAACTTGTGCCGATCATTAAAGGGCTCGCGGTATACATCATTGCACTCATTGCGTTTGGCATAGTGCAAATATCTGAGCTTCGCCGCCGTTTTCCCATTGATATTGTGGTGATTGTGGGTTCTGCGCTCTCTATTGCGCAACTGATGATTTCATCGGGCTTGTCCGTCAGGATGGGCGAAATGTTTATCGAAGCGTTTAACGGCTGGGGCGTATTTGGTGCGCTGGTGGCCACATACATCATGACCTTGGTGCTGACTGAATTGGTGACCAACAATGCCGCTGCCGCGTTAGCATTTCCGATTGGCTATAGTATGGCTGTCGGGTACGGGGTGGATCCGATGCCATTTATTATGGCGGTATTGTTTGGCGCAAGCGCGAGCTTTATTTCTCCCTACGGGTATCAAACCAACTTGTTGGTTTACAGT
>NZ_JAWOTK010000272.1:0-1238 GCF_033338855.1 Vibrio sp. Vb0937 | reverse complement strand
ACAGAATTCATCAAAATGCGTTCCCGTGTCGTAATTCAACATGCTAAAGTTAACAATGCATTAACAATTATAAATACAACGAGAAGACATGGAGTCACCAAACATGAATCAGCCGAAAATAAATAGCACTGCTGGTTGCGCTCTCCCACCACCAAATGAAATGATTCTTAAATGGGCAGCGGAGCGCCCGAATGAGGTCTACCTAAAACAAATCATTAACCGACAGTTTGTCGAGTTTACTTACGCAGAAGTCGCCGATCAGGCTCTCAAGCTCGTCAGCGCACTACGTGGGCTGGGTATTCAGCCTGGCGATAAAGTCGCTCTGGTATCGAAAAACTGCGCAGAGTGGTTTATCTGCGATTTGGCCATGATGTTAGGGGATTACGTAAGCGTACCTATTTTCCCTACCGCAGGGGCCGACACGATTGAATACTGTGTAACTCACAGTGAAAGTAAGGCGCTGATCGGGGGGAAGCTTGATGACCCAGCAGCAACTCAGCAAGTCATTGATGCCATGCCAGAGCTTATCAGCATCGCGCTGCCGTATGATTCAGCACCACAATGCCAATACCAGTTCAACGCTTTGATTGCGGATGCCGTGCCAAGTGAAGAGCGTCCACAACACTACGACGATAAGTTGATGTCATTGGTGTATACCTCCGGCACATCAGGTTTGCCAAAAGGCGCAATGCTGACTTACGGAGCGTTTAGTTGGTCGGTACAACAGCTGATCAACCACATCGGCATTCAAGCTAACGATCGACTGTTTTCCTACCTACCATTGGCACATATTACTGAACGCGTTTATATTTTTGGTTCATCCATCATGGGTGGCGTACCAACGGCTTTCCCAGAGTCGCTCGATACTTTTATCGAAGACGTAAAAATGCACCGCCCAACCTTGTTCATTTCTGTACCGAGATTATGGCCTCTGTTCCAGCAACGCATTCAAGACAAACTTCCACAGAAAAAATTGAATTTCTTACTGAAAATACCGTTCGTAAATTCGCTGATTAAGAAAAAGCTCGCCGAAGGGCTGGGGTTAGATCAAGCGCGAGTTTTGGGTTGTGGTTCTGCTCCGGTATCACCCGCACTATTAGATTGGTACCACAGCGTTGGCCTAAACATCACCGAAGCATGGGGGATGACGGAATCCTTCGCTTACAGCACCATAAACTACCCATTTAGGGCAGATAAAATTGGTACCGTGGGTAACTCAGGCCCCGGCATTGAGTTAA
>NZ_JAWOTK010000271.1:0-1239 GCF_033338855.1 Vibrio sp. Vb0937 | reverse complement strand
ATTACTGTGAGTTGGTTAGGGAGACCACCATGCTATCGAATACAAAAAGAACAGAAATCAAAAAAGGCGCTCATAAAGCGGTGACTGAAGTTGAAAAGCTGCACACGATTATTGATGAAAGCCTAATTGCCCATATTGCAATAACCAACGAGTCAGGACCAGTGGTTATCCCTATGTTAGCTTGGCGCGTCGATGATTTTGTATACATCCACGGCGCAAATAACAGCCGACTGTTACGCTCCCTCAAACAAGGCCAACCGACATGTCTCACCTTCACCTTGTTTGATGGTTGGGTATTGGCGCGTTCCGCATTTCACCACAGCGCGCATTATCGCAGTGCGGTTGTGTTTGGTCAGTTTGAAACTGTTGAAGACAATCAGGAAAAAGATCGTTTACTGAATCACTTTCTCGAACAAATCGCGCCGGGAAGAACAGAGCATGTCCGTTTGAGTAACGAGAAAGAGCTCAGCGCCACCATGCTTCTGCGTATGTCTTTAGAGGAAGCATCGGTAAAAATCAGTCGTTTTGGTGTCAACGACGACGCTCAAGATATGGATATTCCGGTTTGGGCGGGGGTACTGCCATATCGAACCGTCGTGGGGCCTCTTGAACCATGTTCGGATTTGTATGAAGGCATCGAAGAACCCGATTACAGCAGCGCCTATCCTAACCGCTGGTACGCTTCGGAGAAACTCAGCTAAGAGCTCCTGTTGCTAACCCTCTCACTTTTGCTAACGCTCTCAATAGCAACTTTCATCCAATCTCCTAAATCACCGCTGGTCCTGCCTGCGGTGCTCGTAACTTTGTATCCAAAGGCTTCAATTTCCCGTATAACAAACCATGAGCAATAGGAGAGAGTTATGTCGGGAAAGGAAAGAAACCTACCAACACACCGTATTTCTAGATTCAGCAAATTTGCCTCGCTTGCAACAAGAGTTGCGGGCAATGTTATTGCTGAAGGCACCAAGCAAATCGCCAAAGGCAACCGACCGAAAGCGAAAGACCTTTTGCTCACCCCTCAAAATATTGCACGGCTGACCGATCAACTGGCGCACTTACGCGGCGCAGCGATGAAACTTGGTCAAATGCTGTCGATGGATGCCGGAGATATTCTTGAACCGGAGTTGGCCGAGATTTTAGCCAGATTGCGTTCAAACGCCGATCCAATGCCATCAAAGCAGCTCAACAGCGTGATGGTAAATGCACTTGGTGAACAGTGGAAATCCGCGTTTCTTGCTT
>NZ_JAWOTK010000270.1:0-1240 GCF_033338855.1 Vibrio sp. Vb0937 | reverse complement strand
ATTGGGCGCTCTGTTAGGTTCTCAGGTGCTTTCGCAACAAACTTGTATTCCATGTCTGGTGTTTGGCGAACGTGAGGATCGTTTGCGAACTTCGCTAGCAACGCGGTTTCATCGCCTTCAACGATGATGTCTAGCGTGTAAATAAGATGAATATTGGTTTTCTTACGAGCATCGTAGCCGCGTCTAAAGACGTTAAAAGAGATAACTTTCTCAGCAGGAATGCCAAGTTTTTTAGTGATCGCGTCTAATAGCGCGCCTTCCTCATGATCAAGAGGAAGCTTAATTTCATTAATACGAATCATGTCGATGTCTCGTTATAGTAGGTGTCTTAGCCAAAAAACCTAACGGCCCCCAGCTCACAATGGCGCGCATTTTACGAGAAATTGAATTGTCTGTCATACTAAATCAAGGTTGGACGACGGATTTAACTTGGTGAATGTTGAATTTTGCCTTGGGATGAGTATTATCCCCCTTCTTTGATTTTGACTAACTTAAGAGCTGATTATCATGGCGTTTGTCGTAACCGATAACTGTATCCAATGTAAATACACCGACTGTGTCGCGGTGTGCCCGGCTGACGCCTTCCACGAAGGTCCAAACTTCATGGTAATCAACCCAATAGAATGTATCGACTGTGGCTTGTGTGTTGACGAGTGTGCCGCAGCGGCAATCTTCCAAGAAGACGAGCTGCCTGAAGATCAAATCATCTACAAAGAGCTCAACGCCGAACTCGCAGAAATCTGGCCGGTACAAACTGAAGTGAAACCAGCGATGGATGAAGCGGAAAAATGGAACGGCGTGCCAAACAAGTTGGATATGTTAGAAAAATAACCGCATTCAAAACGAAAAAAGCGTAATGAACCTCAGCTTGACATCGCCTGGACCGTTACGCATTTTTTGTATCTAAAATTCGTTGATACGATTAGCTGTGCTGACGACGCATGTTGTCCAAAATGATGCCCGTCGCCATTGCTACGTTTAAAGATTCTGCGCCACCGAAAGCAGGAATCGTGATCTTATCTGTCACGAACTTGGACGCTTCTTCTCGCACACCATGTGACTCGCTGCCCATCAACAAAATACCTTCTGCTGAAAAATCAGTTTTATGCACGCTCTCACCTTCAAGGAAAGCACCATACACTGGCAAGTTTGCTTCAGCTAAGTAGCTTGGCAAATCAACCAAACTCACTTGCACACGCCCAAAACTGCCCATTGTCGCGCTGATGGTTTTTGGGTTATA
>NZ_JAWOTK010000269.1:0-1243 GCF_033338855.1 Vibrio sp. Vb0937 | reverse complement strand
ACGAAATGCGTTCTACCATTGGTTAAGTTTGGGTGCTCCGTGAGAGGAGCACCTGCTGTAAACCGTAGATGTACGCCAATTTTTAAGTCTGGATTTTGATGAGCTAACTCGATTGCTTTCTGCTCGGCATCCATCCCTACCATCATAGTAGTCGATTTCACGACACCATCTTGATGGGACTTTACAATGCCGTTATTAACACCTTGAGTCAGACCAAAATCGTCCGCATTAAAAATGACTTTCATTGACGCTCTTCCTTAGTATTACAACGCTGTAAGTTTAAATTGAGGCAAATAAGGCGCATTAACCGCTAACAGCTCATCCAATATCGCTTTCGCTCGACCAATGTCTGGCACCAAAGGATTATTCGTTAATGCCATTAATGCTTTGTCGTAGTTACCTTCAACAGCGGCTTCTATCGTCAACTGCTCATAAGCTTTCACTTGATGCAGTAGTCCTTTGATGTTGTTTGATAGCTCACCAACAGCAAGTGGTTTTGCTCCCCAACTACCAATCACTGCACTGCATTCAATCACGGCGTCATCCGGTAGACCATTGATCGCGCCGTTGTTTAAGACGTTTACGACATGAATGCTGTTACGGTTGTTATAAATAGAGTCGACGAGATTGAGTGACGCATCTGAGTAATACGCTCCCCCTCGCTCTTCCAACTCTTTCGGTTTGTGGTCTAAGTTCGGATCTTGATAGAGCTTAAACAATGCGTTTTCGGTTTCCATGACTTGCTCTGCGCGAGTCCCTTTTTCACCTGCGCTCTGCTTTTCTTCTGCCAACATAGCGTCTGTTTGGTAAAAATAGCGATGATAAGGACAAGGAATCGCACCGAGCGCTTTTAGAAATGCCGGATCCCACGGTTCTTCCCAAATGTTCTTCATACTGAAGTTAGCGCCATCTCCAACTTTCTCTAAGACGGTTTGAGTGATGTCTTCGCCTTTCAGCCACGCTTTGTGTACCCAGACCAGATGATTTAGACCTGCAAACTCCAACTGTAGCTCTTTGGGCTCGCAATCCATCATCTCTGCAATCATCATTTCCATTGAGACGGGTACATTACATAAGCCGATACTTTTGACTTTAGTATGCTTACTCACCGCTTCTGAGACGAGACCAGCAGGGTTCGTAAAGTTGAGCATCCAAGCGTTTGGCGCCAACTCTTCAATGTCTTTACAGATATCAAGAATGACCGGAATGGTTCTCAGTGCTTTAGCAAATCCGCCAGGGCCAG
>NZ_JAWOTK010000268.1:0-1245 GCF_033338855.1 Vibrio sp. Vb0937 | reverse complement strand
GTCTTTTCCTGCATCAACTGCGGTATCTTTCAATGCTTCTTTAGGCGTACAGCGACCACCAACACCAACCACGGCTTTTGTTGCTGCGGCTTTGGCTGCTTTTTCTGCATCGCAGTCGGGGTCCATCACGCTAGCTAAGCTGGTGGTTGAACCAAAAAGCAAGATAAGCAGAGCGAGGTTACGTTTTTTCATGGTAGTCACCGATGTTGTGAAACATAGGTAAAGTGTAATTGAGGGAAAAGAGTTTGGCTGAGAATTTGCTGGTTTAAGCTAGGGATGCAAAGTAAGAAAAAGTGCCACCGAAGTGACACTTTTATTGGGCTTTGTTTAAACGTGGTGGCTGACTTAGTTTAGTCGTCGTAGCCTTCTCGCTCGATTTCGCGAGCGACGTTTTGATTATTGATGATCACACCATCGACTTCGACACGAGTACCATTCAAGTTGAGTTCTTCAATGCCTTGAAATTGAGTTTGCGCATCGATAACCACTAATTTGTTATTTCGCAGTTGATCAGCATCATTTTCACAACGTTCGATTTCAAATGTTCTAGCATTCGCATCATAATTTGACACATAACCTTCGCATTCAAATTCTTTGCCTTGCCATTGATGGTTGTCATCAAAATCTGGCGTTTCAAACTCAACGACGGTGGCAATGCGTTTGCCATTTTTCAAGACAGAAGAAACGTCGACTTCTTGGCCTTGTTTTAAACTCATTTTGCTACCGTCCTCGAATCGAGTTGCGTTATCAACAAAGAACGCACCGCGGTAGTTTAGTGAAAACTCGCTGTAATCGTTCGCAACCCAAGTGACGATGCCTTCCACATCGCTGTCGTTTTCTAGGTTGTCATAGCCTTCTATTTCGACGTCAGAGGCGACAAAAGTACCCCCTTCCATTTTGCCTTCCGCTTCTACCCATTGACCTACTTTTAGTTGGTCAACACTGTGGTAAGACACGGTGATGTTTGCGCCCAGTTTGAAGGTGCCTTGGTTTGCATCAATGCTTGCGATTCGGCCTTCAATTTCGTAAATGTCGCCTATGCTTGGGTAGTGGTCAACGTCAATTTCCACCACAGATAAGACTTTGTAGCCAGCATCAGCAGTTGGAAGTGAAGACACCATCACCCATTCACCTAAATCGATCTCGTTACTTAAGCCATCAAACTGCAGTTCTACACCATTTACGGTGAAGGTTTTCTTTGCGTAATCAATGGCAGTCACTCGACCTGTGATGGTTGGTTCTAGT
>NZ_JAWOTK010000267.1:0-1256 GCF_033338855.1 Vibrio sp. Vb0937 | reverse complement strand
TATAATGGACCCGATGAAATCACGAAGCCGCCGACATGCTGAGAAAGATGACGAGGAAAACCAATAATCTCGTTCACCAGTTGGATAAACTGCTGACCTTTGAGCGATTCTGGTTGCAAACCAAGCTCAATAATTTGTGCTTGCCAACCTTGGCTACGATCTCGGCGGTTAACATTTTTGATGAAAAAATCCAATTGGGTCTCTTCAATACCTAACGCTTTTCCGACCTCACGTACCGCACTTTTGAAGCGATAACTGATCACTGTTGCGGCAAGAGCGGCACGTTCACGTCCGTATTTTTTATAAATGTATTGAATGACTTCTTCACGGCGCTCGTGTTCGAAGTCAACGTCGATATCTGGTGGCTCTTTGCGTTCCTTACTGATAAATCGTTCGAACAAGACAGAGATTTGTCTTGGATCGACGGCGGTGATTTCTAAGCAGTAACACACGACGGAATTCGCCGCTGATCCTCGGCCTTGATAAAGAATGCCTTGCTGTTTAGCAAACATGACGATGTCATGAATGGTTAAAAAGTAATAATGGTACTTGAGGTCTTCTATCAACCTCAGTTCGTTTTCGATGGTTTGGTTGATGTCCTCCGGCACGCCTTCAGGAAAGCGACGCTCTTTACCTTGTTCCACCAACATTCGTAAGTAAGAATTTGGTGTATAGCCATTAGGAATCAGTTCTGTAGGGTATTCGTATTTCAGATCAGACAATTTGAATTCGCACAAATCCGCGATGTACTTACTTTCCTCTAGCCACTCTGGTTTGTAGATACGAACCAACTTATTCAGTGGTCGTAATGCGCGTTCAGCATTAGAAAGACGTTCAAAGCCCAGCTTATCAACACTGCAACCATGTTTAATGGCGGTGAGTATATGTTGTAAAGGCAGGCGCTCAGCCGTGTGCATGAGTACGCCGCCACAAGCTGTAATAGGCAGTTGCAATTCGTGAGCTAGCTTCTCGCAGTGATTTGTGTAGGCATCATCGTCGCCACCAAGATGACGTTGAATCGCAACCCATAGTCGATTGTTATGGTGTTGATTGAGCCATCGCCCCCAGTAATGGTCACTCGCTTGATGGGTAGGAAGCCACAATACTAAGCAGTGACGAATCGACATCAGATCCCACTCAGAAAGCTGATAGCTGCCTTTTTCGCTGCGTCGTCTCGCGTTAGTGATGATACGGCACATCTCAGCATAAGCTTTACGGCAGGGGCAAAGTAGGACTATTTGGCACTCTTCGTTGAG
>NZ_JAWOTK010000266.1:0-1258 GCF_033338855.1 Vibrio sp. Vb0937 | reverse complement strand
AAACGCTACTCAACGGAACCAGGTCGTTACTTTACGGTTAACGCGAAGTACATCTTTTAGTAGGAGCTCAGCATGAAACTCAAACTTTTAGCGCTTTCTCTTGCGTTGGCAGGCGTTCAAGTGACGAACGCAGCGCAGTGGGATTACCCTAGCGCAGCTGTTACGGTCACGAACCAAGCCGAAGCGCTTCGCTACTTACAAGACAATTACGCTAGCGCTGGCGAACTTAAGTTTCGCTATCAGACCCGTTCTCAGCTTGGAGATCATTACAACTTTGATGTGTGGGTCGATGGTCAGTATCAACCGCAACGCACCATTGTGCTGTCGACTAACCAAGACAGCCAAATCGAGCGTATTTTCAAAAGCCTTGAAGATACGGTTATTCGTAATGGCGAGGCGATGCCAGCCGCAGAACTGGAATTGCCTGTTCGATTGGAAGTGACCGAGCCGCCAGCGTTGAGCTCCGGTGAGTTAGTGACGGTTCCCGTCTCAGTGTTTGATCCTGATTTACGTACGATGCAGCAACAAGCTGCGCCTGATTCCGCTTGGAATTCGTTAGAGGATTATCCTCAGCCACTTCAATATGTTGAGAAGCAGATTCAAGTTTTGCAGTCTGACGGCAACTTCTACCTAGCCAACGAGCGCGTTAAACAGGTGGATGCACTTGCATTACTGCCTACACCTGCGGTAGGTGCGGAGCCCGTACGCGATACAAGCAGTATTTTGCCGCCTGAAGGCGTTCAATCTTTTTCTGATGTAAAAGCGATGCAAAGCGCTCAGCTTGGCGACAATGCCTTTTTGCAGTTGATGGCGTTTTACCACCTTGACAACTCACTGCAGTACTTATCGAGTTTGAGCTATGACTTATTTGAAGAGCCGCTTCGCTTTGATGGACGTGGTTTAGCGCTCGACAACTCTTCTTACTACACAGGTTCGCGTGCGCTGATGTTAGGCGTTGGCGGAGTATCTCCGGATGCTGCGGATGCAGATGTGATTTTGCACGAGCTAGGACACGGGATTCACTATCAAATTGTTCCCGATTGGGCGTATGGCCACACTGGTGCGATTGGAGAAGGTGTCGGTGATTACTGGGCGGGCAGTGCGAGCTACCGAACACAGTATTTAGATGCGGCTCGCCGTGGTCAGGAATTTGAGATTGATACGGTGTTCAACTGGGATGGCATGTTTGGCGTTCGCCGCGCAACACGCAGTCTCTGGAACCAACGTGCTCGTTACTTTGAAGGAGCGGAATACCGAG
>NZ_JAWOTK010000265.1:0-1258 GCF_033338855.1 Vibrio sp. Vb0937 | reverse complement strand
CTCGCGAGTACATAAGCAATGGTGAACATCATCAATGCAACGGCGATATCGATGCCTTTTTTCACTTTCGGTTTAGATAGCGTAGGCCCGAGTTTTGCGGCGCCCATCGACAAGGTATAGAACCAAACAAATGACGCCATAATAGTGCCTAACGCGAAAGCGATTCGATCATGGCCTTCAAATTGTCCACCGATTGAGCCTAAGATAACAACGGTATCTAAGTACAAATGTGGGTTGAGCACGGTGACAGCTAATGCGCCTAAAATGACCGTTCGGCGTCCACGAGCTACGACTTCCCCTTTTGATTCCGATTCATTCTCTGGCTTGAATGCGCTTTTAAGAGAAAGTAGTCCATAGAAGCTCAGGAAGGCAATACCACCAAGCGTCACCGATGTCAGTAGGACTTCATTTTGAGACAGAATAGCACCACCACCAAAGATACCTAGAGAAATGAAGATCATATCTAGGACGCTACAAATAGTGGCTGTCGTCAGGTGGTGATTGCGCTTTATGCCTTGATTCAAGACATACGCATTTTGTGCTCCGATCGGAATGATCATCGATGCCCCTAAACCAAATCCTTGCAATAAAACCCAAAAGCTCACGATACACCTCAAATAATTAAGAAAACGACAGAGACGAGAAAGATAATGGCTTTGGTTAAATAAGTATAATTAATGATTTTAATATATTATTAGAGTTACTTATTTAACGGTTTGGTGTTGTTTTTTGGGAGAACGTGAATGCGAGGGTTGGATTACAAATGGATAGAAGCCTTGGATGCCGTTGTTTATCAAGGCAGTTTTGAACGAGCTGCTGAGCATCTGTTTGTCTCACAATCTGCCATTTCGCAGCGTATTAAACAGCTCGAAAAATTCTTGGCGCAACCTGTGTTAATTCGAGAGCAGCCACCCAAGCCAACTCCCATTGGGAAAAAACTATTGGGGCTTTACCGCCGAGTTCGGTTGCTAGAGCACGAAATTTTACCTGAGATCAAAAACGACACTACAACGCGCCCAGTGCAACTGTCTTTGGCTACTAACGCCGACAGTTTGGCTACGTGGTTACTGCCTGCTTTGCAAGACGTCATGAAAGCTCGTCAAGTAGAGTTGAAGCTGACGATTTACGGTGAATCACGTTCAATAGAAAAACTGAAAAGTGGTGAGGTCGCAGGGGCGATCAGTTTAGAGTCTCAAGCGATACCAAATTGTCGCGCCGATTACTTAGGACGAATTGATTACGTTTGTGTGGCTAACCC
>NZ_JAWOTK010000264.1:0-1258 GCF_033338855.1 Vibrio sp. Vb0937 | reverse complement strand
CTTTTAATAAACTCAGGCATAAACTGCAGAATCTCAGGTTTCTGAGCGATACCTAACCCCATCGAGAATGACAGCGCCATAATCAGAATCGCGCGTCGGTCGAGGTCAACACGCGAGATAATGCGCACGCCTGCAGCGGCAATGGGGCCGAACATCACGATGGTAGCGCCACCAGGTACAGGTTCTGGGATCAGCTGAACAAAACTGGCCACGCCCGGGAATAGACCAAGAATCACTAACATGCCCGAGATAAAGTAACCCACGTAACGGCTTGCGACGCCCGTTAGCATGATAATGCCGTTGTTTTGACTGAAAGTAGAGTTTGGAAAGCTGTTGAATACCGCAGCGATGGCCGAGTTCAGACCATCCGCTAATACCCCACCTTTGATACGCTTCATGTAAATAGGGCCTTTAACCGGCTCGCCAGATACTTCAGACGTTGCGGTAATGTCGCCGATCGCTTCCAACGCCGTGATAAAGAAAATCAGCACGAGAGGGATAAATAGTGACCAGTCAAATGACAAGCCGTACTGCATCGGAATCGGTAGCGCAACGAGGTTGGTTTCCCCCAATTTTGAGGTGTCGACCATACCCATGAAGTATGCCATTACATAGCCAACCAGCATGGCAATCACGATCGAAGCCACGCGAATGTATGGGTTTTTAGAACGATTCAAAATCACAATTAAACCAAGTACGGTACCAGCGAGCGCCAGTTTGTCTAAGCTACCAAAAGTACCGTCGCCCATTGCAGCATAGCCTCCACCCATAGAAACCAAGCCAACTTGGATCAGCGTCAGGCCAATCAGAGTTACGACAATGCCAGAGACGAGAGGTGTGATGATGCGACGTGCATGCTCAAGCACACGAGACAGTAAGATCTCGGCAAAAGAGGCGACTAAAATCGTACCGAAAATGGCCGCCATCATGGTGCTGATGTCCGCGCCACCTGCTTTGAGTGATAAACCCGCACCGATGATTGGACCCAAAAAGTTAAAGCTGGTGCCTTGCACCGATAGCAAGCCGGAGCCGACAGGGCCAAAGGTACGGATTTGGATAAAGGAAGAAACACCAGATGCAAACAGCGACATGCTGATAATGGTGTTGGTTTGATCGGCCGGAACGCCCAAAGATTGGCAAATGATTAATGAAGGTGTAATCACCGCAACGAACATCGCCAATAAATGCTGAAGTGCAGCAAAAATCGTTTGTGGCAGTGGTGGACGATCATTTAATTGATAGACCAGTTCCGAAGATC
>NZ_JAWOTK010000263.1:0-1259 GCF_033338855.1 Vibrio sp. Vb0937 | reverse complement strand
CACCAATATCTTCGACGTACACAAAAGCTGTCGCTAGCCCCGCCTCGCGCGCGCAATCTTCTAAATACTGGACAGTCGCTTTATCTTCTTCTGTGTACTTGCAACAGCTAAAGTGGAGAGTTTGTCCCGGTTGATATTTGGCTATCTCCGCAAAACGCTCAATCAGAAAGTCTTGAAGAATATTGAATTGATCCGCAGCTTGATGAATTCGACCTTTGTTAACTACATCTTCCAGCCACACCCATTGCCAAAAACCCGTTTCAAACAAACTTGTCGGTGTATCGGCATTGTTTTCGAGTAGCTTTGCTGGTGATGTTCCGTTATACGCAAAATCCAAACGAGAATAGAGCGAAGGCTCTTTTCGTTGCCACGAAGACGCGACCTGTTCCCACATCAACTCAGGAATCGCACATTTCGTCAGTAGTTGCTCACAGCGAACCACCTCATCCACAATAGACAAGCACATCTGATGCAATTCTTCAGTGGGAGATTCTAGGTCGTGCTCGATTTGCTCCAGCGTAAATTGGTAGTAAGCACTCTCATCCCAATACGGTTGCCCATACATAGAATGAAAACCAAAACCAAACTGGCGTGCTAATTCACGCCAGTTTTCTCGTTCTTGTATCTCTCGTCGAAACATAATCAACCGCCACGACTGACCGAAACCGCTTTCCCGAATCCACCTCGAGACATGGCTCTACCAATAGTTCCGCCCCCACGTTTGTTTAAACTACTGGTCGCGACTTTGGTCGACTGGTTACGATAGGAGCCAAAAAACTGGCCTGCACCGTTATAAAACTTGGACTTATAGCGGTACATCGGTTCCGAATAATAACTCTTGTTGTAACCTTTCAAATCATTAACTGAACGACTATAGAAAAAGCCGCCAAAATGAGGGACATAAGCACGAGAGCCTGAGCTGTAGTAACAATCGTCTTCGTAAAAGTCGTTTTCACATTCGAATTCATTGTTATAACGAGGAGCATTTCGTTCAGCACGAGCCAATGCCTCTTGGTAAGCTATATCACACTGCTCACTAAACTCTGGCGAGTTGGATTTACATTCATCGGCGTCAGAAAAAATGTAGCCTTCAGTCTTTGATTCTTGGGTCGCAAGGAAGAAAATTCCGCCAAATGCCGCGAACGGTATGATTTTTCCAAGCTTTAAGCTTTTATCCATGGAAGAACATTTAACGTTGGAACTGCGCTTCATCGTTCCTCCCAGTACGTCATACAAGCAGCATTCAACATGCCGACCGA
>NZ_JAWOTK010000262.1:0-1261 GCF_033338855.1 Vibrio sp. Vb0937 | reverse complement strand
TTGGTCATTTAGATCAACCGGAACAAGAATTTGTTTGTACATTCAATGTCTCTCACTAAGGCCCCAGATCCGCGGGGCCAAATCGGTTATGCGCTCAGTTGTTCCTTGCGAGCACGACGTTTTTGGTTCATGGCAAGTACCAGCAGAAGAATCAAGCAAGGTACAAATACCCATTCTTTCATTGGACGATCTGCGTCTTGAACGACCCATTTGATTTCCCAATCAAAGTCGATACCAGATGACTCCGCAGGGCTACCAAATTCAACCATGTCGACGACCATTTTGCCGTCGTTCTCAGTCAGCATCAGACCCATTGAAGAGATACGCTCTTCAGCTGTCGTTGCTCTGTCTTCGAATGGCAGACGTACCGTTTTCTCGACGTATTCGCCTTCGAGGTTTTGTCCGGCAACACGTAACTCAATGGATTCTCCTACATTTAGGTTTTCCGTGATTTGAGCTATCTCAACCCCAGGAGAAAGAACTTTCGCTGGGTATAACATGTCCCACCAAAAACCAGGTCGGAAGAATGAGAAAGTTAATACTAATAATAGGACGGTTTCCCACCACTTGTTACGAGTCAGCCACCATCCCTGCGTAGCGGCAGAGAAGATCAGCATCGCAATGATGGAAGAGATTACCGTGAGTGCTAAATGCCACCAAGAATCGATACCCATCAACAATAATTGGGTATTGAAAACAAACATGAATGGCAGAATGGCGGTTCGAATATCGTAGGTAAAACCTTGGATACCGGTACGAATTGGATCGGACTTCGCGATTGCTGCAGCGGCAAAGGCAGCCAGACCGACCGGTGGTGTATCATCGGCGAGAATACCGAAATAGAACACGAACAAGTGCACCGCAATCAGTGGAATGATAAGACCGTGCGCTGCGCCGAGCGTTACGATAACTGGCGCCATTAGCGTTGATACTACAATGTAGTTTGCTGTGGTAGGCAGGCCCATACCGAGAATCAGACTGATAACCGCAGTAAACAGCAGCATTAGGATGACACTACCGCCAGAGATAAACTCAACAAAGTCCGTCATCACCAAGCCGATACCAGTTAGCGTCACAACGCCAACAACCGTACCTGCCGCCGCTGTTGCGACACCGATACCGATCATGTTGCGAGCACCAGCCACCAAGCTTTCAGCGAGATCGACAAAACCCTCTTTGGTTTGCTGTACTAGGTCGCCTTCTTTCGCAAGTAACGCCATCAGAGGGCGTTGTGTTAGCAAAATGAAGACCATAAAGACGG
>NZ_JAWOTK010000261.1:0-1266 GCF_033338855.1 Vibrio sp. Vb0937 | reverse complement strand
TCTACTCTTACCGTCAACCTTTTCTAGTTGAACCAATGTTCAATGAGTTCACTAAAGAAACTGGCATCAAAGTAAACGTTAAATTTGCGAAGGAAGGTCTAGCAGAGAAACTAGCTCAGGAAGGCGAATACAGCCCAGCGGACGTTGTCCTGACTACTGATATCAGCCGTCTAGCAGAACTGACAAACAAAGGTCTAGTTCAGAAAGTTGATAGCAAGATCATTGAAGAAAATGTACCAGCTCAGTACCAAGACAAAGAGAATGAGTGGTTTGCACTTACGCTACGTACTCGCAGTGTTTACTCTTCTCGCGACCGTGTTGGCAAACTAGGTGCGGACTTTAACTATGCTGATCTAGCCAAACCAGAATACAAAGGTAAGATTTGTACTCGCAGCGGCAAGCACCCATACAACGTATCTCTTGTTTCTTCGATGATCGCTCACTACGGCGAAGCAGAAACGAAAGAATGGTTGGAAGGCGTGAAAGCGAACCTTGCTCGTAAACCTCAAGGTAACGACCGTGCACAAGTAAAAGCGATCAAAGAAGGTCTATGTGATGTTTCTTTGGGTAACAGCTACTACCTAGGCAAAATGGTTAACGACAAAGAGCAAAAAGCTTGGGCTGATGCGGTTTACATCAATTTCCCGAATCAAGAAACAACAGGCACGCACGTGAACATCTCTGGTATGGCGATGGCGAAATACGCTCCAAACCGAGATAACGCGCTTAAGCTTATGGAGTTCTTGACTGGCGAAACCGCTCAGAAGATGTACGCAGAAGTGAACTACGAGTACCCAGTAAAAGAAGGCGTTAAGCGTTCTGAACTTGTGGAATCTTGGGGCGACTTTAAAGCAGACACGCTTTCTCTAGATGATATCGCTTCTCACCATGAAGCAGCGATTAAGCTACTAGATGAAGTGAAATTTGACCTTTAATTCCTTGTGGGGGTATAACTATACCCCCATTTGATTAAAGGATATGAGATGTATTTGCACCAGCATTTGTATTTCATAAAGCCTTGCAGTAATTAGGCAATGAAAGATAGACATTCTCTATGGAAAACCAGTAGTGGAGCGATAACTCTGTTACTGGTTTTGCCGATCTTAGCGATCTTCTACACCGCAATTGGTGAAACGGATAACCTGTTTACACATTTGATGTCGACGGTGATGCCAACCTATATCTATAACACCGTCGTCTTAACGATTGGGGTTATGGGCCTGTCTCTTATTTTCGGTATTCCAAGCGCTTGGTTAATGGCAATGT
>NZ_JAWOTK010000260.1:0-1269 GCF_033338855.1 Vibrio sp. Vb0937 | reverse complement strand
TATCCAGCTCTGTAAATTCCATATCTGCCTCCGATAATTCAAGTGCCAATACACTCTCACACTTGCTTGAGATAAATGTTAGCGATAAGTCAGAGAACTTATAATTGATCGTTCGAATATTTGCGCTCAGCAAAGGTATGGCAAGGCTTGCACGCGTCCGCTTTCGATTCAAAATTCATCAGATAATAGTGATAAATGGATGAAATCCCGGAAATTACTGGGGTGATACTTCAATATCTGCTACCTTTCCCACCATGGTTCATCAGAAATAAAAGTTACTTATGTCACAGTGGTTTACCGATTTACAAAACTATGTACAAGCGCATAGTCAGGATTGGAGCGGAAGTGTTCTTTTTATCACGTTAGCCAGTTTTATCGCATGGATCGCTTGGCGAGTGATCCGTTCACGTCTTGCAATTCTTGTCGAGAAAACCCCTTTTCATTGGGATAACATGTTGCTTGATGCGCTCAAAGCGCCAGTGAGCACTCTCATTTGGTGTTGGCCTGCTACGGTGTCACTCGGCATCATTTTAGAAAGCGAACTGAATGACAAGATCAATTGGCTGAGCACGCTCAAGCTGATTCTTATTATCAGCGTCTTCGTATGGACCGTCATGCGGCTGATCACCAATATCGAAGATTTCGTTCTGGAACAGAAAAACCGAGACGAAACCACCGTTCAAGCCATCGCGAAAGTCGGGCGCTTATTCATCATCACTATCGGCGTATTAACCATCATGCAGGCATTTGGCTTGTCTCTGTCTGGTCTGCTGACGTTTGGTGGTGTGGGTGGCTTAATCGTAGGTCTTGCTGCAAAAGATTTGCTGTCGAACTTCTTCGGTGGTTTGATGATTTACTTCGATCGTCCATTCAAAGTAGGCGATTGGATTCGCTCTCCAGATCGTCAAATCGAGGGCACCGTAGAACGCATTGGTTGGCGCATGACCAGCATCCGCACGTTTGATAAACGCCCACTTTATGTGCCGAACTCCGTGTTTAGCAACATCGTGGTAGAAAACCCTTCCCGAATGCTAAACCGTCGAATCTACGAAGTGGTGGGCTTGCGTTATGATGATGCCGACAAAGTGCCAGAAATCATCACCGCAGTGCGCGAAATGTTAAAGAATCACAAAGATATCGATACGCGCCAAACCTTGATTGTGAACTTTGATACCTTTGGCCCATCATCGTTGAACTTCTTTATTTACACCTTCACGAAAACCGTGAACTGGGTGAGATACCACGAAGTGAAACAAGACGTCTTATTGA
>NZ_JAWOTK010000259.1:0-1271 GCF_033338855.1 Vibrio sp. Vb0937 | reverse complement strand
AACGTTGCAGAGCAAGTAATTGCTGACGTTAAAGAGCGTAACGCTAAGAAGTAATTCTTAAGTTAACTCTATGATTTTAAAGCCCCGCCTCGTGCGGGGCTTTTTATATCTATGGCCGAAAGTTGTTTGAAGAGTCATCAACGTTCATCTTTTAAGTTTGCTTTACTTTGATGCTGAGATGCTGGCTAACATTCATCACCGAACTTGGTCGTTCTCTTGCTGTTTAGCAAAACTCCTTTTGAAGTAAGACGTGCTTATTTATCGAGCTCGATAATTTCAAAATCTTGTGTCACTGACTTTTCAAATGTGTCTATCTCTTCTCTTAACCACTGGGCAAATAGTTGTGCTTTTGGTCGCTTCAAGTAACCCTTGGGTGCACATAGGTAGTACGCAAATCTAGGTTTTATCGCGATGTCGCCAATACGAACCAGTTTACCCGTCCGAAAATATTGATACGCCAAGCTGTGTTTGACGAGCGCTACACCTTGTAGGGATAACGCAGCTTCCAACACTAAGTGCGAGCCACTGTATTTTAAAGCGGGCTTTGCCGCTGAGTGTCCAAGTCTTGCTAACCACATGTTCCAGTCGAGATCGGGCCAAACGTCTTCGATGAGCTCTGCTTTGCTTAAATCTTCGATGCTATAGATGCCATGTTCTTTCTGATACATCGGATGACATGCTGGGTAAAAGGCTTCGTCCATCAGCCATTGCGATTCTAAATTTGGGTATCTTCCTAATCCGTAGCGAACGCACAAATCTATCTGACTATCTTGAAAAGAGACGAGATCATTTGTGGGCTCTAGCAATAGGGCAATATCAGGATGACGTTGACGAAAGGCGGTGATTTTAGGCACCAACCAATGGTGGGCAAAGGAGGGCAGTGTTGATATTGAAAGATGGTTCGGGTTTGGATCTTGGTTGACAAGACGTACGCCTTGCTGCAAATGGGCAAACCCTCTTTCTGCCTGAGTAAATAGCAGTTCCCCTTCTGGCGTCAGCACAATTTTTCTGTGTTGACGAACAAACAAGTCCGTCCCTAAAAACTCCTCAAGCTGACGAATTTGTTGGCTGATGGCTGCGGGGGTAACAAATAGATTCTTGGCTGCGGTTTTAAAACTGCCTTCCTTTGCTGCGATGAAAAAATAGTACAAGCCCTGTAATGGTGGCATCCGATCTTTCACATTAGTTTTCCTTAACTCTATGGCAGATTCTATCGTTTGAGGATATCAGCGTAGTCTCCGATTATTAACTGGTCAATATTGTAATAGGAA
>NZ_JAWOTK010000258.1:0-1275 GCF_033338855.1 Vibrio sp. Vb0937 | reverse complement strand
AAGCCGAACCGGTAAGGTACATCGATAAGGTCGTGAGTAGTGATGGCCATATTACGAGGTTTGATGTGGGGAAATCGCCGTTTAAAGACAAGGCATCGGGTACGAATGGCGTTCTTATCATGGCGCGTGATATTTCAGAGCGTTATCTCGCCGAGCAAAAACTTGAACAAGCGAACCTTGAACTTGAGAAATTGAGCTTTATGGACAGCTTGACGCAAGTGGCGAATAGACGCCGATTTGATGAACGTCTTCATGTACTTTGGTATCACCACATTCGTGAAAAATTGCCTTTGACTATTATGTTGTGCGACATCGACTTCTTTAAAGATTACAACGACTGTTACGGGCACCAACAAGGCGACGAGGCGTTGATTCGTGTCGCGGCGGTCTCCAAGCAAGTGGTCAACCGTTCTTCAGACTGCGTGGCTCGATACGGTGGTGAAGAATTTGGTTTTATCTTGCCAAACACGACAACAGAAGGCGCAGAGCAAGTCGCTCAACGCATTCATCAACAGATTAGACAGCTTGATATGGAGCACGGTAGTTCGGAAGCTTCAGAACATCTCAGTGTGAGTATCGGCTTTGTTTCTTACGTTCCTCAGCATGGTGATGAACCCGAAATGGGCATCGCTATGGCCGACAGTGCGCTATACCAGGCCAAAGCCGATGGCCGTAATCGCACCTGCATCCACCCTAGTTCCTTCTAGCGCTTTGTGACCGCTTGCTCTAAGTTGATAGCAAGCGGTTTAAATCACCGTATTAAACACGTTAAACTGCTTATACCTTGTGTTCTCGTCTGTGATCTCATGGTTCTCGCCAGTTCATCAAGGTGAATGCCTCAAAATCAAACAGACCTAAATTGCGTTAGGCCTTGTACATCTGCCCGTTTTCAATATGTCGGGTTGATAGTTTGCTTGTGCCATGGAGTAGTGAATGAAGCCCATGAAAAATCTCGCCCAGTACTATGTAGACTTACTGGTGAAACTAGGGATTGTCCGTTTTTCAATTTTGTTAGCCCTAGCGCTGGTGGCACTTGCTGTCGTCGTACAAGTTGGTATCACTTTGGCTCTCAAAGGGCGCGTCGATGATATCGACATCGTACGTTCCGTTTTCTTTGGTTTGCTAATCACGCCCTGGGCCGTTTACTTCCTATCTGTGGTGGTAGATCAGTTAGAAGAGTCTCGTCAACGATTGACTAAGCTGGTTTCTAAATTGAAAGACATGCGTTCACGCGACCAAGAACTGAACTTCCAACTACAGCAGAATATCGAAAAG
>NZ_JAWOTK010000257.1:0-1275 GCF_033338855.1 Vibrio sp. Vb0937 | reverse complement strand
CAGAGGGATACGCTGTTTTTGAAGCCAGTGACGGTGAAGAGATGCACCAAGTGTTGTCTGACAACTCTATCAACTTGGTCATTATGGACATTAATCTTCCAGGCAAGAATGGTTTACTGTTAGCACGTGAACTACGTGAGCAAGCGAACATCGCTCTGATGTTCCTAACAGGCCGCGACAATGAAGTAGACAAGATCCTAGGTCTTGAAATTGGTGCTGATGACTACATCACAAAACCATTCAACCCACGTGAATTGACTATTCGTGCGCGCAACCTGCTAAGCCGCTCAATGAGCACTAACGCAGTTCAAGAAGAAAAGCGCTCAGTAGAAAAATACGAATTCAACGGTTGGGTGCTAGATATTAACAGCCGCTCACTAGTGAGCCCTGCTGGCGATAGCTACAAGCTGCCTCGTTCTGAATTCCGTGCACTTCTGCACTTCTGTGAGAACCCAGGTAAGATCCAAACACGTGCTGATCTTCTTAAGAAGATGACTGGACGTGAGCTTAAACCACATGACCGTACTGTCGACGTAACGATTCGCCGTATTCGTAAACACTTCGAATCAGTATCTGGTACGCCAGAAATCATCGCGACTATCCACGGTGATGGCTACCGCTTCTGCGGTGACTTAGAAGACTAATTCAGTCTGCTAGAAATACGAAGGGCTTGCTCATTGGAGCAAGCCCTTTTTCTATGCGGCAAAGAAACTAATAAACCTTGTTTATCTTCACGTGCTTTTCAACAAGCCAACGTTGTTTACCCGCATCATCAAGCAGCAACGCCAAATCGACGGATTTATCTGTATCGGCTTCAACTTGCCAAGTAAACGTCACTTCCCACTGGTTTTCGCTGTGAGTGCGAGTTTCCAAGTCCCCACCATCAATCATCCACTCGGTAGTACCCTGCTTTATAATCAAAGCCTCAGCAGTCAAATTCGCAGGCAGCTGTTTGTCGCCTTCCAGATACAAAGCACCTTGAATACTCAACTCTTGAACGTCTTGCACAGGTTCTTCCTCAATCGCAGGCATTAAGTTCACCCAAAGATTGCTCTTTAGTTCAACATTCACCTGATTCATCGTAATTTGGCTGCCTTGTTGCCAGTTCACTTGAGGAACAGAACTACAACCTACGAGCGATGCAATAAGTAAGGCTACGGGTGCAAGTTTCTTCATGTTATTTCCTTTGATCTAACCAACTTTTGAGTACCTGAATATCGTTTTGGTATTCATTCTTTATCTCTTCGACCCAGTCAGAAATATTTTCCCACCATG
>NZ_JAWOTK010000256.1:0-1276 GCF_033338855.1 Vibrio sp. Vb0937 | reverse complement strand
GCAGAAAGGGCAACCGAAGAAACGAGAATAGATTTCACAAACTTATTTTTATTCATGGTAATTCAAATTTTTGGGTTTAACTGCACACATCTTACCAGAATCCCCACTTATGTAAGAGGGGCTTCGTTTAGAAATTCATGACTCAAGGTCATTTCGCAGTGTTGTGTTTTTTAATAAATGCAGACGAATAGCCGAGCAACTTTACTTTATCCAGTGTGGCTTGCGTCAGGGAATAGTCAGTAAATGGACCCAATAACAAGCGATAAGACTCTTTCGCGTTTTCCAAGAAAGTTTCGGTATCCAGCTTTTGACCAAGCTCTGCGCCTAAAGTTCGTGCGCGATCTTCATTTTTTGAAGATGCGACTTGAATGACGTACTTTGGGTGAGATTCTAGCGACTTTTGATCGGTAGGTTTCTCTACGCTGATAACTTCGATTTCAACATTCGCCGTTCCTGTTTTTATGACATCCAATTTATGCGCAGCGGCGTAGCTCAAGTCGATGATACGGCCATCGTGAAACGGACCTCGGTCATTTACTCGAACGACTGTGGTTTTGCCATTGTCGGTGTTGGTCACTTTCACATAGCTTGGTAACGGTAGCGTTTTATGCGCAGCCGTCATGGAGTACATGTCGTAGATTTCACCGTTAGATGTCAAATGCCCCTGGAACTTTTTACCGTACCAAGATGCACGACCTTTTTCAGTAAACCCTTTTGCGTCGCGAACGATCTTGTAATCATTACCGCGCAAGTGGTAATCGGTATTACCGCCTAGGCTGTAAGGTTCGTATTTGGGATGCGCATCCTCGATGTGTTCGACTGAAAGCGGTGTATCAGGTGCTACATCGGATTCAAGTTCGTAACGGCCTTCTTGTGTCTTTTGGCTGGTGGATGAACAACCAGCCAAAATCAGTGCAGAAAAAACTAAGGAATATAAAGCGCGTTTTTGCATGTCTAGGTCGCCTTAGAGAATGCTTTTCGGTGCGTATGAATCGACATCAAAATACCAAAACCAGCCATTAGGGTCACCATCGAGGTGCCGCCGTAGCTGATCAGTGGTAACGGTACTCCTACAACAGGTAGGATGCCACTCACCATGCCGATATTTACAAAAATATACACGAAGAAGCTGAGTACAATACTGCCTGCCATCATTCGTCCAAACGCGGTTTGTGCTTGGCTAGCAAGGTACAAACCTCGACCAATAATGAAGAGATAGATGGCTAATAGGCAAAGGAAGCCAATCATACCCCATTCCTCAGCAATTACTGCAAAG
>NZ_JAWOTK010000255.1:0-1279 GCF_033338855.1 Vibrio sp. Vb0937 | reverse complement strand
GGAATTAGGTAATACTGAACTATCGTTTACTGACGGCAACACATCCGTGACGTTCTCGCACGACATGCAGACATTTGTAAATGCGGCGAGCTTTACGCCACCGACAGGCGAGTACGATATTTATGTTCGCGTCGCGGTAACTGACATGGGGATTTCTCAGTATCTGAGTGCTGTATTTGGGATTGTTAAGAACGTTTCGGCCAGTGCCGTTGCGGGACGAAGCGCGGCGATTGCTTACACATGTAACTTAACGCCGATTGCGATGTGTGGCGATCCAAATGGTACGGTTGAAGACGCATGGGGGTATCGTCCACCGGGTTATGATCCGAATGTGGATATGGATCCGTCGCTTGTGCACGAGTTAAAAGTTGGCGATCAGAATAATACCGATATGGGGCCGGGTAACTTTCAGTTGCTCGATTTTGGTCAAGCGACTGGCAATAGCGGTGCGGCTTTGGTTCGTGATGCATTGTCTGGTGCTTACAACGGTTGCGCAGCCGTTGGGAATACCGTGACAACCAAACCAGGGAATAGCGCTGGCCCCGTTGCGCAAGGGTTGAATGTAAGACTTAACGACTTCTCTGGCCCAATTAAAAACGACGGTACGGTTTTACCAGATAAGTATGTAAGAGAGCCTGATATTTTGGCTGAAACCGACGCTGAATATGCGGGTGACTTGTATTACGCCAACTATCGTCAGGAGCTGAGTTCTTGTGAAAGTGGCGGTTCTTGTGATTACGACAGTTACACAGGTGATGGTGGTTCTAACGGACGCCGAATCTTACGTATCCCAATCGTTAATTGTACAGAATCGACAGGTAAGTCCGACTTCGATGTGTTGGGATTTGGTTGCTTCTTTTTGCTACAAAAAGTCAGTAATTCTGGTCAAGCATCTGTCTTTGGGCAGTTCCTTTACGATTGCTTGATCAATAACGGTTCAACAGGAACAGACCCAACCGACAAAGGTTTCTACCGGATCCAGTTATACAAAGATCCATTCAGCGGAGCCTCTTAATATGTTGTATTTGAAATTCAAAACTCAAATGAGAAGAGGTCGGCACCAAGAAGGGCTTGCGATTATTGAATTTATTCTCGCATTGCCAGTGTTGTTGATGCTTACGGTTCTGGTTATCGATGTCTGTCGTGCTTTTATTCAGTACACCGAGGTCAATAAAGCGCTGCAAAATGGCGCTCGCTATGCGGTGGTGGACACGTATGGCACGTTGGATTTTGAAGGTATTGCCGATGAAACCAAAATCAAAAACGTGGTGGTATACGG
>NZ_JAWOTK010000254.1:0-1279 GCF_033338855.1 Vibrio sp. Vb0937 | reverse complement strand
GAACTGGATGTGTTGGCTCGGATTAATGAGCAGGATGTCGCTACTTAGCAACAATTGATAGATGAAGAGCGGGTAACTGTAGCGCGCATGGATACGCAAGAATTCATTTATTGCAGCGTAACGCTCACTTCTGGTGACGATGTTGTTTCGGTCACGATCAGTGGCGGTCACACCAACATTATCCAGATCATGCGCAATGGCGACGTGATTTTTGATGCTCCACCGCAGCAACGCGTTGCAACCGCTTCTGTTTGTGAAGGTGTGGATATTTCGATCAAACAAATCTATGAGTTTGCCACTCAAGCGCCTTTTGAAGAGATCAAATTCATTCTCCAAGCTGCAGAGCTCAATACCTTGCTGGCTCAAGAAGGTATCGACCGAGGTTACGGCCTAGAAATTGGACGCACGCTAAAAGGCAACATCGAGCAAGGCTTATTGGGCAATGACTTAATGAGTCGTATACAGATGATGACATCCGCGGCGTCTGATGCTCGCATGGGAGGGGCGACGTTGCCAGCCATGAGCAATTTCGGCAGTGGGAACCAAGGTATTGCCGCTACAATGCCAGTTGTAGTTGCGGCAGAAGTATTCCAAAACGACGAAGAACAGTTGGCTCGCGCGTTGATCATGAGCCATTTAGGGGCTATTTACATCAAATCTTATTACCCACCGTTATCCGCATTTTGTGGCAACACTGTAACCAGTGCGGCGGCGTCTATGGCGCTGGTATATTTAGCTGGTGGTACATTCGAGCAATCATGCTACGCCATTCAAAACGTCATCAGCGATAGTTCAGGTATGGTGTGTGATGGTGCGAAGTCCTCTTGTGCGATGAAAGTGTGTACTTCGTCGACAACGGCGGTGCGCTCATATTTGATGGCGATGGGTAACCACAGTGTTAAGAATCAAGGTATAGTAGGCGAAGAAGTTGAGCAAACGATAAGAAATGTTGGCTCAATGGTTCGTTTCGGTATGCCGTATACTGACAAATCTATTATCGATATTATGTCGGCCTAACCTCCAGTTTTTGCTAAGGGAAGTAACATTGCTACTAAAGAAACTCACCAAGAGTGATCTCGATATTTTGAACTCTATGAAAAACGTCGTGGATGGCATTGCACGTATGTATGGTGAACACACTGAAGTGGTTCTCCACAGCTTAGATGCCGAAGCGCCGGAAATCATCAAAATCGCAAATGGGCACGTGACGGAACGCAGTGAAGGTGCCCCAATTACCAACTTAGCGAGAATGAAGTTAAGAGAGGGCAAGGACGTTTCT
>NZ_JAWOTK010000253.1:0-1279 GCF_033338855.1 Vibrio sp. Vb0937 | reverse complement strand
TGATTTTGTCACAGTTAGATATACACACCATGGCATCTGCACAGTGCGCATTAACCATGTATTCGACCGAGTCGGCAATCAGTTCACGTGATGGCAACGAGTAAAGCATGCCGCCGTGACCCATTGCGATGCCATCATCGACGGCGATGGTATTGAATTCTTTTGCGATGCCGCCTGCCGCTTCAATCTCTTGAGCAACAAGTTGGCCCAAATCTTTAAGGTGTACGTGGCCTGGTACGAACTGAGTGAATGAGTTCACCACGGCGATGATTGGCTTACCGAAATCTTCGTCTTTTACACCGGTTGCACGCCAGAGCGCACGAGCTCCCGCCATGTTACGACCATGTGTGGTGGTTGCTGATCTATATTTTGGCATTTCTTAAATCCTTCTTACTGCTGCTCTGGGTACACATAGTCTAACCAGCCCCACTTATCTTCCGTGGTGCCGTTAAATAGGCCAAAGTAGGCTTCTTGCAATTCTTTGGTAATCGGACCGCGTTTACCGCTGCCCACTTCAATTTTGTCGATAGTTGCCACAGGCACAACTTCTGCTGCGGTACCGGTCATGAATACTTCATCCGCAAGGTATAGCGCTTCGCGGGCAATGTTAGCTTCACGGACTTCGTAACCTTTATCGCGAGCAATGGTCATGATCGAGTCACGAGTGATGCCCGGTAGGATAGCGCTGGTTGCTGGTGGTGTGGTGATCACGCGATCTTTGATGACAAAGATGTTCTCGCCCGCGCCTTCTGACAAGTAACCGTCAACACTCAGTGCGATACCTTCGTCGTAACCATGACGACGTGCTTCACCACCAACGAGTAGTGAAGAAAGGTAGTTACCACCCGCTTTTGCTGCGGTAGGGATGGTGTTAGGTGCCGCGCGATTCCAGCTTGAAATCATCGCATCCACGCCTTTTTCTAGTGCTTCTTCACCAAGGTACGAGCCCCATGGGAACGCCGCGATGATCAGCTCCATTTCGGTGCCTACTGGAGGACACACACCTAAACCGACATTGCCCACAAATCCCAATGGACGAATGTAAGCGCTGTCGAGTTTGTTTTGACGCAGAGTTTCACGCGTTGCTTCCATGATTTCTTCAACAGAGTATGGAATAGGGAAGCGGTAAATTTTGGCGGAATCTTTTAAACGCTGTGCATGTTCACGGTGACGGAAGACAATTGGGCCTTTTGGTGTGTTGTAGCAGCGTACCCCTTCAAATACCGAGGTGCCGTAATGCATGGCGTGAGTGAGAACGTGCACGTTCGCCTCTGCCCAT
>NZ_JAWOTK010000252.1:0-1282 GCF_033338855.1 Vibrio sp. Vb0937 | reverse complement strand
GAAAGCGTATTGTCCTTTCGGATCGTTAAAGCTTTGAAGCAGACTTGCATCTTGTTCGAACTGTTGAGCCACAGGTTGAAGGCTCTTTGGCAGAAGGCTTGTTGCGTCAACACCAAGGGATACTTTCACCTGATTCATGAATTCTTGTAGGAATAGTTCTGTTGGTGACAATGGCTCTTCAACCCAGTAAATACCATAATCTGTCACGTTCGCCAGCTTCGCTGCTAACTCAACGGCATCATCGAAGTCACCCATTTGGTCAACAAGACCGAATGATAAGGCATCTTGACCTGTCCAAACTCGGCCTTGCGCGACTTTGTCTACCTCTTCTACCGTCATAGCTCGGTTTGAACCAACCAAAGAGATAAAGCGTTTGTAGCCATGCTCAATGCCTAATTGGAACGCTTGAGACGCGCCCTCAGACAAGCCAGTCGTAATGCCGTCGCCAGAAAACGGTGATGTGCCAACGCCGTCGGTGTTGATACCAAGTTTGCTGAAGCCTTTTTCGAACGTCGTAATAACGCTGAAGATACCAATAGAACCTGTCAGTGTTGTTGGTTGTGCGACGATTTTATCTGCGCTCATTGAAATCCAGTAACCGCCAGAGGCCGCTAAGCTCGACATCGAAACTACAACAGGTTTGCCTGCTTTTTTTAGCGCTTCCACTTCGTTGCGAATCACTTCTGACGCAAACGCACTGCCACCAGGGCTGTCTACGCGAAGCACGACTGCTTTTACCTTCTCATCGTTACGCGCTTGACGCAGTAGACTTGCAACCGTGTCACCGCCTACTGTTCCACGAGGTTGTTGACCATCCATGATGGCGCCACTTGCAACAACAACGGCAATATCATGGTTCGCGAGTGTGTAGTCAGGGCGAATCGTTGCTAGGTAGTCGTAATAACTAATGGCGTTGTAGCTGTCTTTACCATCGCTACCAAATTCTTTGGCGAATAAGGTACGAATATCTTGGCGTGTCGCCAATTCATCAACTAACCCCATTTTGACGGCCAATTGCGCCAAATCACCATCCACAGATTTCATCTCGGTAAGCAGTTCTTCCATCGTTGGGTTTAGCACTTTGGCGTTGATGTTGCGGTTAGTCGTCACGTCATCGACAAACGCGCTCCACAACTGAGTGACCCAGCGCGTGGCAGACTCTTTTGCCGCATCCGACATGTCGTCACGAATAAACGGTTCGATAGCCGATTTGTAAGTACCGACTCGGAAAACGTGAGTGGATACGTCCAACTTCTCTAGCAGAGTTTTGTAGTACATAGAG
>NZ_JAWOTK010000251.1:0-1283 GCF_033338855.1 Vibrio sp. Vb0937 | reverse complement strand
TCTACAGCTGCTTTTGATGCGCTATGCGGTCGCAATCAACACCCTGTCCCCCGCGTCATGGCCGAAGCTATCCTTGATGTGTTTCAATCGGTCTAGATCTATATTGATCAACGCAAAGCTGTACCGTTTTTTATAGCGCTTAGCGATTTCAAACTGCTGCTTGTATGACTGCATAAAGTAGCGGCGATTGGGCAAATGCGTCAGTTCATCATGCAGCGCACGGTCGTCAGCGATGATGTACAAACGGTAAATCACGATCAACGCAATACTCAGTGCAATGAGAATGGGATAGCCAATGATTCTGACGATGTTCAGCTCAAACCACGAAATTTGTTGCTCAAGCTGCCCACCCGCGTAGGCCGCCATACTCCAGCCACCGTAAGGGAAGTGCACATGCTCTTTGGCGTACAATTTTCCCGTTTGATTAGGATCACCAAAGAACATATCCCCATATTCGCCGCCGCTGTCATAACCACGTATCGTCAAAGGATAATGGTATGAGAAGTCGAATACGCCGGTTTCTCGCATTAAACCATCAAAATCCACCACGGCGCTGATCACCCCCCAATACTCTTTGTTGATTGGCGGGTCTCGAAATACTGGCACGCGTACAATAAGCCCTCGCCCACCTTGAACAAGCGACACAGGCCCCGCGATGAAAATCTCTTGAATATCTTTGGCTTTTTGAACTTGTACCCATTGCGCTGGTACTTTACGGTAATCCAGACCAAGGACGCGCTCGTTTCCTTGAGTTGGGAATATATGGCTAATTACATCATTTTCCGCAATACCGATGACCGTGATGTGCTTACTTTTGTTAAGAATACGATCGGCGGCAATGCTTAGCTCCTCTTCTTCGCTATTTGGCAGCAAAGTGATTAGCGTCGCTAATGTGCTGGCTTTGTAAATATCAGCCATGAGTACCGCTTCCAAATTGGAGCGGAGGATAGACAGTTGTTCTTTGGCTTCAACTTGCACGCGCTCTTGCTGAAGGTCTTGCTGATTCTGATGCAACAGCTCAATAACACCAACACACAAGGCAACAAAAGCGAAAAAGAACAGTGCAAAATAGCACTGCTTTCTGGGTGAATAACGCATTAGCTCCCCACTAGCTCGTCCGTTACTACGAGAATTATTCTTTTATTGTTAAAATTCTTATTATCTACAAGAATAACCAATAGCCTTTGCAAAGGTGATAATTATCTGAAATTTTTGTGGTTTAAATAGGCAACGGGATGCAAGGACAAGGCGATTTATTTGAAAGTACGGATTGGCAAGAGGTA
>NZ_JAWOTK010000250.1:0-1284 GCF_033338855.1 Vibrio sp. Vb0937 | reverse complement strand
CATCGAGTTTGAACTCTTTTGGTACCACTTTTAATAGCTTTTGTTCGACGTCATCTACCGTTTTTCCCATCGCAAACTTAGTACGATTCGAAACGCGATAAATGTGCGTATCGACGGCAATGGTTGGCCAACCAAATGCGGTGTTGAGCACTACATTGGCTGTCTTACGTCCGACTCCTGGAAGAGCTTCAAGAGCGTCGCGATCTTCAGGCACTTCGCCATTATGTTTTTCTAATAAGATCTTACAGGTTTTGATGGTGTTTTCTGCTTTTGAGTTAAACAGGCCAATAGTTTTGATGTATTCCTTCAAACCATCGACACCCAAATCGAGAATACTTTGTGGCGTATTCGCAACGGGGAAGAGCTTATCAGTGGCTTTGTTTACACTGACATCGGTCGCTTGCGCTGAAAGTAGCACAGCGATGAGTAACTCAAATGGAGAGCTCCAGTTCAGTTCCGTTTCAGGATTGGGGTTGTTTTCTCTTAATCGTTCAAGAATTTCTATTCTTTTTTCTTTGTTCATTGCTGACTTCCAAACCCGTCTTTGCGGTTTATGAAAAAGGCCCTACGAGTGGTAGAGCCTTGATTTTAGAATTCTTATATTATGCGTTAGTTACGCGAGCACGCTCAATGGCCGGTTTTTCTTCTTTCGGCTGACGAGCCTGAATTGAGCTGTCGATAACATTTTTCAACGCAATCAAAAGTCCTACACCGATGAAAGCACCTGGTGGTAATAGTGCTAATAAGAAGCTGCTATCAAATTGGAATACTTGAATGCGCAGCGCTGCAGCCCAGTCACCCAATAGCAAGTCTGCGCCGTCAAACAATGTGCCGTTGCCGATAAGCTCGCGCATTGAGCCCAACACAACTAGCACACTGGTCATGCCCAGTCCCATCCATAAGCCGTCCAATGCGGCAGGAAGCACATCATTTTTTGAAGCGTAAGCTTCGGCGCGACCGATGATGATACAGTTGGTTACGATCAACGGGATAAAGATACCCAGTGATAGGTACAATCCGTAAGCGTAAGCATTCATTAGTAGCTGGACGCAGGTTACGAGTGACGCAATGATCATAACGAAAACCGGAATTCGGATCTCTTTAGGAACATAGTTACGGATCAGTGAAACCGTTACGTTAGACCCCACTAGTACCAGTAATGTGGCAATACCAAGACCCAGCGCGTTGGTGATCGTCGATGAAACGGCGAGTAGAGGACATAAACCGAGCAGCTGAACCAATGCTGGGTTGTTGCTCCACATGCCGTTCTTCATCAATTGTTTG
>NZ_JAWOTK010000249.1:0-1286 GCF_033338855.1 Vibrio sp. Vb0937 | reverse complement strand
AAACAGGCGGTGTGCTTACCCGGTGCAAGTCTACATTCACTAGAAAAAGAACTCAGAGCCGTTAACCGCGCGCCGCATTCTATTATTGGATCTTCATCGCTAGGTGCGACAGTTGTCGGTGGCATTGCCAATAACTCAGGCGGTGCGTTAGTGAAACGCGGCCCGGCGTATACTGAGCTTGCCATCTACGCGCAGGTCGATAAGCAGGGCAACCTCCATCTGGTTAACCATCTTGGTATTGATGGCTTGGGTGAGACGCCGGAAGAAATTCTTCACAATCTGCAAGAAGGTAATTTCGACCCAAGCAAGATCGTTCACGATGATCGCATGGCATCAGACAAAGAATATGATGAACGAGTACGTGACGTGACGTCTGACATCCCTTCACGTTTTAATGCAGACGAGCGTCGCTTGTTTGAAGCGAGCGGTTGTGCGGGCAAATTGGGCGTGTTTGCAGTGCGTGTTGATAGCTACCCAGTGCCAAGCAAAGAGCAAGTGTTTTACTTGGGCACGAACGACGCAAACAAGTTAACCAAATTGAGAAAAGATTTTCTGACTCAATTCGATAACCTGCCAGAAATGGGGGAGTATCTGCATCGCGATATCTTCAACATGGCAGAGAAATACGGCAAAGACGTGTTTTTATCGATCGACTTATTGGGTACGGACAAACTGCCTAAGATGTTCGCATTGAAAGCGAAAGTAGAGAACTTTTTAGAGCGAGTGCCATTTGTCAGCAAATATTTGCCAGACACCATTTTGTACTACGCAAGCAAATTGTTCCCGCAGCATTTGCCTGAGCGAATGTTAGAATTCCGCGATAAATACGAACATCATTTAGTGCTAAAAATGAGTGATGGCGGAATTGAAGAGGCACAAAAATACCTGAAAGAAGTATGGGCTATTGAAGATGATTGCGATTTCTTCGAATGTACGCCAGATGAAGGTAAAAAAGCTTACTTACATCGTTTTGCGGCGGCTGGGGCTGCGATTCGCTACGAAACGATTCATCGCAACGAGGTTGAAGACATTGTTGCGCTCGATATCGCATTGCGTAGAAATGATGAAGAGTGGTTGGAAACTTTGCCTGAAGAGGTGAGCAAAAATCTGGTTCAGTCGCTCTATTACGGGCACTTCATGTGTTACGTCTTCCATCAGGATTACATCTTCAAAAAAGGTACAGATACCAAATTGATGAAGAAGCTGATGTTAGAGCACCTCAATAGTCGCGGTGCAAAATACCCAGCTGAACACAATGTGGGTCATTTGTACGAAGCAGAAAACTC
>NZ_JAWOTK010000248.1:0-1288 GCF_033338855.1 Vibrio sp. Vb0937 | reverse complement strand
TTGTTGCCCAGTTCGAGCAACTTGGCGCAAACCCTCAAAAAATGTCCTTCAAAGAAGTTTACGGCGGTCTACAAACGAAGGTTATCGATGGTCAAGAGAACACTTGGTCAAACATCTACGGTAAGAAGTTCTTCGAAGTTCAAGATGGCATCACGGAAACCAACCACGGTATTTTGGATTACCTCGTTGTGACGTCGAACGATTTTTGGCAGAAGCTACCAGAAGATCAGCGTGAACAGCTCAATACCATTATTCAAGAAGTGACTGCTGAGCGTAACGCGGAATCGACCAAAGTGAACTTGGCGAATAAAAACAACATTATCGAAGCGGGTGGTATGGTTCGTACGCTAACGCCAGAGCAGCGTCAAGAGTGGGTGACGGCTCTGCAACCAGTGTGGAAAAAGTTTGAGAAAGACATTGGTTCTGACCTGATTGAAGCGGCTTTGGCTTCAAACCAACAATAACAAAAACGATATCCATTCGCCCTCGGACTCTCTCTAAGCCGAGCTGAGGATGAGGGCTTTTTCCCTTTACTGATGACGTGATGTAATTATGGAACCGACTTTTTTTGCCAAGGCTGGACGAATCACCGATGCCATTGAAGAAACCTTAATAGCTTTCTTCTTAGGTGCGATGACATTGCTGACGTTTGCTAATGTCATTTTTCGCTATGTCTTTAACGATAATATTCTCTGGGCGTTAGAGCTCACCGTATTCATGTTCGCGTGGATGGTTTTAGTTGGCGCTTCGTACGGTGTGAAAAAACACTTTCACATTGGCGTGGATGTCATCATCAATATCGTGCCTGAAGGGCGCCGTAAACTTCTTGCGCTAGTCGCAGCGGCCTGCTGCCTAACCTTTTCGATTCTGCTTTTGATTGGTGCTTGGAATTATTGGTATCCCTTTGCGACAGAGCGCGCATGGTATGAAACCGACGATATCCCAATGCCTGAGTTTTTACAGTTCTTAGCGGATTGGCTTAATGAAGGCGAGCGCTACGAAAAACTGCCACGCTTTATTCCTTATTTCGCTTTGCCGCTTGGTATGGCGATGCTCACTTTCCGTTTTTTACAAGTCACTTGGCAGATCGCTACAGGCAAGCTGGATCGCTTGATTGCAGGTCATGAAGCTGAGGAAGAACTGGAAGCCTTAAAAGAAGAAATGAGTGAAGCTGGCGATGCCATGACTCCTCGTTCCTCGAACGATTCTGAGCACAAGGAGCGCTAAGCCATGGATATTTTACTACTGTTTTTAATGGTGATTGGCTTCATGCTCATTGGTGTGCCAA
>NZ_JAWOTK010000247.1:0-1289 GCF_033338855.1 Vibrio sp. Vb0937 | reverse complement strand
TTCAAAATGGATTTTGATGCATTCATGAGTGAGTGTTGGCAGCTGCACGAGGAAAAGCCAGAACAGGTCTATGCTCAGCTAGAAACGGCGCTGAATGAGGTGGAAACGCTCAGCCAAGTTGAGCGAATAGTTGCACTGATGCTACACACCGCAATTGGTCACCTTGAGCATCCCGAACGATTTCTTGCCTGTTTAGACCGCTTAGATGATCGCGCCATTACCGAGAGTTTGGCGTTTAAACGTAGCATCGCCGTTGCACGCTTTTTTGTCGATGGCACTGAGGATGTAGCATTGCTGGAGGAGCAAGATCAGCGTCGCGTGTTCTCTCTTATTGCGAACGAACTTTCTGCTCTTACTCAGCTTGAACCAGCGAGTCAATGGTTGGCGAAAGCCGCATTAGGAATGACACCACACGATGCAGAAGAGGTGCTAGCGCGTTCGATCGCAATCACCGCAAACAACTTGGCTTGTCAGTATGAAGAGCTCTCAGAGCGTACTGACGAGCAGAAAGCGAGGAGTTTAGAGTCTGCAAGGCTATCACTGGATTATTTGAAAATAGCGGGCGGTTGGATGCAGGAAGAGCGCGCAGAATATCGTTTGGCGATGAGCTTGCTGAAAGCCGATGCACCTAAAGAAGCCAAAGTGCATGCTGAACGATGTGAAGCCATTTGTCTGCAAAACGGCGGCGAGGCGTTTGAGCTTTTTTATGCGCATGACTTATTGATGCAAGTGCATTTTCAACTTAGCCAGCAATGCAAAAAACAATTGGATGCGCAGGTGCAGCAATACTGCACAACCAGCGAACTGGCGTAGGTTTACCGCCACAGCAAAAAGCCCCGAGCTAATGGCTCGGGGCTTTTTGGCTGTCTAAACACTCTCGCATTTCTAGGTGTTGATTATGCCGTTTGCGGTTTTGGCTGGTATCGTCCAGGTTTGTGGTTCATCGCCAAAATCAAGTTGGTCGCAATGGCACCAAGAACGGAGAGAGCGATAAGGTGCACATCCACAATAAACAGTGACATCACCACGATGGCGCAATCGAGCGCCATCTGAATTTTGCCCGCTCGAATCCCAAAGCGTTCCTGAAGGTACAAGGCCAAAATATTAAAGCCGCCCAAACTCATCTTGTGACGAAATATCACCAGCATACCAATACCGATCAATCCACCGCCCAACAACGCTGCGTAAAAAGGTTCGATTCGGGAAATTTCGATCACGTGGTGCAAATGGTCGACCGCGAAGGAGACAATAGAAACGGCAATAAAGGTATTAACCGTAAACCTCCAGCC
>NZ_JAWOTK010000246.1:0-1289 GCF_033338855.1 Vibrio sp. Vb0937 | reverse complement strand
ATGGTTTTGTCGCCTGAGGTAATAAACCCAGAAGTGGTCGCTTGGATGGAAGCAATGCTCATACAACTCATTTCAATGTTCTCATAAGCAGCGGTTTGCCATGCTGGGTGCACCATTTGTTGCAGTAGAGAAACAAGATGCGGATGCTGATCTGGTGTCACGTGATCGGCCTTGGTGGCGGCAAATAGCACTTTGTCTATTTTTGGCGAGAACAAACGACGTAAAAAGCTACTGCGACCATAACGAAAGCTGTGCATGATCTGCTCAAGAGCCTGACGCATATCATAAAACGCCTCGTCGCCAGCATTAAGTGGCTGTAAACAATCCACCAGCACAATTTGGCGGTCAAATGTTGCAAAATGGTGCTTATAAAACGCTTTCACGACTTTTTGCTGATATTCATGAAAACGCGCTTCCAACATGGCTAAGTTGCTGCCTTTAGGCGCTTTGCTTTCCGGTTCAAATCGACAAGGAAAGAACTGCAACACCGGTGCACCAGCAAGCTCTCCTGGTAACACAAATCGCCCTGGCTGAACCCAGTGCAGCCCAGCATCTTTACAAGCATGGAGATAATCCGTGTAAGCGTGAGCCACTTTCTCTAGCTGTTTTTCATCTGCATCCGCATTGAGCTCGATCTGTTCGAGTTCAGCTAGCCATGCTTGAGCTAACTCTTTGCGTTTGCCTTTCAGCGCGTCAAACTGCGTTTGAGACCAACTCGAAAAATTCATATCGAGCAAAGGCAAGTCCAATAGCCATTCACCCGGATAGTCGATGATGTCAACATTGAGAACCGCCGTTTTACTGAGCAGCTTCTTGGTCGTTTTCTTTGGTTTGTATTTTAAAGCTAGGCGAATTTCGCTCACATCACGCGTTGGCACTGGCCATTGTGGTGGGTTCGCATGAATCTGGCTCATCGCCTCGTCGTAAGCAAAGCGAGGCACCATCATATTGGTTTGAGGTTCACGCTTTGCACCAATAAGGCGTTTGTCTCTCGCGGCGGTCAATAAAGGTAGATTGTCGTGAGTGGCGGTGTGAAGTAGCTGATTAACCAAAGACGTGATAAAGGCCGTTTTACCCGCTCGGGATAACCCAGTTACCGCAATTCTTACATTAGAATCCATACCACGGCTGATAAAGTCGTTCACTTCTTGCTTTATTCTTTTCATAGTTTTTATTTATCTCACCAGTTTTTATACCCAACGCTTCAATAGAAGTAACTTGAGTATCACGAGTCTAAGTTTACCAACCTTAATCAAAGATGAACAAAATCTGCAATCTAGTGCTGACCT
>NZ_JAWOTK010000245.1:0-1290 GCF_033338855.1 Vibrio sp. Vb0937 | reverse complement strand
TGAAGAGGGTAAAAACCTAGAATTCGACTATAAAACAGCACAAGGTAACCCTACAATTGCGGTACAAATTGCGCGTCAATACGTGGGAGAGAGCCCAGACGTGCTAGTCGGTATTGCAACGCCGTCAGCGCAGGCACTGGTTTCTGCGACTCGTACGATTCCTGTTGTGTTTACTGCGGTGACTGATCCGGTAGGAGCCAAGTTGGTTAAATCGATGAAGCAGCCAGGCAAAAACGTAACAGGTTTATCAGATCTGTCTCCAGTGGCTCAGCACGTTGAGCTCATTCAAGAAATCCTTCCTCAAGTCAAAAGCATTGGTGTCGTCTTCAACCCTGGCGAGGCGAATGCGGTGACGCTGGTTAATCTTCTAAAAGAAAGTGCAGAGGCGAAAGGCATTACAGTGGTGGAAGCCACTGCTTTGAAAAGTGCCGATGTTCAATCTGCTACGCAAGCCATCGCAGCAAAATCAGACATCCTTTACGCGCCTACGGATAACACTGTAGCGAGTGCGATCGAAGGCATGATTGTCGCGGCGAACCAAGCGAAAAAACCAGTCTTTGGCGGTGCAACATCTTATGTTGAAAAAGGTGCGATTGCTGGCCTTGGTTTTGACTACTACCAAGTCGGTGTGCAAACGGCAGATTACGTAGCAGCCATACTTGATGGTCAAGAGCCAGGAAAGCTGGATGTAAAAGTCGCAACGGGTTCGGATTTGGTCATCAATGAGAGCGCCGCTTCTAAGTTGGGCATCCAACTGCCGAGTTCTGTTGTTCAACGTGCGACTAGCATGCAGTAAATCACTTATCTTGAGGTAAGGACTCTTTCTCTCAGGCCCATTTGTCTCAGCATGAAAATGGGCTCGTAAATCGTAAGTTTATAAGAGCAAGTTTTTTCTGAGCGGATTGCTCTCTTTACCTCGACCTAAGTTGAAAGTTGTAACGTCAGATCGCTGCTAGCGATCTGAACATGCAGAAAGGAGCAGTTATGTCTGCATTTGCTTTTTTTGGCGCGCTTGAGATCGGCTTGATTTATGGCTTGGTTGCTTTGGGCGTATATCTTACGTTTCGTGTTCTTGATTTTCCTGACTTAAGTGTTGATGGTAGTTTCCCTATGGGAGCCGCGGTTGCTGCGACAGCTATCGTTGCAGGCATCAACCCTTGGATTGCAACCGGTATGGCGATTATTGCTGGTGGCATGACTGGCTGGGTCACCGCATTTCTCGCTGTACGCTGTGGAATTTTGCATCTTTTAGCGTCCATCCTCACTATGATTGCCGCGTTTTCTATCAAC
>NZ_JAWOTK010000244.1:0-1291 GCF_033338855.1 Vibrio sp. Vb0937 | reverse complement strand
ATTTTACGTCGAACGAAATGGTGTGATCACTGGTATTGTTCCATGCAGCAGAAAGGCTTTCGCTCACTTCATAAGGCGCGGGATCTTCACCGCGAACATTTGGAACGAGAACGAAGAATGTGGCGCAGCCATCCTCTCCTGTCATTCGCTGGACGTAACCATTGGCATCGACTTCCGCTAAATTCTCGCCTTCTGGAAGAACTCCGGCATCAAGAAGAAGTTGTTCTATCACTAAGAATTCACCATTTTCTGGATACTCAGGGTTGAATGGTTTAGGAACGGGTACACTGTCAGGTATGTAAAGGTTGACCGGCCAATTCGGAATCAAGCCTTCGCCTTCATCATGAATACCGTTACCGTTCATATCGAACGACTTACACACTTTAAGATTGGCAATACCGATAGAACCAAAACGGATGGTTAACACGGGATCATCATCAAAGGTTGGTTGAGCCCAAGCACTAGGCATGAAACCAACGTCATTCTCCTCATTACCGCTGGCTTCATCTGTGTCCTCACCAGCAGAACGTTTGATGGTTTCGTCGAAGTTGGTTTGACATGCTAGAGCGTTTGCAAAGCCTATATGCAGATCGCCATCTTCGAATGTCGGTGAAAAGTCTCTTAAATCTGCGAAGGTTGTGAAGTGAGTGAATGGGGTGTTCATTGCGGTAAAGCCAACTTTTTTCGCCCACCACATGAATTGGTCTAAGCTCCATTGATGGTCTTCAACCCCAAAAACACTAAACGTGATTGGCTCGTCAGGAGAATCATTGGAAAGTTTAGTATTACGCATACCACCCATTTCCATTGCTAAGTCACGAATACCGAACTCCCAATTAGGAATAACTTCATCGATGATAGGATCATATTGGCAGTTCAGGTTTCTGTCGTGGAACGCACGAAAAGCAATATCAAAGTTTGGCGGTTCTGGCTCCGCAGTCTTCGCTTTGAAGTTATCTGTTTTCGAGAATCGAGGGATAAATCCAAAGAACCCTGCACAGTTTTCACCAGTTTCTTCGCCATACAGGTCGGTACCTTCACAAGCAGCTTCTACGCTCGCCGCTGTGGATACCCAAGCTTTGTAAACCCCACCGGAGTTCGGTGTGTTGGCAAATGGGAATAGCTGTATGGTTTCTCCATCAGGCAGAGAAGTAGGGTCGACATCTAAATACTCACTTCCCAATTGATGTCGACATTCTATGTCTATCGATTGGGTGACCATTTTGCCGCGCACTTTAACTTCTTGAGTGATCGTGACGACGTCATTCATATATGTCACACCACCTTCACC
>NZ_JAWOTK010000243.1:0-1293 GCF_033338855.1 Vibrio sp. Vb0937 | reverse complement strand
ATAAGAAATCGTACGCGGCGTTGATGTCTTCGATGGAAGCGGCGGAGTCATCAGGTGCGCAGGGCTTAGTCGAACGCGCAGCGCTAGAGCTTGGTGATGTATTGGTAAAAATTCAAGGCTATGACCGCTCTGAAGTCGTGCTGAAGCAGGCGTATCGTTATTTTAAAGACCGCCGCATGTCGTTTAATGAGTTGCTTAGCGTCCTAACTATTGCAAAGCTACACAAAGCTCAGTTCCAATACGATGAAGCCATCAAATCTTATCAAGCAGCTTTAAAGCTTGCGCAGATTATTGGTGACGGACGTTTTCGCTTTCGGGTGAACTTGGAGCTTGCGTCTCTGTATCGCGAAACCAACAACGAAAAAAACATGCTGCGTCATCTCAAGCTTGCCGAAAACTTGCAGTACCGTGAAACCTCGAATGCGTACTTGGCAACATTTAAGTTGTTGCAAGCTGAGTACATGCTAGAGCGTAAGCAGTATCAAGCTTTGTTAACGATGATTACGCCTTTACTTCCTGAGATCATCGAGAGTCGCTACATCAAACAGCAGCAAATGGAGCTGTTAAAAGTCGCTGCTATGGCTTACGCCGGAGATAAAAACTTCGAATTGGCCTATCAAACCTACGGTCAATATCATGAAAAATTCATTCAATTTAGTAATCAGCGTGAAGTCGAGAACTTAGAGCGACAACAAACCTTGTTTGAGCTAGAGCGATTAGAGTACGAGAACGAAAACCTCAACTGGAACAATGTATTACAGCGTCTAGAGTTGGAGAACAATCGCCGAACGTTCTACTTGTTGGGTGAAGTGTTATTGGTAATGATTGGTATTTTATTGCTTATGGCGTTGGTATTTTTGTACGTGAACCGTTCGCGTTTGCGTATGCGTCGTTTGGCGAAAACCGACATGTTAACGGGCCTGTTTAACCGCCGATTCTTGGAAGAGTGGTTTGCGAAACCTGCAGAGCAAAAGCCTAAGCTGATTGAAAAGCCAATTCCAGAAACGAAGAAAGGTAAGTTGGTTCACAAGCTAAACAAGCAAGTCATGCGTGTTCAATACGGCTATTTGGCGCTCAATCATTGGGTTGAAAGAAAGCTTGATAAGCAGAAAATGGTAGCGAAAAAGCCGGAAACAGGGCCTATCACGCTGGTTATGATGGATGTCGACCATTTCAAACAGGTCAACGATACCTATGGCCATGTGTTTGGTGACGTCGTATTAACTGGCGTAGCCAAAGTGCTCGATTCGTCAGTGCGTGAGAGTGATATTGTGGCTCGTCTTGGTGGGGAAG
>NZ_JAWOTK010000242.1:0-1294 GCF_033338855.1 Vibrio sp. Vb0937 | reverse complement strand
TGCAAACATGATGCTTGTTGCATTGGAGACGCAGTCTATCAGTTGTTTCGGATTGATAAAACCATGTATTTTATGAGGAAAAGAGTCGCTTCAACCAGCCGAAAAAGCCATTTGATGCTGTTGGGTTTGCCTCTTTACCTAAATAGAAGCTTTGCATTAGCTCTGTTCTGAACGCGTCAACATCAATACGTTTAATCACAAGTTCGTGCTGTAACGTGTTTTGCGTCTGCTCTGCGTGATCGTGCGCTAAGCTAAAATCCATGTTCAGATAGCCTTGAGTGAAGAGCCACAAATGGGTGATCAGAACAAGATCTTCTGCCGATTGATTGGTGAATTTGTCTGCCTGCTCATCCCCAAGCGTATCTGCCAAGACCTTTTGCATTTGCTGTGTCGAATGAGCGTGTTGTTCATACAACGCACTTGCTTCGATATGGGATTTCGTCAGGAGCCCGAGTAGGTGAAGCACTGGATTCGTTGCTGGCTTGTTTTCACATACGCGTGCAAACAGCGGAGCTTGTTCTTTCAACCAACGCTTCTTGGCTGCTTTATGCTCATCAACGAAGGGAATCTTTTTGATTCCCATTTGTTTAATCAGTTCACTAAGGGGCGTCATGACTTTGCAGTTCCTTCACTGTTACTTCGACGTGTTGATCGTTCACATCAACAAAAATAGAGGTGCCGGTAATCATAACAGAAAGGTTTGTACCACGGTCAAGGTGCTGACAAATCATATCGATAGCGTCGTAGTCAAAGCTTTCTACGCTTACTGGAAGCATTGAAAACTTACCTGACATTTTCTCCCACCACACCGGTGCTTTAGTATTGTACGTATAGACCTTGACCTGCTTGGCAAGGCGAGAGGCTTTTTTGATTCGATCTGGTTCGGGTTCGCCGATCTCAATCCAATGCGTGATGCTTTGGTCATCTGCAACATGCCATAAATCTGGCTCTTCCGTGGTTGAGAGGCCTTTGGTAAATTCCAAGTCTTTTTGGGCATTGAGGCAGAAAGCCAAGATACGAGCCAGCATGCGTTGAGGTTTTTCAGAGGGATGCAGAGCGATAGTAAGGTTCTTGGAATCGTAGTAATCGTTATTCATATCGGAAAGAGAGATACGAAATTTATAAATGGTTGGTTTTAGAGCCATGGGTTTATATCGTTTTTATGGGCGAAAATTTGCTTTGGGCAAAAAAATAGCCAGCTTAAAAGCTGGCTATCATATCAAATTCTTTAAGAATTAAAGTACTTTGATTTGCTCTGCTTGAGGGCCTTTTTGACCTTGAGAGATAACAAATT
>NZ_JAWOTK010000241.1:0-1294 GCF_033338855.1 Vibrio sp. Vb0937 | reverse complement strand
GAAGGGCGTTGCAGTTGACCCATCGAGCAATTGTGTCGTCACGGCAGTGATGTTTTCACTCACAGTATGGTCGTTCACGTAACCTGTTTGAGACGATACCGTCACTAAATAGGTCAACGTATCACCTGGTGAGTAAAAACGAGATTCGACTCCATTCACCAATAGCTTGCGCGTGACATTCTCGCCGTTGTATGCCTTTTTCATTTCATGGTGTGAAATGTGAGAAGTTTCCGTTACTTCACCAAGATCGCGATAGATGTATGCATCATTTGCAATTTTATCGTTGAGATTCCCCCCTTCATCTAGCGAACCAACGACGTTATCTTTTACACGCGCTTTAATTTTAAACGTACGTACTTCGTCCGGTTCCAAACTCATTGTTTTGGAAGCGTCCCCTTCGGGATACACAAAGTTCTCCGTTGTTACAGAATGAAAACCGGCACCGTCGTCATAGTCAAATTGCCAATATTCGAACGGGCTTTGGTCAGGACAATCTTGATACTGATTGTCTTTGTCGTTCGCTAATACAGACAAAATATCTTGCAACTTATCAACGACTTTTAACCCAGTTTCAGTGTGCGAACCATTGTTGAGAACACGGATTTCGTAGGTCACATCTTCGCCCGGAACAAAGCGGACTTTATCGGCAGTTTTTAAGATCGATACATTAAGCTTGTCGCTCGAACCATCACCAATTTGTGCAGAAGACGACTGGTTCAAATTAGTCAAAGGGTCATAAGCTTGCGCCGTATTGGAGATCTCTTGCTTGGCATAATCGTTCTTCACTCGACCATGAATAACGTAAACCACCGAGCCTTTCTCACTACCCACTTTAGGGTCGATATCAATACGCGAGTCAATATTTCCATTGTTTGGGTAACCCGATTTAGGCCCTGCGTAACTGCCTGTTTTGTATGGCGAGTTGTTTGAATCAATCGTCGCGTCTATCGTCCATTCAGAAAACGCATCCAGACCCCCCATATCGTCCGTTACATGAACTTCGTTCGCATAACCTTCACCAAAGTTGAAAATAGAGACCGTAAATGTGACCCAATCACCGGGGATAAACTCGTCATCCGGTGTGGTTTTAGTCACGATGATCTTAGGTTCTTTTGGATACACCGTAACGCTGTCTGATGCTGATGACTGGACAGTAGAATCTGGCGTTTTAACCGTCGCGGTATTACTGAATTGAGAGTACAGAATTTGATCCGGATTTGAACGGTCAATCTGAGCGACAATTGTGTACACCACTTCCACATTCGGTGGAATTTGAGCGTTAGTATCTAAATCA
>NZ_JAWOTK010000240.1:0-1296 GCF_033338855.1 Vibrio sp. Vb0937 | reverse complement strand
TACCGCCGAAAGAGTGCTTAGGTTTTGCTCTCAATCCAAGCCAAATCAGTGGATATTGGTGTTATCAAAGCCAATGGAGTTTGATCAATAAACCGCTTTACCACTTAAGCAAACCCAACTGGGCTATTGGTACGGATGATTTTTCTCAGCCGATTGAAAAACCAATGGAGCGATTTGAGCATGCACAAACAGCAGATGGCGAGTTCTGGTTTATCGTGCCAGATAATTGGCCACAAAATCCAAAGGCTCATAAATAGAGAGTTAACGACGAGTTGTAAAAAAGGCGACCATCTGGTCGCCTTTTTGTCAGAGTAGGTTTAATTACAAACCTGCAGCTGCAAATACTTGATTCACAATCTCTTGTGCTTCAGCTTCAATTTGTTTTAGGTGTTCTTCACCCTTGAAGCTTTCACAATAGATTTTGTAGATGTCTTCCGTACCCGATGGACGAGCAGCAAACCAACCATTTTCAGTCGTCACTTTCAATCCGCCAATCGCCGCGCCGTTACCAGGAGCGTGTGTTAGACGCGCCGTAATCGGATCACCTGCCAGTGTTTCTGCTGCAACCATTTCTGGCGACAGTTTCTTCAACACATCTTTTTGAGGTCCATTCGCTACCGCTTGAATACGATTGTACTTAGACTCACCATGTTTAGCGGCAAGCTCTTCGTAGTACTCTTGTGGGTTTTTACCCGTTACCGCAGTAATCTCAGCCGCTAACAAACATAGTAAGATGCCGTCTTTGTCTGTTGACCATGGTGTTCCATCTTTACGTAGGAAAGAGGCACCTGCGCTCTCTTCACCACCAAAACCAAACTTGCCAGTGTAAAGGCCATCGACAAACCACTTGAAGCCGACAGGCACTTCACACAGTTCACGACCCAAATCGGCTACTACTCGGTCAATAAGTGCACTTGAAACCAGCGTCTTACCAACAGCAACATCTTTACCCCACGCCTCACGATGACGGTATAGGTAGTCGATACAAACCGCTAAGAAATGGTTCGGGTTCATCAAACCTTTCGGCGTCACGATACCATGACGGTCATAGTCTGGGTCGTTACCAAACGCAAGATCGTATTCATCTTTCAGAGCTAGCAGACCAGCCATTGCGTAAGGAGAAGAACAGTCCATACGAACCACGCCGTCCTTATCAAGCGACATGAACTGGAATGATGGGTCAATCGCTTCGCTGACCAAGGTCAGATCTAAGTTGTATGCTTGGCCGATTTGACGCCAGTAATCAATGCCGCTGCCACCAAGTGGATCCACACCAATTTTCAACTTCGATTTCTG
>NZ_JAWOTK010000239.1:0-1297 GCF_033338855.1 Vibrio sp. Vb0937 | reverse complement strand
TGGAGCAAAATAGCTTCACTCGTACCGCGGCCATTCAAACTCGCCCAATGTTAGATAAACTTCTCAACATTCATCCGGCGATCATCGGTTTTGGCTTGACCAATCCCAACGGTGACTACATTTCCGTTAGCTCGAACTTGATTTTGGAAAAGCTACACAATCTCAAGCAAGATCCGCTCACCAGAGAGACCTTCCTTGAAGCGTTGAACTCCGATCGCATGGTGATCGGCAGAACCTACTTTATGGAAGCGCAAGATTCGTTAGTTATTCCCATTCGTAAAGCGATTCCAGATAAAAATGGCGTAGTACAAGCGGTAATGACGGCTGGCTTTAACATGAATACGTCGTCAGTGTTTCGTAACGACATTCATGCTAATGAACACAATCGCGTGTCCCTAATTAGAAACGACGGCTACCTTACGTTTAGCTCATCTGAAGACACCACGATCAAGGACTATCAAAAGCCCGCCGATGATTTAAATAAACAAGCCTTATTGGATCAAATCCAGCAAGACTACGGCTGGGATACCGACCAAGTAAAACAGCTAACCCGAGCAATCAATGTCGTCGTCGACACCCAACGTTTGAATGAATTAATCACACTCAAATACCTTCCTGATTATGGCTTATGGGCGGCGTCGTCGACCGATTTGGGCTTCATTAAGCGCGGCTTTTACAGCCAATTTGCGTTTTACTGCATCGTCTTTCTGATCGTTCAAGCAGCGTTTTATGCGCTGTTTCGCTCAATCGCTAACAATGAACACGAAACCAAAGAGCGTTTGCTTTACCAAGCTTGTCATGATCATCTAACTCGCCTACCTAATCGCGAATATTTACGTTCCAACATTCAACGTTGGATGTGTGGCAGCAGTAACCCGTTCACCTTAATGTTCATTGATATCGATAACTTCAAATCGGTCAATGACACACACGGCCACGAATTTGGTGACGAAGTTCTAAAACAGATCTCGACTCGCCTTAACCACTTCTCGGGCGAAGGTCGTTTGATCGTCCGTGAGGCAAGCGACGAGTTCATCTTTATCGTTAATCGAACTGATGAAGAGACCATCAAAGATCTAGCAAGCGAGCTGATTCAAACGCTTTCCAAACCATATAACGTTAACGATAACCAGTTCCTGCTCAGTTGCAGCATTGGGATTGCGTTCTACCCAATGCACGGCGACAACTTAGACGCGCTGCTGCTTTCTGCAGATATCGCCATGTATCAAGCGAAGAAACAGCGTAATGCGTACAGTCTGTTTAATCAGGAGATGCAAGCAAGTCATCTGCACAAGAT
>NZ_JAWOTK010000238.1:0-1300 GCF_033338855.1 Vibrio sp. Vb0937 | reverse complement strand
GCGAAGTGGGAAGGGCAACTAAAAGGCGTGGATTCCCGTATCCTTATTGCTCAAGTGCCAGGTGGTATGTTGACGAATATGGAAGGTCAGCTAAAAGAGCAAGGTGCAGCGGATCGTATCGACGAGGTGCTAGAAGAAATCCCACGTGTACGTGAAGATCTTGGCTTTATTCCTCTCGTAACACCGACGTCTCAGATCGTTGGTACTCAAGCTGTCATCAACGTATTGACCGGTGAGCGCTACAAGAGCATCACTAAAGAAACCGCTGGTGTTCTCAAAGGTGAGTACGGTGCCGCTCCTGCGGCAGTGAATGCCGAACTACAAGCAAAAGTTCTTGAAGGTAAAGAGCCAATTACGTGTCGCCCTGCTGATTTGTTAGAGTCAGAAATGGAAGCGCTCACGGTGGATTTAATGGATAAGGCTCAGTCTGAAGGCATTAAGCTTGCGAGTGAACGCGTTGATGACGTACTTACTTATGCGTTGTTCCCTCAAGTTGGTCTGAAGTTCCTTAAAAACCGTGGTAACCCTGATGCTTTTGAACCAGCACCCACATTGGAAAGTGCAAATCCAGTTGCAGCGCCTGCGGCTCCAGTCGCGTCTGGTAGCGTAGAAACTTACAGTGTTCGCGTTGATGGACAAGTCTACGAAGTTGAAGTGGGGCCAAAAGGACAATTGACTTCTGTGACGCCAAGTTCAGCTTCTGCATCAGTGGCTGCTCCCGTTGCGCCTGTGACGACAAATGCGGAATCGGTTCCTGCACCGCTTGCAGGAAACATCTTTAAAGTGAACGTTCAGCCGGGTGCTGAAGTCGCAGAAGGTGATGTCCTACTGATCCTTGAAGCAATGAAGATGGAAACGGAAGTTCGTGCAGCTCGCGGTGGTATCGTTCAAGAACTGAACGTTAAAGAGGGTGATGCCGTTACCGTTGGTGCACCTCTTCTCAGCTTGGCGTAAGGGAGTATCATGGACGGATTGATGACCTTATGGTCAGAAACAGGGATCGCTAACTTTGAGTTTGGCCAAATCTGCATGATGCTGGTTGGCTGTACGCTGTTGTTTTTAGCGATTCGCAAAGGCTTTGAACCATTACTTTTATTGCCAATTGGCTTTGGCGCTATCTTAGCTAACATTCCTAATGCGGGCTTCACTGAGCCAGGCGGTTTGTTGTACTACGTCTACTATATCGGGATCGAATCGGGAGTTTTCCCATTGTTGATCTTTATGGGCGTTGGTGCGATGACGGACTTTGGCGCATTGATCGCGAACCCTAAAACACTTTGGTTAGGGGCGGCAGCGCAGT
>NZ_JAWOTK010000237.1:0-1310 GCF_033338855.1 Vibrio sp. Vb0937 | reverse complement strand
TCCCCAAACACTTCTTGCATTCGCACTGACAATACGGGCTCATGCCCATGTTGATAGCGAATGCGCTTTTTAGTCCCAGTCGGTAACTGATAATGTTCTGGCAACCATTCATCCAAGTGTTGATTGAGTGGCCAGCCTAATCGAGCATTAAGCGCTTCGACCAAGTTTATCTTGCTCAGATCTTTCACCGAAGCGACCGACGTCATGTACGGTTCTAACCATTCGTCTAATGAATCCAACAAACTGGCTTCATCAAACATTGGCCATGCTTGCTCAGGTAACCAATCCACCGCACAGCGAATACGTTCAAGCAGGCTTTCCGCTGCCGGCGTCCAGTTTAGACTGCTTAAGCCCTGACGGCGGACATAAGTGAGTAAAGCTTGTGTCATTTTTTCTTTACCCGGATTAGGTAATGACACCCTTTCAATCACCAATTGACCGAGTTTTCGTTGTTTCTCGGCCACTAAACGCCCTTTCTTTTCATCCCAATCCACTACTTCTTCAGTAGAAAATAGCGAATCAAAAGTCGTTTGCAATATATTGACGTCCAATTCACACGCTAAATGTATTTGGCTCGAATTGGAATGAGACCGCATCAGATCAATCGCGACCAAGTACTCACAGCCGCCTAACATATCGTCAGGACGACATTCTGCACCATGACCATTCGCTAGTGCAAAGCGACCAAATTGATTGGCGCGTTGCTGAGCGATCCTGTCGGGAAACGCCAAGCTCAACACCAACGGCAATGCATCTTCATCCACTTCTCTATGGCTAAACGTGGTATCGAGTTTATGCGCAAGAGATTGTGCGCGCTTCAATAACAACGATTTTTTCGGATGAGAACCGGACAACCAACGATGCAAGCTATGTGCGATATTCGTTACATTACGCTCTGGCTCTTCAATTAGGGCGACCGCCGCCAAAGCGACATTTACCATCTTATCGCTGTGGGATTGCGATTTAATTAACATCGCTGCCGCGCGAGGTTCTACGCCCAAGTCATGAGCCTGCTTTCCTTCCGCAGTCAGTTGCCCTTGCTCGGTAATAAGCCCTAATGAAAACAACAACTGCTTAGCTTGTTGCAGCGCGGCAGCAGAAGGAATATCGAGCCATTTTAGCTCATGAATATCGGTCGTCCCCCAAAACGCCAGCTCCATTACCAAGCTCGCAAGATCGGAATGCAAAATCTCAGGTTGTGGCACTTGTGGCTGTTGCTTGAGTTGACTTTCTGAATAGAGGCGAACGCAAATCCCCTCTTCAATCCGACCAGCACGACCAGCTCGCTGGATGGCAGACGATTGAGCAAT
>NZ_JAWOTK010000236.1:0-1310 GCF_033338855.1 Vibrio sp. Vb0937 | reverse complement strand
AAGACCAATGGCGAAGGAAACCGGTACACCAATCGCAAGCAGGACTGCGAAGCTACCGAATAGGGTAAGAATTAATTGCCATTCCATTGTGGAACCCTCTATTGATCAAGTTGGGTGTCGGTGAGTAGGGCTTCACCAGACATTAATTGTTTGACGCGCTCATAAGCGAAAATCACGGAATAAAAGATCATCAGTGCGCCACTGATAGGCAGGCAGAAATAGATGTAGCCCATCTCTAAGCCCAATGCTGGGGTTAGCTGGCCAGTGGCCAATGTTTTGAGTGCTAATTGTGTTCCGCCGTGGACCAACACCACATAAGAGAAGAGCGCAATGGCCACTTGGATGACGATTTCATTCACCAGTTTTTTCTTGCCTTTGAGTTTCATCGTCAAAAGGTCAATGGCGAGGTGACGTTTGAGACCTGTGGTGTAAGCGGCACCGATAAGCGCCACCCACATAAAGAGATAGCGAGCCAGTTCATCCGTGACGGTGCTTGGTTTACCGAGTACGTAGCGTGAAAGCACCTGCCAAACCACGCAGAAGACAAGAAAGGTCGAAAGAGAGACAGTAAATGCTGCCAACCCCCTGTTGATATACGTGACCAGTTTATTCATTTTCATTTCCTTAAAGTAAACACGCGGACTGCATAACAATTGGTTTACCAATGTGGGCGAGCGTATTTGTGTAGGGTCTCAAAATAGGCATGTTGTTCTGAGTGGATTATAAGTTAGGCGATTTGGTTGTCACGTGAGCAGCTTCACAAATGAATTGGTTAACCAATTTGAGGGTGATTAGTGTGATTTTGGTCAATCAATTTGCTTTTTTGTTTTGACGATAGGTTTTTCGATCGCCAATAATGACCTCGAAACAAGAAATACCGTGAAAAATTAAAACTACCCTACATATTGGATAACCAATCCAAGGAGAATAGAACAATGATGACGCGTAAGACTCTTTTAAGCGCTGTAGTAGGTGCTGCAATGACCTTCGGCGCCACTGCTTCTGCTTATGCTGCGACCACTTTGAAGCTAAGTCACAACCACCCTCGTGACCATGCAGTACATAAAGCAATGGACTTTATGGCAAAAGAAGTTCGTGAAATGACAGACGGGGAAGTTCGTATCCGTATCTACCCTGATGCGCAGTTAGGCACTCAGCGTGAATCGATGGAGCTGATGCAAAACGGTGCTCTGGATATGGTGAAGAGCAACGCGGCAGAATTGGAAGCTTTCTCCCCTGCTTACGCAGCATTCAACATGCCTTACTTGTTCCGCGATAAAGACCACTACTACAAAGTGACAGACGGGGAC